>CAIYBH010000283.1 GCA_903924405.1 uncultured Planctomycetaceae bacterium | reverse complement strand
TCTGGCGAGCGGGAATCAGCTGATCAGGAGCCGCGAACACCGCAGGCGGATCAGGCGGATCAGGCGGATCAACAGGGTCAGCCAGGTCAGCCAGGTCAGCCATCGCAACCAGGCCAGTCGGGCGAACAGAAATCAGCTGATCAGGAACCTCGGACACCTCAGGCTGGTAAAGCGGGTCAGCCGGGGCAGTCAGGTGAACAGGGACAGTCAGGTCAGCAGTCGCCACCAGGTGAATCAAGCGGGCAGGAATCGTCGGGTCAGCAGCCGCGATCCGGCCAACCCTCGGACAATCAATCTCAGCCAAACACCGGCAGTAGTTTGCGGGAGGGTGGTCGTGAAAGTCGTGCGGCAGCGGGGGCGAACAATGCCCCGGGTCGACCGCTGACGGGGGATGAGTTTTCGGAGTGGTCGGATCAGCTGCGAGACGTGGAAGAGATGCTGGAAGATCCGGGGCTGCGGAATCGGGTTGCGCAGGTTCGTGATCGGGCGCGGGCGATTCGGGCGGAGTTTCGCCGTCACGGCACTGAGCCGCAGTGGAATCTGGTTCAGTCGCAATTGTTGAATGAGCTGCAGCAATTGCAGCAGAGAATATCGCAGGAGCTGTTGAAGCGGGAATCAGATCGGGCCATGGTGCCGATTGACCGAGAGCCGGTGCCGGAGGAGTTTGATACGCTGGTGCAGCGTTACTATGAACTGCTTGGGCAGGAAAAGGCACCTGAAAAGCAAAAGTAGCAGGCTGACCGGGCAGGTGGGTGACTTGTTTGGGGAGGGCGATCCGGGCACTTCGTTCGCAGCGACGCAGGTTGATAGAGTGTGGCCGCAGCAAACTGGCAGAAATCTGTCAAAATCCCACTGGAATTTTTCCAGGAAAAGGCCCGTGTGGACGAAGACTGAACTCAGCAGAATTTGCCACTGGTACCGGTACAGGAGAGCCACATGCTTGCAGAAGAACTGGAACGACTGAAAGCGTTGAGGGATTCCGGGGCTTTGACGGAAGAGGAATTTGAGCATGCGAAGCAGAAGGTTCTGGGTGGGCAGTCTGCGGTTCGCACTGACGAGATTCTGGGGTTAAAGATTCACATCTGGTGCGCCCTGATGCATCTGTCGCAGCTGCTGTGGTGGACAGGGGCTGGTATTATCGTGCCGATAGTGATGTGGATTATCGGTCGTGACCAGTCACGGGTGGTGGACACTCATGGGCGAATCATTCTCAACTGGATGCTGAGCAGTATCATCTACGGTGCGATCTCCGGGGTTCTGACGTTTGTTCTGATCGGTATACCGATGCTGTGGGTGCTGGGAGCGTTGACGTTCATATTCCCGATCATTGGCACGATCCGGGCGATTGAAAGGGTGCCCTGGAAGTACTGGCTTTCGATTGAGTTTCTGAGGGTTGATGAAGAAGATTAAAACGAGGCGCCTGAGTACCTCCATGTTCAGTCGCGTTGCCCCTGTGTGTGTCGCTGCCAGAGTTCGTGGAAGAAAGCGGACTGGTCCAGCAGAGCAGCTTCTTCCTTGCACCAGGGAGAAAAGTGCGAGAACGCATGGGGAGCAGGTTGGCGGATTTCTGTCAGGAATTCCTTCCACGAAATCCATCGCAGATCTGCGACTTCTGCGGGATTCGGGACGGGTTGTTCTGTGCTCCAGCAGACCCAGACCGGACAGAATTCGTTTTCCACCACGCCATTGAATTCCGCTTTGTAGCGATAGTTGGGAAGCACTTCATACAGGGCGTCAGGCTGCAGCGTTAATTCTTCCATCAGCCGTCGCCGGGCGGCTTCTTCTGAGGTTTCTTCCGGGCGAGGATGGCCGCAGCAGGCGTTGGACCAGATTCCGGGCCATGTTTTCTTGGCGAGATTTCGCTGCTGAATCAGCATTCTGCCAGTGGTGTCGAAGACAAAGACCGAGAATCCGCGGTGCAGGGGCGTGTCGGGGCCATGCACTGTTGCCTTAGGACATGTGCCTGTGAGTGTATTGGATTCATCAACCAGCAGGACCAGTTCTTCAGCAGCCAAGGGGCGTCTCCGGGACTTTCTTTGGATCAGATCAGTGCTGTAAAAGGTATGGTGCGGGCGGCTGGAAAGCAAGACGCCTCCCGGTCAGGGTCGTGACGATTCGTTCCAGCCATTACGGCATCGGCGAGGGTGTGTTGGCGAAAAAGAACCACGGCCACAGTCGGCTTTCGATGGTGCTGATGGTTTGCGGAGAGAGTTGGTTGAGGGTGTCAATCTGAGGCTGCAGCGTGCTGGTCACCAGGGACCGAATGGTGTCGGACAGTTTCTGGATGTGTCGCCCGGCGTCCTTCCCGGAGCCGCCGGTGTCCCGATGTTGCTGCAACAGGCAGACAGCAGCCTCTTTTTCGGCGAGCAGGGATTGCAGCTGTTCTTCCACGGAGACCGGAAACAGCTGCTGATTCAGGTATCGACCGGGATTGAACTGAAGGTCTCTGAGTTGTGTCTGGAACTGCCGCATCTGAAGCAGGCGGAGGCGATCTTCGGGGAAGAGGCAGCGGGAGGCGCTGGCCACGACGAACGGCGACGGTTCTTCCTGCCACCATGCGCGAATCAGCTGATCGGTGGCGGGATCATAACGACCTCCTCCAAGGCCGTGCACAAACAGATCACTGAACAGCAATCGCAGCGACGCGGTAATCAGAGCACCGCGGGGAACCAGCAGCCAGCCCTGAGCCATCAGGGCCAGCAGGGCCTCGCCAGCCATTCCAGGATGCAATTCCGTGACAGGTTGCTGGTCTTTGCAGAGCCACGGGGTGTGCTGGTGATTGCGGAGCCAGAGGATGGAGCGAGTTCCGGACGCCGGGTGCACCAGCCAGAAGGGCAGTTCAAAGCCATCCGTGTCTGTGTGCAGATTGGGAAAGGGGTTGGCGTCATTGCGAATGGAGTGATCTTTGCGAAACTGACTGAGCACCTGGTTGTAGCATTCATGGAATTTTCGTGGCCGACTGAGAATGTCGGAGAAGAAGCGGATCACTTCGGGCAGTCGGCAGAGTGCAGAAAGCGGGATTTCAAGCAGGCGGTTACCGATGCCAGCGGCCTGTCGGACGATGGTATTGGCAACGGCCATGGAGCTTGGGGAAAATCGGGAATAGATCGCAGAGGTTCTGGAAAAGGCATGGGCTGCATCATGTTGTTCAGCTGCTGAAAGTGCCTGAAGAACGCGGGCCACGACCGCATCGCGATGTGCTCTGGTGCCGAGCTGGCTGTTAAGAAAGAGCCCCGGTCCCTGTGAAAATGAAGCGGTTTCCGTGTGACGCCGGGTGGGGGCGCTGTCAGAATCAGAAAATTCCGCAACAGGAAACGAGAACTCCCCGGCATCCCCTTCATCGGTATCGATCATCACCGCCAGGCCGAGTGCCTGATGATCGATGATGAATTGTTCGGTGGTTTCATACTTAAAGGTCAGTCCGGAGTGAAAGATGACTGGCTGGTGGCCCGTCATGACCAGCGGCGTGGTTTCCGGGGACGCAACGGGCCACTCCGCATGCGTCAGAGAAATCTCACAGTTTTCAGCGACGGTGCACAGAAACCGCCGGTACTGCAGAGCCGTCCTGAGAAGTGCTGAGCGAGCAGACCTGCGAAGCGCAGCGAGGGACCCCGAGGCGGCGGACCACACTGTGCAGGGCCATTGTTCGACGGGTGGCGTAACGGCAGGGCGTTCATAGGGAGAATCTGGGGGCATAGGGAGATCTACTCGGAATTCGTGATCCGTGGAAGGCAGGGGGGCCTTCTGAACTGTGATTGCTGAAAAAACGATGCATCCGCGTTAGGGCTCAGCCGGGGTTCTCGATAGACTAAGTGTTTCTGGAGTTTGAAACACTGAAGGAAGATGCCGGATTGAGCCGGATCATGGATCGTAAATCTCTTGACATTTCCATTGTTTCGTCAGGGGATCCGGCGAACAAAGCGTCGTCGTCGACATCTGCCGATGTGACGACGCTTTTTCCGCTGCCCTTGTCCTCCTTTGAAGACTACATGCTGGCAGACGACCGGTCGTCGCATCCGATGATTATTGTGATGCTGGTGGACGTCAGGGGAAGTCTGAACGAGCAGGAGTTTCGGGAATCTGTCCGAGAGACGGTGCTTGCTCATCCGCTGCTGCGGTGCAGGATCGAAAATCTTCGTGGTAAAAATGTCTGGATTCCTGTTTTGGAGCAACGGGATCCTGTGACGTGGGAAGTACTGGGGCCGGGGGAAGACCAGCAGCGATTTCCGGAGGTCTGTCCGCTGGATGTTCGGGCAGGTCAGGGTCTGCGGATTCAGGTTTACAGCAGTGAACAAAGTGCGAGAGTTGTTCTGGAGTTACATCATTCCTGCTGTGATGGGATTGCAGCGGTTCAGTTAGTGGGTGAGATGTTTGCCCGGTATGGTCGGAAGACGGCGACATCGGCGGCGATGCGTCCGGAGTTTGATGAACCGGACGCCTTGCTGCTGGGGCGACGGACAGATTTTCAGACAGGAAAAACTGAATCCGCGCAGCCACAGCGATCACTTTTTCAGCTCTGCGGGAAAATTCGCAGGCTGTTGCTGAGGCGTGCCAGTCGTCTGGCGGATTCCGGTCAGCTGGCGCAGCATGAGGCCCGTCGTGAGGCCTTTGTTCCGCATCGCCAGGCCATTTTTTTTCGCACGCTGACTCGAGATGTGTACCGGGCGATTCGAGGTACCGTTATTCGCCAGGGGGTGACATTTAACGACCTGCTGCTTAGGGAAATGCTGTTGCAGGTTCGGGACTGGAATGCGAAAGCGGGCCTTGCTTCACCGAGGTCATGGATCCGGATAGCGGTACCGATCAGCATGCGTTCCCCTGTGCATGCGACGATGCCGGCCTGTAACCTTGTCAGTTACGCCCTGGTGACTCATCGCATGCAGGAGTGTGATCATCCGGAATTGCTGTTAAAGACGATTCACGAAAAAACAGCGGGCCTGCTTTCGGGGCGCGAGGGTCTGATTGCTCTGAGGCTGTTTGGGTTCCTGAGAAGAATTCCGGGGGCGATGAAATGCTTTCTGTCGCACAGATCCTGTGCCAGCAGTCTGGTGCTGGCGAATGTGGGCGAGGTGCGGCGAAGATTTCGGGGGCGTTTTCCGCAGAGTGAGGGAAAATGGATCGCCGGGAATGTGGTGATGGAACGCATCAGCGGAGTCTCGCCGGTACGCCCGAATACTCTGGTGGCGCTGGCCGTGGCAGAGTATGCAGGGGAAGTTACGATCAGCTTGAAGACGGACGGAACGGTGTTGAGCCGGGACGATTCTGAGCGTTTTCTGGACGAGTTTCTGGCGCGTCTGCTGAGCCAGATTCCGGCGGAAGAATCCCGGCCGAAAACGGATACCGGGGTCTCAGCGACCTGATGGTTTTTTGGGCGGTTGTGTGCCTGGTGGTTGTGTCCCCGGCGGTCGGGCTGCGGGATTGCGGTTTGCAGGCGGTGCTGGCCTTGAACCGGCGGGTGGCGCGGGGCGAGTGGGTTGTGTGGGCGATCGGGTCGCAGGCGACCGGTTCGCGGGAGTCCTGGCTGCGGGCGATTGCGCAACAGGTGCGCGGTTTGCGGCTGATGCCGGCCTGGAACCGGCGGGTGGAGTGGGAAGAGTGGGTTGTGCGGGGTCGGCGATTCCGAAGACTGTCAGCAGTTCTTCAAGGATGGCCGCACCGTCATCGTCGCGAGCTTCCAGCGGCCAGTAGGCATCGTGCTGATCTACAACTCGCAGATGACCAGCATGCAGATGAGACAGCATGCGAATCAATTTACCGTTTTTGTATCGGAGGACTGCGTAGCCGTTTTCCAGTCGGATGTTTTCGACGAACCATGCGAGGGCACGCAGGTTGAGTTCCCGCATTTGCAGCATGCGTCTGGCGGCTGTGGGAACAGGTCCGAAGCGATCACGCAGTTCGGATTCCAGTTCGGAAAGTTGTTCCAGTGTATTGCACTGAGACAGTCTGCGATATATCTCGATCTTCTGTTTCTGGTCCGCAACGTATTTGTCGGGAATGAATGAGGAGACCGGGAGGTCGATTTTGCAGTGTCGTTGATAACGGAGCGGTTCTTTCTTCAGGGATCGGACCGCGTTTTCCAGCAGTTGGCAGTAAAGTTCATAGCCGACGGCGGCGATGTTTCCGCTCTGTTCTGTTCCCAGAATGTTGCCTGCACCGCGAATTTCCAGGTCGCGCATCGCGATTCGAAATCCGGCACCCAGTTCGCTGTATTCTTCGATGGCCCGCAGGCGACGAGACGCCTTGGTGGTCATGATTTTGCCATCTTCCAGCAGCAGATAGCAGTAGGCTCTGTGCCGGTTTCTGCCCACGCGACCTCGAAGCTGATGCATATCCGCCAGCCCGTAAATATCGGCCTGGTGGATGAACATGGTATTGGCGTTTGGGATATCAAGGCCGCTTTCAATGATCGTTGTGGCCAGCAGAATGTCGGCTTTGCCGGTGACAAATTCCATCATCGCCTGTTCAAGCTGGTCTTCGTGCATCTGGCCATGAGCGATTGTGAGGCTGGCTTCGGGGACGATTCGTTTCAGGCGGTCAGCAATCTCCTGAATATCGTGTACCCGATTGTGGACAAAGTAGACTTGTCCGCCGCGATTTAATTCGCGAATAATGGCACTGCGTATGAGCGATTCGTCGAAGCGACCGACGCGTGTTTCGATGGGCATGCGGTCGCGCGGCGGAGTTGTGAGGCTGCTGATGTCACGAATTCCGAGCAGCGACATATGCAATGTTCTGGGGATGGGGGTGGCGGTCAGCGTAAGGACGTCTACTTCGGCACGCAGTGTCTTCAGCCGTTCCTTGACCTTCACTCCGAACTTCTGTTCCTCATCGATCACCAGCAGACCGAGATTGGAAAATTTAACGTCTTTTGAAACCAGTCGATGTGTGCCGATCAGAATGTCGACTTTTTTCTCGTGAAGTTTCTTCAGGATCTCTGTCTGCTCGGCGTCCGTTCGAAAGCGGGACAGCATTTCGACTGTCACAGGAAACTCGGCCATGCGCTGGCTGAACGTGCGAAAGTGCTGTTCGGCGAGGACGGTTGTGGGGACCAGAACGGCAACCTGACGTCCATTGTCAACGGCCTTAAAGACCGCTCGCATAGCGACTTCTGTTTTTCCGAATCCGACGTCGCCGCAGATGAGGCGATCCATCGGGCGGGTACTTTCCATGTCTCCTTTCAGATCGATGATGGCGGACGCCTGGTCAGGCGTTTCGGTGTAGGGAAAGGCCTTTTCGAATTCCTGCTGCAGGTGGCTGTCACCCCGGCACTGGATACCCGGTCGCGAAGCGCGTTCGGCCTGCAGTTTCAGCATATCCGTGGCCATGTCGGACACGGCTTCGGCCACCTGTTCCTTTTTACGCAGCCACGACGTTCCGCCGTACTTTGTCAGTTCGGGAGTGGTCTTTGCGGGGCCAATGTATTTCTGGACGAGATGAATCAGGGAGACGGGAACATAGACGGTCACGCCGTCACGGAATTCCAGCAGCAGATGCTCTTCCTGGGATCCTTCTGCAGCGACCACCGAGATGCCACGATAGCGAGCGATTCCGTGAGCCACATGGACGACCAGATCGCCATCGCGCAAATCCAGGAAGCTGTCGATTGCTCTGGAGTCTGCTCGGCGACGTCGCGTCGTGCTTCGTGCTGGTGTTCGCGAGAACAGTTCGCTGTCGCTGATCACAACCAGGTGCTGCCCTGGCATGCGGAAGCCCTGCCGAAGCCCGCCTGTGACGATGTGCACGCGGGAGGCCAGTTGTGTTCCGTGCTCCGTGTCGGTTTCAGTCACAAGCTCCCGAAGCCGGCCAAGCTCGCCTTCGTTGTGGCAGCAAAGCAGAACATGTTCGTCGGGTCCCAGCAGCTCAGAAAGCTCGACAAACGCATCACGACGACTGCCGGACAGGCGTTCTACGGGTTCGATAGTAAGATGACAGGAGGCTTCGAAGCTATCGACCCCAAGTCCATCGACAGTGACTGAAGGGAAACTCGTCAGTCGGGCAAGCGTCGCGTCGACACCAAAAAGACCAACCGGATTGGCCAGTCGCTGCAGGTATAGTCGGCCCTCCATCACGGCCTGCTGCAGATCCGAAAGCACCACAACACTGTCGGGTGGCAGTGAATCCAGCAGGCTTTCAGTCGCGGTGCCAAATGCCGAAACCGCGAGCGCGGTCGACTGCTTCCCACCGGTCGCCGGAGCGACCTTTGGGCCACCAGATGTCACCGTCAGTGACAGTGACTGCAGATCCTGAAGTCGTCGCTGGGTCTCGGCATCAAACGCTCGAATCGATTCGATTTCGTCGCCGAAGAGTTCAATACGGACGGGGTCGGATTCCGTCGCCGGAAACAAATCCAGAATTCCGCCGTGGATGCAGAATTCCCCGGGCATTTCCACGGCCGTGACCCGTTCAAAGCCATGAGCCATCAACCAGTCACTGAAGCTGCTTAGCGAAAGTTCGTCTCCTGTTCGCAGCGTGCGTGTGGAATTTCGAATCGATTCCCGCGTGGGAACAGGCTGAAGCAGAGCCGGCAGGCTGGTCACAATCACGGGCCGCGAACGGTCAGTGGCGGCAAGTCGCCGAATCACTGTCAGTCGACCCGCAGCGACCGTATCACCCGCCTGATCCGCATCGGGCAGACTTTCCCATGCAGGGAAATGCACAACCGGGTGAGATGTCAGGCTGGCAAGTTCGTCCGAAAACTCCTCCGCGTCACGAATTGTCGGCTGAATGACGAGACAGGCCCTTTGCGGACGGGCTGCGATCACTGCCGCTATGCTGAGCGCGCGAGAAGAACCCCACGCACCGTCAATGGCGGCACTGCGGCCAGACTGAAGTGCCTGCAGCACTTCGCTGAAGCCGGGCAGTGACGCCAGCACGGTCGTCAGATCGCTGAGACTGGCTGGAACGGAGTTTCCTGATCGGGTCATGACATCCCGATTCTAGTAAATATCCTGTCCGGAACCAGTGTTTTTTTAAGGCATTGATCTGGACGGGGATTCAGCAGAGGAAACTTCGGCACGACGGCCCAGCTTCGCCGATGGCCGCAAACCCAGTGAACAGCACACAAACACGAGGTGGAAGCAGCAGCCACCGGCGTTCCTGGAAATCACGTCCACTGTGTGAAGAACGAAAGAAAACCACGTGCGACCTGCCTGTTGAAATCAGCAGCGGCCGAGATTGTTGGATTCGTCGTGAGGAAAGAGCCGCGGATTGCGCAGGAGTCCTGCCGATGGCGGTGCAGCGGTGCGAGCCTGCTGGACTGTGGTCAGCAGCGGCGTTCGGGGAATCCCAGTTGCTGCCTCAGTTGTCGTTCAAGATCGGCCAGTTGTTCATTGTTTTGCCGATCGAGTTGTTCGATCGTATCGGGCACGCGACCGAGGAATTCCTGGAACGCCCGGATACTTCCCAGCAGCTGCCCTCTGGACAACCCGGCCTGTATACCGGCCTGTATCCCGGCCTCATGACCTTCCTGGACCCATTGTTCTGCGATTGTTGGCATCAGTGTCTCCCTGTGGCTGGACAGTCCATTCTGGAGCGCCTGCAGCAGAACATCTTTCGGCACTCGGTCAGAACCACTGACGAGGTAGTTCAGGATTAGCATCACGGATTCTGAGGGCTGTAGCTGACCGGCCTGTCGGAGCATCCTGAAGATATCCCCCAACCGATCAGTGATCTGCGGACTCATTATATATTTGAAGACCAGAATTGTGGCACAAAAAATTGCTTCGCCGTGAAATTCGGAGTCCTGAATCTGCCCGAGATCCATGATCTGCAGTGAAAAATCCGGGACAAACGGTTCCAGCGGCGGCGGAACGGAAATCAATTGCCGAAGTGATACAGGCGCATTCCACGGATTGGTGCCATGGTAAACAACGACTGGAATCACACAACACAACCCCAGTTGATCCCGGAGCCTTTGTTCGTTGATTTTCAGGATGTACCTGAGCACCTGAAAGACAGTCAGCGGATCTGCAGCACTTTTGTGCTCAAATAACAGATAGACGGCAGCCTCTGTTCCGTTGGTCAACTGGGTGCGAAAGAGCAGGTCCGAATGGGCCTGCCTGAGATCTTCATCGACAAATGATGCTGGCGATGGTTCCAGTATGCTGAGATCCAGACACTGCGCAACATCCTTTGGCAGCGTGGAAAGCAAAAAGCTGCGTGCATTCTCCTGCTGGCCAAACACCTGTTTGAAAAAACTGTCGTGAGAGTTGGATGCAGGGAGTATTGGCATATCGCAATTATGGCGATATCAGACGTCGTTGCTACTACGTTTCCAGGGAAACTTACTCGGTGACTGTTGCGGAAAGTCCACAACTCGAAAGAAGCGTCAATCCCTGTCGGCCTGCCTGTTGACGGGATGCCCTCGTGCTTTGTCAAAGCC
>CAIYBH010000282.1 GCA_903924405.1 uncultured Planctomycetaceae bacterium | reverse complement strand
CCACGATTGAAACCGGGTTCTCACCGCACTGACGAACGTCGTCAGGTATCGTAAGTCTTGATTCGGATTGAGTTTATGAAGAATCGGGGCGACACGATTTGAACGTGCGACCTCCTGCTCCCAAAAAAACCCGGGCATCCACGACTTGGGGCGGAAAATGCTGAAAAACACAGTCTTTTATCGTCTCAAAGTGTGCCTTTGTTTGCAATCGTTTTCCGTGGATTGCGTTCAGAAAAGGGTAGTTTTGGGTAGTAGTGGGTAGTTCCGGCGTCGTCGGTGTGTCCTGCAGAATTCCAGCCCTGACCCCTGAAACAAAGAAACTCAGTCTGGAAGCAAAATTCTTCCGGTGGTAGGCGACGGGGACGGAATCGCGAAAAGTACCTTGCCCCCCCTCAGAGGCCCCACAATCGCCGGCCATTTTGGACGGGTAAGATATCGGACACGCGCGTCCAATCGCGTCCTGAGCGATCCTGTACGATCGGTTTTGTGCGGTTGACCGGATTTTCGCCACACTGCCCCCGCCCCCGAATCCTGCCGGCGGTTGCTGGTTGTAGTATCATCGCGGAAAATGTTGGTTCACGCAAAAAACGTCATCAGCTGGGAACCCGCAAGGCCGTCCGGCCCCCTGGGAGGACCCAGCCGGTAAAGACACTGTCCCCGCTTTTCTGTGTGGGAAGCGGTTCCGGAATCGAGTGTGGAAAAGGACCCGTTGTTCTTAACCAGAATTGCCCATTCGACACACAAAAATTCAGGACTGAATGTTCCCCGCATGGTGTCGCTTGTCCACAGGGGACCCGTTCGGCTCGGTTGCCCCTGCCGGCTTCCCGCTGCGGTCCTCCGCTTCTGCGGCCCCGTCCCGGGACACTGCCCCCGCCCCAGTCTATCGCCGGCCAAACAAAACAATCCGGGATTCAGGGTAGTTCAAGTGAGGTATCCCCGGAAATCCGGTCAGGGGGACCCACGGCCAGCTGGCCAGACTAACCCTAAACCAAGCGTACTCCGAACGGGAGAAATTTGAAGAAAGACGAAAACCTCCGGCTTTTTCCGGTGTTTGTTGAGTAACGACAAACAAAAAACATCGGCAAACAGGAGGTTTTCGAGTGAAGCTCAGTCTACTTCAAAAGTTATCACGACGCGAGCGTCGTGCGACACAGAGAATCGACAAAGCGAACTGGAGCGGGCAGACGCCAATGATCACTCCGCCCGCAATTCAAATTGAACTTGCCGATCGGGTTCAGGCCACGAATGCCGGTGGGCTGGGTGTCATTCAGCAGATGGTCAAACAACTGGGTCTCACAGAGAGCATCAATCGCATCTGTCCGATTTTCAAGATGCATTTGCCCTATAGCGAAGCCGATCATGTGCTCAACATCGCCTACAACCTGCTCGCAGGGGGAACTTGTCTTGAGCATCTGGAACTGCGACGAAAGGATGAAGCGTATCTGAATGCTCTGGGAGCCGAACGCATTCCTGATCCCACGACAGCCGGGGACTTCTGTCGGCGATTCGGCATTTGGGACATCTTTGCTCTGCAGGAATCATTTCATGAAACGCGGCTGAAAGTGTGGAAGCAGCAACCCGATTCGTTTTTTGATCAGGCTGTCATCGAAGCGGACGGAACGCAGGTTGAAACCTGGGGCGAACACAAAGAGGGAATGAGCATCAATCACAAAGGTCAGTGGGGCTATCATCCTCTGGTTGTGACGCTCGCCAATACTCGAGAAGTGCTCTACCTGTGGAACCGACCTGGCAATCGACCGTCTCACGAACGCGCCTATCTCTTCTTCGATCGGAGCATAGAGTTGTGTCGACGTGCTGGCTTCCGAAAGATCCTGATGCGAGGTGATACAGACTTTTCGCAGTCGCGTCATCTCGATCGATGGCATCAGGGCAATGTGCAGTTTGTGTTCGGCTTCGATGCGAATGCGAAATTGGTCGAAATCGCCGAAAACCTTGATAAAACAGTGTGGAAGCAACTTCACCGTAAACAGCGAACCTCAGAAAACCCACGCAATCGTCGCCCAAATACCAAAGAGCAGGTCGTGGTGGAGAAGGAGTACAAGAACAAGCGGCTGGAGAAAGAGTTCGTGGCCGAGTTCCCCTACTCCCCCGGCAAATGCGACCAGACTTACCGCATGATCGTGCTTCACAAGCAGGTGTCTGTAACGAAAGGACAGCGGAAGCTGATCGATGATTCACCATACTTTTTTTACATCACCAACGTCAGCCAAGCCGAAAAGTCCGCGGAAGAAATTGTGCTGGAGTCGAACAAACGCTGCGATCAGGAAAACATCATCAGTCAGGGGAAACAGATGGGAGCGTTTGCAGCACCACTGCACACCACGCTCAGCAACGGGGCTTACATGGTGATGGCGTCCCTGGCATGGAACCTGAAGTGCTGGCTGGCCCTGTCGCTGAGGGAGTCCGGACGACCGCAGCAGAAGACAAAACTGAAAGCAGAAAAACATCGCCTGCTGCGGATGGACTTCAGCACCTTCCGACAAACGATGATTCTGATTCCAACTCAGATCATTCGCAGCGCACGACGCCTGATTTTTCGCCTGCTTGCGTGGTCGAGTTCTCTGGAAACACTCTTCCGCCTTCAGGACAGCCTGAACCTGCCGCTGACAACCTGAGACTTCCGATCTCTGAGCCGCGGCGCTCACGACACCAAAGTCCGGATGCTTTGGTCCCGCCGATCACCGACTAACTGAAACCCAATGCCTATGTCTGAAGATTATATCGAGAATTCTCCACGGCCCCAGCGCCGCCCGGTGGCTGCTGCGCCAGCGAGATTTTTGATTTCAACGAAAATGGGTACGCTTGTTTAAGGCCTAGTGCCTACCCAGTGCCATCCGTCTATCGCCTTCTGTCGTAACTGATTTCTGAATTTGGTTTTGTGTAACCGCTCTTCGCCCGTTCTTTCGGACGTCACGCGAAGACTTTACGTGATGCGTTGATGCTGATGGCTCTGTTATGGCCTTTTGTTTCAGCGTTCGTGGTCATCGCTTTCGGGCGTCCCACGCTGGAGCGGAACCATTTATGAAAATGCGTGACACATTCCACCCACAACTCCGCTGAAATCTGCAGCCGCTCAAACACGGGGGCTAGTTCCGCGGGTGTCGCTCCCCGTTTTCCAGTGCGGATCTGCCTTGCGGTCCAGTCCAGCAGTTGCAGGTATTCGCCAAGGCCCAGCGACAGACAGCCCTTGTTTGAGGCTCGGCGTTCCGTCTGCTTTGTTCGTACCGCCTGACGCTTTGGCTGCAGCGGAATCGGTGATAACCAGCCCGCGCGAGCCCCATGTTCGGCGGCGGCGTCGAAGGAATTACGTTCTGCCGCCGGCAGTGATTCCGGTACCGCAAGCACCGGCATTACGGCCACCGACGAAGTAGACGCTGCCGCAGTTGGTGTGGCGTTTTCT
>CAIYBH010000281.1 GCA_903924405.1 uncultured Planctomycetaceae bacterium | reverse complement strand
TGTCACTCATTTTCTGGCACATTTCAGCCGAATCTGCCAGTGTCGGTCCACCCGTTAAACGGTCTGCGTTTCGCGCAATCGCCCCTCAGGGAATCGACTCGGTGGGTCTGATGGTGCTGATCCCCGATTTTCCGACCCCGGTCTCATGGACGAGCTTCTGCCGACTTATTCGCTCCGGATCAGAAGTTCATGACCCGCTCTTCCCGCTGCTCACTGTTCAATCACCTTCACTGGGCCCTGGCCGTGGCGTGCTCGCTTTGCGCACTCACGCCCGCACTCGCACACGAGGCCCAAACCTCGGCTCAGTCCAACCCCGAAGCGGCGTTTGAAGTCCCCGAAGCCGAGGCGCAGTTCTCCGAATTGCCCATCGATGCTCTGCTCGCCCGGGATGAACCAGCGTCGCCCGTACCCGATCGCCCGTCTGTCGACGTCCCTTCCATTCCCGTTCCCGCTGATAATGGCTACTGGATCGTCAGCACTGAGTCCTCGCCGCAGTCTTTCGATGAAACCCTGCCACGCTTCTGCGCCCAGGTCACCCGCTACGAAGATGGCAGCGGACTCCGCAAGTCCTCTCTGCAGGAACTCACCAGCAGCCTGAATCCCGGCCTGCCTATCTGCATCATGGTTCACGGCAGCCTCGTGGATTCTCCCAGTGTCCTGCCGGAATCCCAGCGGACGTGGAAATGGCTCCGTCACGGTGCCGCAGATCGCCCGTTCCACATGATCTACTTCCGCTGGCCCAGCTATCGGATTCTCTCACCACTCGTAAACATCGATTTCGCCGTCCTCGGACGTCGCGCCAGCAGGAATGGCTTTTATCTGGCCGGTCTGATCCAGTCACTGCCCGCGGAATCCCCCGTGGCTTTGCTCGGTCACAGTCATGGCACCCGAGTCATCTCGTCCGCTCTGCATCTGATGGCCGGCGGGTCCGTGGAGAACATCGCGTGCCAGCAACTCCACTCCCGTCACCCGCGCATCCGAGCTGTCTTCACAGCCTCAGCCATCGACCACGACTGGCTGAATCCCGGAGAACGCTTCGGCCGTGCACTATGTTCCACCGAGTGCCTGCTGAACCTGAAAAACGCCCATGATCCGGCGCTGCTGATCTACCCGCTGCGAAGAATCGCGTCCCGTCGCGCACTCGGAAATACCGGGTTCACCGCCGCGGATCGCAAGGCGCTTGGCAGTTTCAGCAGCAAGGTCCGCGATATCGACGTGTCCGATGTCATCGGGTGCCGACACATCTGGCCCGCCTATACCAATCAGCCGCGGCTGGTCCACCAGGCGTCCCCGTGGCTCTTTCCCACATCATCAACGCCATAAACTCAGCAATCCCATCCGGCCTGGCTTTCACCAACATCGGTACGGCTTCGCAAAATTTCCTGAACGGGCGCTTCGGGCCGCTCAGTCGGCTGACGTCCCGACATCCGAAAGTTTACCGCCAGGGCGAAACTGCAAAGAAGGCCGGCACGAGCAGGCATCGTCCCGGCTCGACTACCAACGGCAGCGACGTGGTCAGTGC
>CAIYBH010000280.1 GCA_903924405.1 uncultured Planctomycetaceae bacterium | reverse complement strand
TCTTCACAGCCTCAGCCATCGACCACGACTGGCTCAATCCCGGAGAACGCTTCGGTCGCGCACTGTGTTCTACCGAGTGCCTGCTGAACCTGAAAAACGCCCATGACCCGGCGCTACTGATCTACCCGCTGCGAAGAATCGCGTCCCGTCGCGCACTCGGAAATACCGGGTTCACCGCCTCCGATCGCAAGGCGCTTGGCAGTTTCAGCAGCAAGGTCCGCGATATCGACGTGTCCGATGTCATCGGGTGCCGACACATCTGGCCAGCCTATGTCAATCAGCCGCGACTGGTCCATCAGGCGTCCCCGTGGCTCTTTCCCACGTCAAGGACGCCATAAACTCAGCGCTCCCATCCGACCTGGCTTCCATCAACATCGGTACGGCTTCACAAAACCGCCGGGATAGGTGCTTCTGGCCAATCAGTCGGCTGACGTCCCGACATCCGAATGTTCACAGCCCAGGCGAATCTGCGACGAAGGCCACGACGACCAGGCAACGTTCGCACTCGACCGCCAACGGCAGCGACCTGGTCAGTGTGTCGAGTTGATTCATTGCGACACGTTGATGCGGCGTCCCGGTCGCTTCCCTACTCCGGTAGCCATCTCAGGCCCCGACTGAAAGCTCAACCAGACAGCGATCTCAGGCCGTGGGGCTGGTTGCCGCCGCCTGGCGATCCGCCAGAGTCCCTGAGGGATGCTGCTGCCAGTCAATCCGCGGCGCATCAGCCCAGAGCTGTTCAAGGTTGTACAGTGACCGGCCTTCCGGGGTGAACACGTGCAGCACCACGTCGCCGTAGTCCACCAGAATCCAGTTGCCCTCGGTCCGGTAACCCTCAATGCTGATCCGCCGATTGCCGTCTTCGTGCTTCAGCTTGCGATTCACTTCGTCCGCAATCGCATGCATCTGACGCTGGCTGGTGCCAGTCGCGATGACGAAGAAGTCCACAATCGACGTGATATGAGTCAGGTCCAGCACCACAATGTTCTGACCACGCAACTGGTCCGCAATGTGTGCCGCCGTCACGGCATTCGCCAGACTGCTTTCATACAGAGCTGGCGTCCGAGGTGCCGCGGAGGACAGTCCGGACGAAAGTGCAGCAAGCGTTTCGCCGGTTCGCGATGTCGTATTCATTGGGAAGAGTCACACAGATCTGAGGAAACATGGGAAACACGGTAGTCTACGCACTCCCGTCCCCGGAAACAACAGTAGGCCCCCCCAACAACCCGCTTTCCACTCAGGTGCCAGGCACCTGTCGGTTCTCAGGTGCCATGCACCTTTGCGTATCTGAACCGTCCGATGGCCCCAACCCCGATCGCTTCCTCTCTCGCGGCGATGTACCTTCGCCCGTCCACCCGCCGCTTAAAAACCCCCAAATTGACTCGTTTTTTGATTCAGGTGCCATGCACCTTGACTCACACGATTGGCCCGGGGTGCGGCCCGGGGTGCATGGCACCTGAGTGTCTGCGACTTTGCCGGATCCGGGGTCGGTAGTATTCGGATGGCGCAGGTCGAGGCGTTTCTGCTCTTTGGACGCCGGCAGATTCTGCGCCTGCACGATCCAGCAAAACCGGATTATCGGATTCTCTGGATTAGCCGTCAAAATCCACCACGTCGGCACAATTGGAGCAAAGTTCAAAGTCGCAGCGGGACGATATCGACGACAGCAGATCGTGTTTCTGGCACGATTCCTGATCTTCTGCCCTTTTCAATAAGGTGCGGCTCGAATGATCCGTCCGAACCTGCGTCGTTTTCTGACCGCGGCAATCACCCTGCTGGCGGTTCCAACCGTGACCAATGCTCAGCACTACGCTGGCGGTGCAGGCTACCCGGCCGTATGTCCGCCTCCGCATGCAGGCTACGCCGCTCCCACTGTCGACCATTATGTTTCCGGCAGCTCCGATGTGTGGGATGAGTCCCGTCCCATCGAACGCTTCCTGACGAATGCCGTCGAGCAGAGCTGGATTCGCATGGAGTTCCTCTACATGGACTTCGGCGATCTCGGTAATGGCTTCGTGGGAGCTTCGGTTTCCGGCCTGCAAAACGGACCTCTGTCCAATCAGCAGGAAGGACGTGATGTTCCCGTCGATTACTCCGATAACCTCAACGGCGGCACACCCGTTGGCGCAACGCTGATCCCGACATACAACGGGCTCGATCTCGACAATATTCCCGGAGTCCGCGGCACGTGGGGCCTGAAGCTCGACGGTGCCGAAATGGAACTCAGTTTCTTCGGAACAGCTCAGCAGAATGCCGTGTCGGATTTCGGTTCGCTGGCTGAGGGGCGTATTGCCCGGTTTGCACTGGACAACACAATTGATCCCGAGCTGGGGCTCTCTCAGACTCCTCTGCTTCCCGGGAAAAAGCCGTTCGCTCCCAACTACGCGATTCCGCTCTCCACAAATGGCGTGGAGCAGGACTTTCTGGGCGCCAACGCGCTGGTCTTCAATGACACATTGACACTGGGCATGAGCAGCCAGGTCTGGGGGACAGAACTGGCCTTCCTCACGCCACGCCGCGCCCCTGGTGGCGCTGGACCGTCCTGGCAATGGCTCGGCGGCGTACGCTACCTGAGCCTCGACGAAAAGTTCTCGATTCGAGGCACAAACGGTACGTTCAACGGCACCGATGCCATCGTCCCGGATCGCTTCACCGCAATCGACTCCACCACAATCAACAATATCTACGGCCCCGAAATTGGTGCTCGGCTTGCTCTCAACAGTCAGTACTTTTCACTCAGTGCCACCCCCCGCGTGATGATGGGTCTGAATGACTACACCGCCACAGTGGCCTCGGATATCACGGGCGGACTTCCGACTTCCGGTGAGCGTCAGTCCATCGACTTCGCCACGGCGACTCAGTTAAACCTGCTGACCGAAGTGCACCTGAATAGTCATTTCTCGCTGTACGGCGGTTACGACTTTCTGTGCATCACTTCCATCACACGACCGCAGGACAACGTGCTGTACGATTCGACGGTGCCAGCCCTCGGTGGAGCAGCGACTGCTGACATTCGCGAGCGGACGACGCTCAACGATTTCTTCTATGCTCATGGGTTCAGTTTTGGTGCCACTTTCCGCTACTGAAACAGCGGGCAGAGCAGACATTGCATTCCACTCAGTCCAACCAGCGGCTGAAGCTGATATCAGGTGCCGGAGTTTCTCCGGCACCTTTTTTTGCGCAGCAGCATTCGCGTCACACGTTGTCGCGCCCCCACACCTCATCGCACTCCGCCAGTCCGTCGCACGCAGACTACTTCGATCCGTCCTCCGAACCGCGCTCCGCTTTCGGCTTGCCTTGCTGCTGCTGCTGCATGAGCACAAGCAGCACAGGAGTTCCCTCGGGCGGAATTCGCTCGGTCCAGCCCTCATACGTCTGGGCCCCATCCGACGCCGAACTCTCTTCCCGAATGTCCATCAGTGCGTCCG
>CAIYBH010000279.1 GCA_903924405.1 uncultured Planctomycetaceae bacterium | reverse complement strand
GAAGTTCCATCTGAGCCGTTCAGGTTTGCGGCTCGGCAGGAGCACTCGCCCTCCCGTTCAGGTTTGCGGCTCGGCAGGAGCACTCGCGCTCCCGTTCCGGTTTGCGGCTCGGCAGGAGCACTCGTCCTCCCGTTCCGGTTTGTGGCTCGGCAGGAGCACTCGCCCTCCCGTTCCGGTTTGCGGCTCGGCAGGAGCACTCGCCCTCTCGTTCCGGTTTGCGGCTCGGCAGGAGCACTCGCGCTCCCGTTAATCCCTCAGGACAACTCTTCCAGAATCCGTTCCACGCTGGCCAGCTGGGCTTTGAGGCCCGCCAGCGTTTCCTGAATCTCAGCAATCACTTTTTCCGGGGCCTTGGCCATAAAACCAGCGTTGGAAAGCTTGCCTTCGTGACCTCGAATAAAGCCGCGCAGTTTTTCAGCTTCCTTCGATTGCCGTGTGAGTTCCGCCTGGCGATCAATCAGTCCTTCCAGAGGAATGTAGCCGTCCGCATCGCCAAGGGAAAAGCTGGCTGCTCCTGCTGGACGACTGATGTCCAGCCCGGCGGCTTCCAGCATGGTCTTTGACAGAAAGTCAAACTGACCGGCGACAGCCTGCAACTGTTCAGCAACGTCCTGTGTGCACCGCATGAACAGCTTCAATTGTACGGTCGGTGAAATGCCGTACACCGAACGCACGTTGCGCACGGCAATAATCGTCTGCTGCAGACGTTCAAATCGTTTTTCCAGTGCCTCGTCAATCCGCGAGATCGGCAAGGTGGGCCATTCGGCCATCATCACCGATTCGCTGCGGCGAACGGGGGCTGTCAGCCCGCGTTCCGGTGCCAGCTCATTCAGTTTGTGCCAGAGTTCTTCGGTGATGAAAGGAGCAAAGGGGTGCAGCAGTCGCAACAGCGTGTCGACCACGACCACCAGCACGCGCTGAGCGACGGCTTTGGATTCCGGATTGCGGAATCGAGGCTTCAGGAGTTCGAGATACCAGTCACAGAACTCATTCCATGTGAATTCCCGAACCGCTCGCGTGGCCTGATCGAACTGGTAGCGATCCAGCATCAGGGTGACTTCCCGCAGCGTGGAACTGAGTCGACTGAGGATCCAGCGATCTTCCACCTGCAGGTCTGCTTCGGCCACCGGTGCCGCGGTGTAGCCTTCCAGATTCATGAAGGCAAACCGACAGGCATTCCAGAGCTTGTTGCAGAAGTTGCGCCCGTAGTCGAATCGCTCACTGACGATGCGTGCCACCGGCGCGCCGGCATCCGGAGTGAACCAGGGGCTGGGGAACTGGAACGACTGTTTGCATTTCGCACACTTGATGGAGGGATTGGGCCCCCCCATCGGCTTCATGTCCTGATGCTCTTTTGTCTGCGGCGTGACCGCCTGACAGTGCGGACATTCATAGCCGACGGGCAGACGCACGTCCTGCGTTTCTCCACAGAGCGAGGCGATCGTGAATCGCACGGCATCTGTGCCATACTTCTCGATCAGTTCCAGAGGGTCAACGCCATTTCCCCGCGATTTGGACATGGTTTGTCCAAGGCCATCGAGGATTTTGGGATGGATATAGACGTGTCGAAACGGCACGTCGCCCATATTGTACAGGCCGGTCAGCACCATGCGGGCGACCCACAGAGTGATAATGTCCCGCGAAGTGACGAGTACGGAACCCGGGTAGAAGTAGTTCAGAACTTCATTGGTGCCTGTGACCGCGGGCGCAGGTTCTCCAAGCATGGGTGGATTTCGCTGCTGGTCCGGCCAGCCCAGCGTGGCGTGCGGCCAGAGGGCGGAACTGAACCAGGTGTCCAGTACGTCTTCATCCTGAACAAAGCCCAGTGCCCCCAGTTGCTGCTCCAGCTGATCATGACCGGCATCCACGCAGCACAGAATCAGTTCTTCCCCGGGGTGCAGACCGGGGGCCAGCGTGGCGGCAAGCTGTTCACGCCAGCATTCCGGGAACTGAATGCGACCATCCGGCAGCAGTTCCGCACCGAAGGCGCTCAGGCTGGCAATCCGCTGATCGCCCTGCCCCGCTGGCTGCGACCAGACAGGAATCCTGTGGCCCCACCAGAGCTGACGACTGATACACCAGTCCCGTTTTTCGGCAAGCCAGTCCACGTAGGTGCGAGCATAGCGTTGCGGGAAGAATCGCACGCGGCCGTCCTCAACCGCGTCAATCGCGTTCTGCGCCAGTTCGTCCATCCGCACAAACCACTGATCACTGAGAAATGGCTCGATGGCGGTCTTGCTGCGATCACTGTGCATGATCGGAATGATGCGGTCTTCCACCTTTTCGAGGTGTCCGAGGGCTTCCATGCGGGCGACAACCTGCCGCCGCGCTTCGAAGCGATCCAGCCCCTGAAATTCTCCACCATTCTCGTTGATTGTGCCGTCCGGGTTCAGAATGTTGAGCATCGGAAGGTGATGACGCAGGCCACAGGCGTAGTCATTGGGGTCGTGTGCCGGGGTCACCTTGACCGCACCGGTTCCCAGCGTCTTGTCGGCCAGCAGTCCGTCGGCAATGATCGGGATGGTGCGACCACAGACCGGGATGCGGACCATCTGCCCCACGAGTTCACTGTAACGCTCGTCCGTGGGATGAACGCAGACCGCAGCATCTCCCAGCATCGTCTCCGGACGCGTAGTGGAAAAACTGATCCTCCGGCCTGTCGGATG
>CAIYBH010000278.1 GCA_903924405.1 uncultured Planctomycetaceae bacterium | reverse complement strand
TGATTTCCCCAGCCCCATCCCGAACGGCCGACAAACGCCCCGTCGCATTTACCTCCACAAGTTCCGCTGCCGGCGGGTCATACGTCGCAACTCCCGTCAGATCCACAGACTGCCCGTCCGTAGTTGTTCCCGTCACAAGGATCTGGTCCGATGCTTCCGGTCCATCCAGCAGAACGCGTTCAGGAGTCAACCGAAGCGCAATCACCGCCCCCGACAACGACTTGTCAGCAACAGTTTCGTCAGGCGACTCAACCGACAACGTCTGCGCGTGTAACTGCAATGCAGACAGTAGAATCAGCAGGCCGATGAGTGTGACTCGTGACATTCCTACTTCTCCAGCGAACTCGGTGGCTTGTCGACAGGTTGCGGCACGGCCTGCCTGCTCACCCCAAAATCTTAGCCGGGATTCAGCCCGGATGCGACAACTCTCCCCAAACAAAACGAATTCCAGCCCCGGAACACAGAATCACCATCAGAATTCACCTCTCAATCCGGCCCTCCACCTCACGGGCACTGGGATAGCGAAACGGAGGCAATCTGTGAGTTCCGGGGCGTATTCAGCTTGAATAGGGCAAAAGGATTTGAGTGTCGGGTTCGGCAGTGAATAAACTGGAGGTTCGTTTCGACGGAGCGAAACGCGACTAACGGCGGGCTTAACACCGTTTCTCCACCTCGCGGGCACTCGTGACAAACTCGCAAAAACTGGGATACTGCCGCTGGTAACACGCCCTCCGGGCATTTCGGCACACAGGGTGGCCGATGCTCTGACCAGGGCGTCCGCGATTAACCGTTGCAGTTGCCGGGGAACTTCCATCATGAAATCCGCCTTTGAAGCCGCTCAGTTCTACTTTGAAGAAGCGGCCTCCGTGATCGGCCTGTCCGACAGCCTTCGCGATCTGCTCGTTACCCCCGAACGGGAAATCAAAGTTCAGGTCCCTATCAAACGAGACAATGGGCAAATCGCCACATTTATCGGATACCGCATGCAACACAACAGTGCCCGCGGTCCAATGAAAGGCGGGCTTCGTTACCATCATGAGGTCAATGCCGACGAAGTCCTCGCACTCGCCTCGCTGATGACCTGGAAAACAGCGGTGGTGGACATTCCCTACGGAGGTGCCAAGGGCGGTATCAGTGTCAACACAAAAGATCTATCCACCGACGAACTCGAACGTCTGACACGCCGCTTCGTCGACGAGATCCACGACCTGTTCGGCCCCGACAAGGATATCCCGGCCCCCGATATGGGCACCAATGCGCAAACCATGGCGTGGATCATGAATCAGTACGAAAAATTTCATGGATTTGCCCCCGCATGCGTCACCGGAAAACCCGTCGAGCTGTACGGCGCCGAGGGACGCGAAGAAGCCACCGGACGCGGAGTCGGAACCCTGACCCTGGCGTTCCTCCGAAAATTCGGACGCTCCATCGAAAACTCAACCGTGGCCATCCAGGGCTTCGGCAATGTCGGCTCCTTCACCGCCTCCTATCTCCATCAGGCCGGCGGTAAAGTGATCGCGATCTCAGACGTCAGCGGCGGAATCCTGAATCGCGATGGAATTGATATCCCCGCTGCACTCGAATACGTCGCCGTCAATAAGTCACTCGCAGGATTTCCAGGAGGTCAACCCGTCTCCAATGAAACGGTCCTCAGCATCGATGTCGATGTACTGATTCCCGCCGCACTGGGAAATGTGCTGACGGAACAGAATGCCGGAGACGTCCGCGCTCGCTACATCATCGAAGCCGCCAATGGCCCGACCACGCCCGAGGCCGATGCCATCTTCCGCCAACGCGAAATCCCCGTGCTGCCCGATATCCTCGCCAATGCCGGAGGTGTCACGGTCAGCTATTTTGAATGGGTGCAGAATCAACAGTATTTCCGCTGGGACATCAGCCGTGTCCGCGAAGAACTCGAAAAATATATGACTCGCGCATTCCACCGAGTCTGGACCATTGCGGCCGAACGACACGTCTCTCTCCGAACCGCCGCTTACATCCTCGCCATCGGACGTGTCAGCCGCGCGACAGAACTGGGCGGCATCTGATCCCCAGCTCAGCTTCGCCTGAGACAATGCTGTTCGTGCGTTCCACAGAACCCTCCGCCATGACACACACTCTGTTCCACTACGAACCCCTCTTCCGGCAACTGGAACTGCAGCACCAGGAAGCATGGTCTCAACATCTGCGCCAGCAACTTCAGGCGGCCACAGATCCAGTCACCAACGGACATCTCAATCTCTGGACCACCGCATGGCAAAACCTGCCACACTGCCCGGATGCACAGATCACGGCGCACAGCGATGCCGTCACTGTCTCCGGCACTCTCAGTGACCACAATCGTCAGATACTCACGACCTGCCTGCAATCACTGCACCCGTGGCGAAAAGGACCGTTCGAATTCTTCGGAGTTCCCATTGATACCGAATGGCGCTCATGCCTCAAATGGGATCGACTTGCCCCTCATGTGAATTTTCATGGTCGCACAGTCCTGGATGTGGGGTGCGGAAATGGTTACTACGGCTGGCGTATGCTCAACGCCGGCGCTTCACTTGTACTCGGACTGGACCCCTTTCTGCTGTACGTGATGCAGTTCGAGTTCCTGAAGAAATTTGCAGCCCCCGAGACTCCCCACTTTATACTGCCCTTGTCCGATGCCGCACTCCCCAAAACTCCGGGGCACTTCGACATCACCCTGTCCATGGGCGTCCTCTACCATCGCTCCAGCCCCATCGAACACCTGCAGTCCCTCAGACAAACTCTCGCCCCCCGCGGCACACTGATCCTCGAAACACTCGTCCTCGATGAACGAGGACAGCATGTGCTGGTTCCCGAGGACCGCTATGCCAAAATGCGCAACGTGTGGTTCATCCCCACCGTCGACATGCTCCTGCTCTGGCTCCGTCGCACAGGCTACACCAACCTTCGACTCGCGGATCTTTCACGCACCACCGTCGCAGAACAACGCAGCACCCCATGGATGACCTTTGAATCGCTGGAAAACTTCCTCAATCCACAGGATCACTCGAAAACCATCGAAGGACTACCAGCTCCTGTTCGCGCTCTGATTCTGGCCGATCGCAGGTAAGTCTGCACTTCTGTCTGTAAGCGTACACCACAACCATAGTTGACGATGGTCGTACCATAGCAGCTTTCCTGTTTCTGTTGCTTCAGGATGTGGAGGCTCGGCGAATGGTGCGTTTGAAGAGTGCTGCGGTGTGGGAGGTGTGGTGAGATCGGTTGCAGCGGTATCAGCAGACAAATCTGACCGTCGCGGCTTTTTGTGAGTGGGAAGGCGTTTCCCCGGCGGCGTTTGATCTCTGGCGGAAGAAGCTTACGGCTGGTTCTGAGATGACTCCGCGTCAACCCTCGGCCCGGTACCAGGCACAGGATCGTCCGGTTCCTTGATTTGTTCAGATTCTTCCCGGGGTGAGTCCGGCATTGTGCGCTTCAGAAAAGGTGGTGATGACACTTGTCGACGGGACTCGTGTGGAGCTTCCTGCAACTGATCATGAGTTGATTGCACGCGTAAAGCGTGACCGATCGTTCGGCCATAGAACAGAATTTCCATGACGTGAAGGAGGTGCATGGTGCGGGCGACCAGCAGGTCCGAAACGTTTGGTGCAATGTCGCGTGCTGGAACCTGTGTCTCTGGCTGCACACAATGGTGGAGTTGTGGTTACGGAGGCGTTCAGGGACCACATTGAAGCAGTGGGATGACCGTCCATGGGATGACCCCAATCGCCGCCCCAGTCACGCAGATCGCCTGAAAACACTGAAAAGACGCACGCTTCGCGAGACATTTTCCGCACTACCTCGCCGCCAACGTGCTGCTCGAAAAATCCAGCGTCTGTTTCAGGCATTGGCCAGAATGGTCAACTGCACTAAGGAATTGGCAGAAAGTGCAGACAGGGAATTCTCAGGCCTTTTTCAAGACTTTCAGCCAATCCTCCCAACGAGTTCGCTTGGTTGAGGGCTAGACGGACGGCAGGTTAGATTCCACGTTGTCGTTGTGATGCGGTTAATACAAAGTCCTTGATTAGTCCTCAAACAAGCGAACTCGCTGAGAGGCGCAAGGGATTTTTGAAAAAGGCCTGAGAATTCCCTGAGGAAATGCGTAGATCTGGTATCAACAACAAACCAATACGCAGAACCGCAAGGAGGATCTCAGGTGAAATGGAATGTCGCAAAGAAGGTCGCCAGACGCAAGTGTCGAGTTCTTAAGAGACTTGAACGGGCTCGGCAACAACGATTTATTCGGGAATTAAATGCCACGAGTGTCATCGGGGCCAATTCGATCCGGTATGAACTGTCGGAGCGGATTCATGCGGTCAATCATGGC
This sequence comes from uncultured Planctomycetaceae bacterium, assembly GCA_903924405.1. Lineage (GTDB taxonomy): Bacteria > Planctomycetota > Planctomycetia > Planctomycetales > Planctomycetaceae > SXXK01. The sequence goes on along the minus strand of CAIYBH010000278.1, from coordinate 387 downwards.
GGAATTGGAATGATGATGAAGCTCGCACGCAACACCGGACTCGCCGATGCAATTGATCGGCGAGTCGATCTGCTGAAGGTGCATGCTCCGTACAAAGAATCTGATCATGTCATGGCCCATGTACTGAACATGTTGTGCGGGGGAACGCGACTGGAACATCTCGAGCTGCTACGGAACAACGATTCGCTACTGAACGCGGTCGGAGCCGATTCGATTCCTGGTCCCACCACAGCCGGAGACTTCTGCCGCAGGTTCACAGCGGATGATCTGGGATCACTGACGTCAGCCGAATTCAGGGCCATCCATCGATTGCGAACTGTCACAATTCATTGACTTGAAGACACTTGCACCGATGGATTGGCAGGATTGCACAGGGCGATTTGCAGG
>CAIYBH010000277.1 GCA_903924405.1 uncultured Planctomycetaceae bacterium | reverse complement strand
CACAATTAGATATCGCCGCTTTTTGACTCCGTGGCTCCCTGAGGAAAAACCATTCGCAGTTGGAAAGCCGTACACCCAGATTCCCGATAGTCCACGAATCGCAGGGCTGCTCCCTGAGCCAGTTGAGGGGCTCCGTCGCAGCTGTTTCGCCGGGTGGTTCCAGATGGCGATGAGCCGCGGGCAAGGTTTGGTGGTGGGCTGGCAGTATGGGGACGCGGAAGGGTGGACAGCAGGCCGCTCAGCCGTCGGCTGGGTTTGCGGCTCAGCAGGAGCTTCGCCCTCCCGGGGGTGGAAACATTGGAAATTCCGGTTTGCGGGGCGGGGATCGGCGATATGCAACGCCGGGGGGCAGAGGGGCCATAACGCTGGTTGAGTGCTGCGGCGGGAAGTCGCGGGCATGGGACAAGACGGTGCGGGTAGAAGTCATGACCTCCGGGAACTCGCAGTTCAAAAACCGCGCACTGGTTTCGACCACAGATCACACAGATTTCACGGATACAGGACTGTGCAAAATACACTATTTATCTGTGAAATCCGTGGTTAAAAAACGCGACAATGCCCGTTGACCCGACGACCGTCCGTCGCTGCTCGCGAATCCACAAGAGTGCGGAGTCGATGTCGGACTCTGCCCTATCCGTCAGCTGGACTTTGTAGCGAATCATCACTGTTAGAAATACCGTATTTTTTGGCCAGTGCCTGAAGAGCTTTGCGGGCTGGCTTGACCCTTCCTGCGGCAGAGTCGGCAAGGCCCTCACGGATCGCCTCGACTGTCTCGGCAAGATCGGCCTTTGCAGCCCGCTCCAGCAACCGCTGATACGCCACCGCATCCTGAACGACCACCTCAGCGCGACCATTCACAGTCAGCACAAGCGGAGTCCCCGTCTGGTGCAACTGCTGCAGGTAGTCGGCCGTGTTGCGTTTGAAGTTGGTGAGTGATTCAATTCCGTTCTCGAGATCCAGCATCAGAACACCTCTTTCGCTTCGCATCTTACGTTTTTGAGTGCTGCGAACCAGGGAGCCCGGCAGCAAGTTCTGAATACGGGTCGGAAAATGCGATTTGACCGCATTTTCTGCAGAGTTTCCGTCACCCTCCCGAGGTTTCTGGTGCTTTGTTACGCACTTCCCTGTAAAATGTAGTCATCATTCAGGGTGCTTCAGCAGGGAAAGGAATATTCGATGTCTGTCACGATCACACTTGATGAAGCTCAGGCTAAGCTGAAGGACCTTGTGCACCAGTTGGTGCCGGGGGATGAAATCATCATCACCGAAAACCAGCAGACAGTCGCAAAGCTCGTCAGCGAAATCTCGCAGCCCCGCCACCCAAGAGTCCCGGGACTCGGTAGAGGCATGATTGTTTTGCAGCAGGAGGATGAACAGCATCTCGAGGGATTCGCGGAGTACATGCCTTGAGAATTCTTCTGGATACCCATGCATTCCTCTGGTTTTTCACGAATGACCCAAAGCTAAGCCTTCCTGCACTCAGCCAAATTGCAGATCGAGCGAACGAGGTCCTGATTAGTCCCGCCAGCTATTGGGAAGTGGCGATCAAGGTAAGCCTCGGCAAGTATCCGCTGAGCGTGTCGTTCGAGCAGTTCTGGACGGCTGGTATCATTGAGAACGACTTCAGGATCCTGCCCATCACCGTTGCGCACGCTTCAACACTGGTATCTCTGCCTATGCATCATAAAGATCCCTTTGACAGGATGATTATTTCTCAGGCGATTACAGAACAGATCCCCGTTGTATCCGCCGATTCTGCTTACGGTCTCTATGACCTCGAACGAATTTGGTAACTGCCGAGTCTTCATCATGCCGGAAAGTGTCTGACAGTTCAGTCACCACCCCGCCGCCGCTTTGACGCGAGACTCGGATATTCCTCCGCAGGTTGCTTCCCAGCAGAGCCTGCCTCCGCTTCTCCGAGCACCAGACAGAATGCCACAAGGGCAGGGGCTAAGCAAATTTGGCGGGCGAGGGAGTGGGGAAGGGCAAGGAACGAGCAACGAGGGGCGAGGGGCGGGAGTGTTGGAGTCGCTGGCTGACCGGTTTGGGGGCAATTTCAGCAGGTTAGGGGAAGGCCAGCCGCGGCTGCGAGATGGGCGAGGGGAGACTGTGATCGGAGTTGCCGCCTAAGGGGACTGGCCGGCTGGGGCTCAAGGGGCCGAGGGGCACACTGACAGGGCTCAGGTGCTGCGCTCGCTTATGCAACACACCGAACAGCGGGCCTCATAACGTCTTTTGAAACCACGCCAGTCGGCTCGGTGATTGCAGCGTTGTCCGGTGGCCAAAGGGCCAGTTGGGAGACGGCAGTGCTGACCGAGAGGCTGGTGGTGCGTGAATGGTTATTTCTTTGAACCCCGTTCCTTTGAAAGCGATTTGCCATATGGCAAATCGACCCGTTCACGAAATTCGTCTCGGTCAAGTGAAAGCTGCCATCTGGCGGAATGAAACAGACTCGGGATTCCGCTACAGCGTCGCTTTGGTCCGCATTTTCCGCACTGACAACGGCTGGGAAGGGCCTGCGTCTGGGCCATGGACATGCTGGCGGCGCGCTCCAATGCTCCGGTCAGGTCCATCAGAACACTCGGTCGCATGTCCCCGGCCAAACGCGTCCGGCGAACCGCAATTGCGGACCACCGTTCTTTCGCCCGTTCCACCACCGGTTTCGGTGTTCCCAGCTGTCGGTATTTACTGGCCAGCAGGATGCCGGTGGAGCGTGTTCGTCTTCCCCTGCGACTCGCGGGGTCTCTCGCCCCCATGAATGCCTGACACAGCAAGGCACACCGCAGCACGGTGAACGTTTTGCGTTAAGCAGCGAAAAATACTCCGGTTAGTACCACAGGGGATCGCTTGGACCGCTGAATAAAGAGGCTGACAAAGGCTAACGACAATGTCCCGTAAGGAAACACTGAACCCGTTCGCTGCTGCCAGGCACGAATACGTCCGTGTACGACCTGCAACGGCGGCAGCCACTGGAAATGCCTTGTACGTTGAAACTATCAGTCGTCGCAGCTGGATTCTGGCAACTGCGCTCGGTACTGCACTCGGTGGAGGCCTGTTCTATCCGGTCGCCTTTTTCATCGGTGCTCCGCTTGCCGCTGCAGTGGCCCTTCCGATCGTCGCTTCAATATCCTGCCTGATCCGCTCTGGAATTCCAAACTCGGAAAGTCGGCTTCGTCGAGTCATGTACTCTGTAATGTGCGGCGCAGTCACCGGGCTGTTTTGCGTGTTCGTGGTCACCGGCACATCCCTGACCTCCGACATTGTGACTCTGATGCTGCCGTACATCCTGGCGGCCATTTTGGGGGGAACCTGTGCCGGCACCAGCTCGTGTCTGTTTGGCTCCTGTTTCCGATTGAGGAAACTCGCGTCCCTCGAATGCCCGCCGCTGGATTTCCCGGAAACGAATATGATTGGTTGGTCTTGCCGAAGGTTCTGTTGGAATCAAGGCATTTGAAAAGAAAGAGAAGTCATGAAAACGACAAACTCCGCAAACCCATTTGATGTGATCCCCAGCGACATCGTGACCATTCGGCACAATCCGCGTCTGGTGTCCTGGATGCTGTCGGTATGGCTCGGTACCGTCGCCGGCGGAGGTGTGTTTGGGGCCCTCGTTGCCTTTCAGTCACCACCGGCGATTCCTCTGTTTCTTGTGATTGGTTGCGTTTGGGCTGCCGTGGGCAGCATTCCCAGTATGCTCGTCGCAGCAGCGCTGGGGTTTGCACTTCGCTCATTCATGTCAAACAGCAGTCTGCGCATCGTTCTGGGTGCGTTGTGCGGCTTTTCCGCAGGCGTCGTCAGCGCGTTGGCTTTCGGCCCGATGGCGATTGTTGCGGGAGTCATTGGGGCCTCCGGTGCTGTCGCCGGTGTGGTGATCAGCGAAAGCCGCATGAGTCGATCACAGGACGCCGTCTGCGCCTGACGATTTGTCCAGTTTCCCACCGTGGACAGCTGACCTTGAGGCCGAATGAGCGTCACTGGTTTGGTGTACAGAGCTCCGGGCAAAATCGATTGTCGTCAAACGCTGTGCTGCAACGCACTGTGGTGGCGTTTCCAGTGTGCGGGAGAAGCTGGTGGAGTCTCCGTCCGTGGCAGCCGCGTGTCTCGGGTGCCGGCTCAAGCTCGATGAATTCTGACAATCATGTCGGATTCGCGCGGACACTGCCGAGATCTGCACACCAACCGGGCAGGAGCTCGATGCCATAAATCCAGTCGATGCCCCGTCGTTCCCGCTGCTTTTAAGGCATTCAGCATGGCGTGGGACACAGCACTGTTGACGATGACTCGATCGCCTGCCGTGGCAAACAGATCGAGGAAAGTCAGGACGGATGAATCCTTGAAGATCAGCCGCAGCCTTTCCGAGCGGGCGGATGCGGCCATGGAGCAAGTCGCGCAAGGCGTGCTGGAGCTTGCAAGGCAGCGGTGATCAGGCTCGAGGACGCGGGGTTGCGTCTGTCCGCGATGATTGTCGGACTGGAGCCTGGCGGTGAGGTGACGATCGTCGTGGGCGGAGAGCCGATCGCCCACCTGCGGCGTGCCGCGCGAACGTCCTCGACCTGTCAGTCGGGGACAGCCGAGGCCTGGCAACACGGGATGGCACCCGAGTTCCATGCATCCGTTGAAGATTCGGGAGTCCATGGAATGAAGGTTCTCCCCGATAACTCCGCTAATCTTCGACCGGTGCGGCGCCGGTTTGTGCCAGGTGCCACGCTGGCCGCGCGGGCAAGTGCCGTTACGGGGGAATTGACATCCACTGCAGGCCTTTACCGCTTTTTGCGGCGATGGAGAGAACTTCAACGCCATTGGGCGTGAGCCCGTCGGGACGCAGGAAGGACAGGCGCATAAAAAATCTGCCGCCGGGATCCATAGAAGAATCACGGCGGCTGTTGAGTTTGCACCCGTCAGGGGTCGAACCTGAAACCTTCGGTTCCGAAGACCGACGCTCTATCCAATTGAGCTACGGGTGCT
>CAIYBH010000276.1 GCA_903924405.1 uncultured Planctomycetaceae bacterium | reverse complement strand
TTGCAATGACGAAGGCAGACGTGGTGGTAACGGGGAGTGGACTGGGTGGGCTGGCGACAGCCTGTACACTGGCGGCGCGGGGGTACGCCGTGACGGTGGTTGAGAAGAACGCGTGGCTGGGGGGAAAAGCGGCTCAGCTGGAAGATCGAGGCTACCGGTTTGACATGGGGCCCACGATTCTGACGTTGCCTTCGGTGCTGCATCGGATTTTTCAGGAAGGCGGTCGGCGTCTGGATGAGTACCTGACGATGGTGCGACTGGATCCCCAATGGCGTTGTTTCTTTGAAGGTGGGACTCAGTTTGATCTGGTGGATTCACTGCCGGAAATGCTGACGCGATTGCGTGAGTTCACGGGATCGGAACAGACGGGCGAGGGGTATGCCCGGTTCATGGATGTTTCGAAGAAACTGGACGAGGTCTCACAACGCTTTTTCTTCTGGAAGAGTGTGGGGGGGATTGCCGACACGATGAATTTCCGGCAATCGCTGAGTCTGGAGGTATTGAAGGACGTGTTGAGTCTGCGGTTTGGTCGGACGGTCGCGGGTTTGGTGCGATCGCATATTCCGGATTCGCGGATTGCGCAGATGATGGATCACTTCACGCAGTATGTGGGGTCATCTCCTGAAGCTTCCCCGGCGGTGCTGTGTGGTATTGCGCACATGCAGACGAACGAGGGGATCTGGTATCCGATGGGTGGTACGCGTGCCGTTCCGGAAGCCCTTGTGCGTCTGGGCAGCGAGTTGGGTGTGAAATATGTGACGGGTCGTCAGGTCACCTCCATTGATTCCGCGCAGGGCCGGGTCACTGGAGTGACATTGCAGGGCGGCGAGCGTTTGCTGGCGGACGTGGTGGTGTCCAATTCGGACTGCGTCCGCACGTGTGAAGAGTTACTGCCGAAGTCGATTGCCGGGAAACTGCTGTCGAAACGTAAGTACGAAGCGGCCTGTTCGGGGGTCGTGCTGTATCTGGGACTGCGAAAAAAGTATGAGCATCTGCTGCATCATAATTTCGTGTTCAGCAGAGATCCGCATGTGGAGTTTCAGCAGATCTATCAGCAGGGGGAACCGGCGGCGGACCCGACGTGTTATGTTTGCGCGCCCTCGCTTTCAGGCGACAATGTCGCTCCAGGGGAAGGTGAAGCCATGTACGTGCTCGTACATACCCCGTATTTGCGGCCTCATCATCGCTGGTCCGAGATGCTGCCGGCCTATCGGCAGGTGATTCTGGACAAGCTGAAACGGACGGCGGGCATGGACGATCTGGAAGAGCGTATTGAAGTGGAGCATTCGCTGACGCCGGCGGGGATTCATGCGCGGTATCATGTTCTGAACGGGGCAATCTACGGATTGGCCAGTCATGGGCGTTTTCTGGGGGCCTTCAAGCCGGCCAATCGCGTGACGGAGTTGCCCGGGCTGTATCTGGCGGGAGGATCTGCACATCCGGGGCCAGGGATGCCGATGGTGATGATGTCCGGCTGGATTGCGGCGGACACTGTGGATCAGGACCTGCGTGGGAAAGCGGAACGCTCGGTCGCCTGAACGGTCGTGCGGTGCGCGTTTCAGCAGCGAGTTTTCGGGGGCTGACGTGGAGTGCAGGACGTGGGGTCCCCGGAAAGAAGTGAGCAGGTTCATGAGCAGAGGTCGACCGGGGTTGGCTGGGAGAGTGCTGTATCGAGGGTTTGAGCGGTACGTACGCCGATTCGTCCGGGCGAATTTCAATGCGGTGCGTGTCAGCGGGCATGCGGCGTTACCCGGACTGCAGGCCACCTCGATCCTGGTGTTTGTGAATCATCCTGGATGGTGGGACCCGATGACCGCGGTGTTGATGACTCAGCTGTTTTTTCCGGGGAAGCGATTTGCTGCGCCGATGGACGCTGAGGCGTTAAAAAAATATCCGATTCTGGAGTCACTGGGTTTTTTCGGATTGTCGCGGGATTCGCTGGTGGGCGTGCGGGAGTTTCTGCGGGCCGGTCGGGAACTGATGCGTGCGGGTGACGTGGTGTTGTGGTTGACGCCGAGTGGACAGTTTCATGACGTGCGGCAGCCGGCATCATTTCTTCCGGGGCTTGGGCATCTGGCGGACGCTGACTTCAGCGGGGTCGTGCTGCCGATGGCGATTGAATACACATTCTGGAACGAGCGCCGACCGGAGTTGCTGGTACGATTCGGGGGCGCGATTGATTGTCGGGGATTGCCTGAGGATCGGCAGGCGCGTTCGGAGCAGCTGGAGCGACTTCTGGCGGGTGTGCAATCGGAGTTGGCGGCGGCGGCGATCGGTCGTCGGGCGGAGGCCTTTGAAACGGTACTGCAGGGTCGCGGGGGCATTGGCGGACTGTATGATCTGTGGCGGCGACTGGTGGCGTGGGTGCGGTGGCAGAAATTTGAAGATCGGCATCAGGGGCCGGACGGGCACTGAGTCGGCGCCTGGTGTTGCGGTTTGAAATGGACAGAGTGTGGTCCCGAAAAGGCCAATGTCGGACCTGCCGGCCGGAGGACAACGGATGTCGGATATGTGTTGGGACTGGCTGATTCGAGCATCTCTGGGGGCCGCCGTGTTTGTGGCCGTGGCGTTTGGGGGGAATCTCTTGTTTTTCCGCCGTGCGCCGACTGGGCGTTTGGCGGTATCGCGGGGAAATGATGCGGGGCCGAGTGGGGAACCGCACGTTTCTGTGTTGATTCCTGCGCGAAATGAAGCGCAGCGGATTCGGGGGGTGATTGAAGCCATTCTGCGGAGCACCGGCGTGCAGCTGGAGTTGCTGGTGCTGGACGATGAGAGTAGTGACGGGACGGGCGAGATTGTGCAGGAGTATGCTGAGCGTGACCCCCGTGTGCGGCTGCTGCGGGGACAGGCGAAACCTGTCGGGTGGAGTGGCAAACAGTATGCGTGCTGGCAACTGGGGCAGGCGGCTGGTGCTGAGGAATGTGTGTTTCTGGACGCGGATGTGCGTCTGGAGCCCGCGGCATTGTCGCGGGCCGTCGGGTTGCGGCAGCGTCTGGGAGTGGACCTGCTGAGTGGTTTTCCGCGGCAGGAGGTAGTGACCATGGGTGAACAGCTGTTGATTCCCCTGATTCACGTGATTCTGCTGTGTTTTCTACCGTTTGGTCTGATGCGATGGACGCGGATGGTGGCCGCGGCGGCGGGTTGCGGGCAGATGTTTCTGACGACGGCGACGGCGTATCGTGTGAGTGGTGGTCACAGCCTGATCCGGCAATCACTGCATGACGGGGTGATGCTTCCGCGGGCCTACCGCCGTGCAGGGTTACGGACGGATTTGTTTGATGCGTCGGATCTTTCGACGTGTCGCATGTATGCAAGCTTCGAAGAGACGTGGGTAGGGTTACTGAAAAACGCGGTGGAAGGTTTTGCGAAGCCTGGGGTGTTGCCGGTGGTTACGGTATTGATTGGTTTATCGTCGATCCTGCCGGTGTTTCTGGTGGGACTGCTGATTGCCGGGTGGATTCCGGAGCGATTGGCTGTTCTGGTGGCGATTGCGTGTGTCTTCAGTTACCTTCCGAGGTTGACATGCTGTGTGATGTATGACGGAGCGTGGCGTGGAGCGGTTCTGCATCCGGTGGGAATGCTGATATTTCTTGTGATTCAGTGGGTTGCGTTGGTTCGAAAATGGCTGGGCCGTGAAGTGCAGTGGCGTCAGCGATCGTATGAAGTCATGTCGTGATAAACGAAATGCGTGAACCTGTCCTGACTCTGGACGCGATACGGAAAACCTATCGTCGGCGTGAAGCCCTGCGCGGCATTTCGCTGCAGTTGTACCCGGGTGAGCTGTTGGGGTTTTTCGGTCCGAACGGGGCTGGAAAAACCACGATGATTCGCTGCATTTGTGGATTGCTGCGCCCGGACAGTGGGCGGATTGTGATTCGCATACCGCCGGAGTTTGCCGGGGAAAGAAGTCAGCGTCCCGGTCTGGTACCTCAGAATCTGGCGGTCTACCCGGATCTGACGGTGCAGCAGAATCTGGAGGTCTTCGGCCGTCTGGAAGGGGTTGCCCGTGGTCAGTTGCGTTCCCGCATCGATGAGGTGCTGGAATGGGCGGCCCTGCTGGACCGCCGGAAATCGCTGGCCAAAACGCTTTCCGGTGGCATGCAGCGGCGACTGAACATTGCGTGCAGCGTCCTGCAGAAGCCCGCGATCCTGTTGCTGGACGAACCCACGGTCGGTGTGGATCCGCAGAGTCGAGAACGGATCTATGCCATGATGGAAGAGTTGACTCGCGAAGGTACGGCCGTGCTGCTGACCACTCACCAGCTGGAAGAAGTGGAAGCGCGGTGTGATCGGATTGTGGTGATGGACCATGGTCAGATTGTCGCGGACGGACGCTTGCCGGAATTGGTAGCGAAGAGTCTGGGCCAGCCGCATCGGGTGGAGTTGTGCTTCGACAGTCCGTGTTCCGGCGTGCTGGACGGCTTTGAGTTCGATGAAACGCGGCAGCGTGCCGTTTGTCGACTGGAATCCATGCAGCAGTTGCCGCAGGTGCTGGACGTGCTGCGGCAGCTGGAGCAGGCTCCGGACCGGATTGATGTACGAAGTTTCGGGCTACAGGACGTGTTTCTGGCGCTGACCGGAAGGAGTCTGCGGGAATGATCCTCACATTTCTGCGCATTATGCTCCTGCGGCTGCGCAACAATCCGCTGGAACTGCTGCTGGTGTTTGTGATGCCAGTCCTGTTTTTCAGCATCTTTGCGATGATCTTCAGCCAGGGCATCGCCGCGGGAACTGAAAAGCCAGTGCGGTTGGTGCTGGTGATCCCTGAGGAAACGGTGGCGGCCAGGGAGTTACGGGAGTCGCTGGAGCAGAACACATCGCTGGTGTGTTCGACTTTGAGCGAGGAGACAGGTGAGCAGCAATCCGGAGTGACTCTTGAGCAGCGGATTGCTGGTCTGCAGAATTCCGGACGTTGCGACGTGATCCTGCGATTGCCCTCCGGCTTTGCGGACAATGCGGAGGAGACGTTTTCTGTGCGGCTGATCACGGACGGACAGAATGCCATGGCCGTGGCGATGGTCACCTCGATGCTGCAGGAGTTTTATGCAAAGAGGTCAGTGCAGCAGCTTGTGGATCAGTTGCAGCAGATGCCGCGTATTCCGCCACCCCCGGCGATGTCGCAACCGGCAGTGCCCAGTGTGCCAGCGGTTGGTGACGTTGAAGGGGCTGGTGGCGCCTTAACTGCGATGCACGAGCCGGGGGACATCGTGGCTGCCGAACAGCCGATTGATCTGGAAACATGGCTGGCGACGGGCCGGGGGGATTCGAGTTTGTCAGAGATTCTGCAGGGCACGAAGATTCTGACCCCGGATTCGGTGTTTCAGGAGTCATCGAACGACTTTCCCGGAGGACCGGGACGTGAGTCTTTGCTGACGGTCTGGGACCCACCTCGCCCGGAAGCCAATCCGGCCGGTGGGACCGGGGAGATTGGGACCGCTGTTCAGGAATCGGTGGTCAGCGATCCGCAAAATCGGGTGCTGGAACCTGCCGGTCAGGACCCCGATGGGGCGGAAGGTGCGGTGGGTGCCGATGATGTGGCAGGTCGGAAGACGCTGCAGATCGTCGTCGAGAATCCGCAGGCAGCGCAGCAGCAGAACCCACGAATTGCCATGTATGCGGCGGGGATTGCGGTTTTGTTTCTGTTGTTTGCCTGTACGGGGCATGCGGCAACGCTGCTGGAGGAAGCGGAATCGGGGACACTGGATCGGATTCTGGTGAGTCGCGCCGGGATCACTCAGATCATTCTTGGCAAATGGGCCGGGATTTTTCTGATGGGGTGTGTGCAGTTGACGGTGATGTTTGGCTGGGCGGAATTGATTTTTCGGATTCAGCTGGGCCGACATCTGGCTGGCTTTGCGATCATGATGGCCTGTACATCGGCCGCCACGTCCAGTTTTGCGATGTTGATGGCCACCTTATGTCGTTCGCGAGCGCAATTGAATGCGGCGGCCACGGTGATCATTCTCAGCATGTCGGCGATGGGGGGCAGCATGATTCCGCGGTTTGTGATGAGTGAGCGAATGCAGGAGCTGGGCCGCTGGACCTTCAACGCGTGGGCACTGGATGGATTTCAGAAGGTCTTCTGGTTTCAGTCACCGTTGAGCAGTCTGCGACTGGAAGTGCTGGTACTGCTGGGAAGTTCGGCAGTGATGGGCGTGCTGACATTGATCTTCAGCAGTCGATGGCGTCGCGGACTGTAGCCGGGGCTATAGAAATTTGCGGAAAAAGGAAGGCTGATGCGAAGCCAGTCGAAGTTCTTAATTGTCACGGGTGTCATGTCATTGATGCCTGTCGTGCTCTGGTGGGATCAACAATCGCCTGCGAAGATCAATAATGTCCCTGGTGATATAGTCGATTATCCTGGTAAGGCTCCGGTGAAGTCAGGGGCTATGTCGGTGGGAGAGTCCGAGTCAGACGGTGTGGCTGGGCAGGTCTCGACGCTTAAGTCGTCCTCGGAGGAGATCGCGGAATCGCCAGCGTTGCCGGTCGCGGTGGGTTCCGGGGAGCCGAGTCTGGAGCGCGTCGACGCAGATGCGGAAGTCCTGGATGCGGGAACGCAGTCGGTTGAGTTGTTGGTTCGCGGGTTGAGGCCGGTTGAGGGTCGGGTGCAGGTGGCAGTGTTTGAGGGGGCCCGGGGATTTCCGGACGCCGCAGCGGCGTCGGAGCGTGTGAATGTGTCTGCGGGTGGCGAGGAAACGGAGTTGGTGCTGCAACTGAAGACAGGGGCCGTGGTGGCGATCGCCGTCTATCAGGACCTGGATAGCAATGATGTGTTGACAAAGAACGGGCTTGGGATACCGACGGAGCCGTATGGCTTTTCGAACAACGCGCGGGGGACATTCGGACCGCCGCGATTTGACAAAGCGCAACTTACGATCACCGACGCTCTGAAGTCCCTGGAAATCCGTGTGCGCTAACCTACGCCTGCTGATTGTGCTGTTCGTTGTGAGTTTGTGAGGATTCACGAAGGACACGAGGATCACGAAATGAATCGCGTGGGTTTGGCGGGCGGAGGATGACCACAGCGCAGGGGGCAATTGAGGTGCCTCGAAGTAATCCGAAAGCCTGACTTGCAGGTGTGAATGGTGGAACTGCCAGCGGG
>CAIYBH010000275.1 GCA_903924405.1 uncultured Planctomycetaceae bacterium | reverse complement strand
CATCGCCGCCTCGTTGTTTTCCGTGCTGGCTTCATCCGCCAGCGGTGTGATGGAGGCTATGAGCGGCAGCGGTACGACGTTCAGCGAGACGCCATCGGCAGACTGGCCCGCGAGACGCTTCACCAGCTCGTCCACTTCAAAAGAAAACTCCACGCGCCGCTCACCGGCTCCCGTGGCCATCTCCTGCTTCTGCCACAACACCTCAGTGCCGTGCCGAATCTGCAGCACGAAGGGCGCGCCGGCCGAACCACGGTCCTGCAGAACCACCACGCCCCGCACCTGATCGCGGCGAAACACACTGTCCGGATGCTCCAGTTTCAGAATGGACAAATCTGATGGCTCCTCCGCTGCCCCCAGGGAAACCGTCACAACTCGCGATCCCGCGGATGCGAGGGCCGCGGCGGATTCCACCGGGGAGACGCCCTGATTGTGACGGCCGTCGGTGAACAGCACGGCCACGGATTCCCGACGACTCCCCGCACCTCGCTGCGTCGTGAGCGCCGCGCTAAGATTTGTTTCAGAGGCAAAATCTGTATAGAAAGGTGGGAGCGGCTCAGCACCCTCGGATCCGCCAGAGTCTTCAATGCTCCCGCCCGTTACACTAGAGAGTAATTCGGCCGACACCGGGATCACCTCGGCGCCACGCAGCAGATAAATCCGCACCTCGTGCAGCTCCTGCAGTTGCTGCAGGATATTCGGACGACCAGATCGCAGCGACTGCTCCAGACGTTGCCATCGCGGCGTCTGGTCAAACATCGACAGCGCGGACCGCACCGCCGGGTTGTCGGGACTGTTCTGCGAGGGATCCAGCCAGCCAAGGCTCACCGCAACCGCCATCCGACGCTCCACCGGCATCTGGCGATCCGTCAGCTGCATGCTGGCTGATGCATCCAGATACAGGTCCAGCCGACCCGGTTCACCAATGATCGTGCGATGATGCAGCACCGGCCCCGCAAGTATCAACACCACCAGCAGAAAAGCGGCAGATCGCAGGGTCGGCAGCAGCCAGCGGAGGCGATCGGTGAGCGGCCGCGTTTCCCGGAGATAATAACGGTATGACAGCAGCGACATCACCACCGCAAGACTCAGACCCAGCCACCACGGCAGCAAACCACTGAATTGCAGGCTCATCGGGTGACTCCTGCAAAACGCTGCTGCAGCAGCACTTCCAGCGACATCAGCAGCAGCAGTCCGGCGAGCACCCACGGCCAGATTTCCTCACCATGACGCTGCCGACGGTCGGCCTTCAGATAGTCCTGCACTGACGTCACCAGCTGGGCGCCCAACTGTCCGGCTGTGGACTGCAGCTGCTGTGGATCGAGCAACTGCAGGTCAGACTCCGCACTGTCGGCTTGCACGGCGAAGTGCGCCGGACGGCCATCGGGCAACGTCATCACATAAACTCCGGGGCGTCCCGTGGCCGACGTTTCGACAGTCAGCCAGCGCCCCTGTGCACGGGCCGCCAGCGTGCTGCGGGTTCCCAGCGGATCGACGAGCGTAATGGCGGGCAGGGGAGTTTCTGATGCAGTGGCATCCGGAGAACCTGTGTTTGGTTGTGCAGGCTGCGATGCTGTGGCCGGGGCGGTTGCAGCTGGCGGCGCCGCAGATTCAGCCTTCCGCTCGCCCGGCGACTCGAGAGGCGGAAACAAGGCGACCGCAGCCGCGCCGGCTGCGAGATTACGCGGTGGATGAATTCGGACGGCGAGCGTGGTGACCAGCTGCTGCATCAGGGGCACATAGAACGGTCGCAGCGGAAGATCGGACCAGTCCGTATCCACGGACGTAGCCAGCTGCAGCACCACACCGTCCCCACAACGGCGTTCCAGCAGCAGTGGGTCACCGGAATCCAGAATAGCGGCGATGGAAGTCGCTGCCTGAGTCGCGGTGGAGGCACTTCCGGTCAGTGCGTGCCAGTGACGCACTTCGGCGGTGGACAGATCGCCATT
>CAIYBH010000274.1 GCA_903924405.1 uncultured Planctomycetaceae bacterium | reverse complement strand
TGGTGTCAGAAGCCTGATCACTGAATGGCCAGCTGGCAGCGTGGTTGTGTTGGGTGATCTGCGAGACTGTCTAGTTGAGGGGAATCTACGTGGGGGCAACGTCCATTCTTGCTGGTCTTCTGGGGCTGGCGATCGAGCTTGTTTGCGGGGGACTTCAGCAGGCGTCAGAGACGCCCGCCACCGCGACCGAGTCAAACGCGGCAGCAGCTCCTGCCGCTGCGGTCGAGGAAAGCAAAGCGGCAACGGCAACTCCGGTTCCGTCAAAGGATGTTCAGGAAAAATCGGCCAGCAGTCCGGCGGCCGGGGGAAAAGGAGCCGCGAAGGCCAAGCCCGAAGAGACACCATCGCTGATGCAGTTCCTTCCTTTGATTTTCATCGCTGTAATGTTCTACCTGATTATATTTCTACCGCAGCAGCGAGAACAGAAGCGGCGGCGGGAAACGCTGAACGCACTCAAGAAAAACGATCGAGTGGTGACCACAGGAGGGATCATTGGGGTCATTGCAGACCTGTCTGCGGACAACCGGTTTGTGACTCTGAAAGTCGATGATTCGACACGAATCCGTTTTCTTCGCAGTGCGATTCACGGGCTGCTGGAAGATAAGCCCGAGACTCCGGCCACCTGATGCCGCGCGGAATCCCAGGGAAAGACCTGCCGCTTTGGCGGGGGCAATTTGTTCGTTGAAAGGTGGCTGGCCGCGCGGACTGGTCGCCAGTTAAGCGAGCGGCAGGTTGTTCTCCCCGACCAGGTTCTGGCGATTTGCGGTGTCTGCGGAATTGATTGGCAGCGGCCGGGACTCACGCTCTCAACACTGACTCAGACGGGTGATTGGCGGAAAAAACAGAACTTTCCCGTCCTTCCATCCCTGCCACCGGCGCTCAAAACACGGAAATTTCCCGGATTGTGGACAGTGCAGGCTCCTGGAATTGTCATGAAGTCCCGCATTTCGGTACATATACGCATCGTTTTCTGATCACATTCTCCTATTGAACGTCACGATCGCCTCAGATCCGACGATTTCCCTCAGGAACCCACTGATGTCATTGTTGCTGCAAGGGCTGTTGATTCTGCTCCTTCAGGCTCCGGAAGCCGGAAAGGAAGTGGCGGAGTCTGCGACAAAAGCCGGTGAAACTGCTTCAGAAGCGTTTTCCAAAGAATTGGCAGAATCCGCTGCGAAAGAGGCGGCTTCGTCTGATCCCATCATCAGTGCGCCCGAGGTTGTGGCGCCACCCGCTTCCGGGGTCAGCGAACTTGTCTACCTCCTCGTTGTGCTGGGGATGATCGTGCTGCCGTTCGTGGCGGCACACTATCTGGCCAGGGGGTTAAAAGTTCCTGAGTGGAGTTCCCGGATCGGTCTGGTGTTGTTCACACTGGTGCTGGGGATTTCGCCGTTCCTGACTTCCCTGCTTGAAAATCGGCCTTTGTCCGAGCGATTCCGACTGGGAATCGATCTCGCCGGGGGCACCAACATGGTGTTCCAGGTTCGCGGCGAAGGCAAAGAGGTAACGCCGCAGGTGATGGACCAGATGGTTGGTGCTGTCAGTCGCCGCGTGAACCAGTCGGGCACCGAAGAAGTCACCGTTCGCGCCGTAGGCACCGATCGAATTGAAGTGATCATTCCGGGTGAAGATCCCCAGACGGTGGACGACATTAAGCGTCGCATCACACGATTGGGAAGTCTTGAGTTCTTCATTGTTGCGAATCGGGCGGATGCGGACATGATCCGTGCTGCTCGCGAACTGGATCTGAGTCAGAAAGATTTGATTATCGACGGCGAAGTGCGAGCTCGCTGGGTTCGCGCTGCCGAGAAGAACGGTGTTCCCAAGTTGTTGCAGGATGCCGATGTGATCAGCCGACCGATCAAGGCTGAGCGTCAGGTGGATGGCAAGTTCGAATCCTACGACACCGAAGAATACCTGTTGCTGGTTGAGAGCAAGGACGAGCAGGTCACCGGGCAGTATCTGCGATCGGCGTTTCGTGAGTTCGATCCGCAGAGCGGTGAAATTGTGGTCAGTTTCGCTTTTGACCAGACCGGAGCCTATCTGTTTGGTCAGTTGACGGGTCGCAATGTTCCGCGTGATGGCGTTCCTGATCGACGACTGGCGATTGTGCTGGACCGTACGGTCGACAGTGCTCCTGTGATTCGTGAACAGATTACAAATCGTGGGCAGATTTCCGGTGGGGCCGGTGGATTCAGCGTGGAAGAGGCTGATGAGCTGGTTTCCGTCCTGAATGCAGGTGCTCTGGAAGTTCCGATCGACCCCAAGCCGCTCAGCGAAGCCACCGTGGACCCGACCCTGGGTGCAGACGTTCGTAATAAGGGTGTTTCGGCAACGGCCATCAGTGGTCTGGCGGTTGTTGTGTTCATGGCGGTCTATTACCGTTTCGCGGGGTTGATTGCCGTCATTTCGCTGATTCTGAATCTGATCATGACCGTTGGGGCCATGGTGGCGATCAACGCCACGTTTACGCTTCCGGGTATCGCGGGCATCGTGTTGACCATCGGGATGGCCGTCGATGCCAACGTTCTGATTTATGAACGTATGCGGGAAGAACTTGGCAAGGGATCCAGTGTTCGAGTCGCCATTCAGAACGGGTTTGATAAAGCCTTTATCACGATTTTTGACTCCAACGTGACCACTCTGCTGACATCGGTGGTGCTGTTCTACTTCGGAACGGATCAGATCCGTGGTTTTGCAGTAACGCTGTTCATCGGTCTGGCAATCAGCATGTTCACCGCTCTGTATGTGGGTCGACTGCTGTTTGATCTGTCCGAGCGATGTGGTTGGATGCGTCGCATCAGCATGATGCAGGCGATTGGCGAAACAAATCTGGATTTCATGAAGTATCGCAACCTGCTGTTTACTGTGTCTGCGGTAATAATCGCGATCGGGCTTGGAGCCTTCTTTGTTCGCGGTGAGAAGAACTACGATATCGACTTCACCGGGGGCACTATGGTGTCCTTCCAGACCACAGAACCGCAGAAAACGGATGATGTGGCGGCCGCACTGAAGGCCGAATTCGGCGACGATTTTGCTCTGGAACGGTTGACGGTCGGTGCTGAGAACACGGAAGGTGTGGGTCGGTATTTCCGATTGCGGTCGACAGAACGCGACAGTCATGATGCGGACGGTGCGTCAAACGAGGAAGCACAGACGCTGACTGCAGAAGACCGGGTTCGTGAAAAAGTCAACAAGGCATTCGCCGGCAGCGAGAATATCAAGCTCCGCATGGTGACTCTGGAACCAGGCGCTGTCCGACCGATTGAGATCGATCCCAATGACACGTCGGTAGCCGCCGTAACGCGTTTGCGGTTCAAGGGGGGCTCAGAGTCAGAGATTGTCTTCAGTGAAGAAATCGCCATGGGGACCGCCACAGACCTGATTGCCGAAAAACTCGGCGAAGTGCGTTCCGCTGATGCTGCAGAACTGTTCGGTCTGGAAGGGACTGTGGGTTCCGGGGTGGAAGCTGGTGAGCGATCTGTGAAAAAGTACACCACCTACGCGGTGCGCACGGTTGCAGACGTGAAAGCTGAAGAGCTGACAGCAGCACTGGCAGCAGCTCAGAAATCTCTGGCCGAGACTCCGTTGTTTGATGAAGTGAACACGTTCGCTTCCGCCGTGGCTCAGGAAACGCGTGTCGACGCCACCATTGCTGTGTTACTCAGTATCCTTGGAATTTCGGCCTACATCTGGTTCCGGTTCCAGAATGCTGTGTTCGGGATGGCGGCCGTGGTGTCGCTTCTGCACGACGTGCTGGTCACTCTGGGATCTCTGGCAGTTGCCAGTTGGTTTTCCGGAAGTGCCATCGGCAATTTGCTGCTGATTGACGATTTCCGGATCAACCTGTCGATGATTGCGGCGTTCCTGACGCTGGTCGGATATTCGTTGAACGACACGATCGTGGTGTTTGACCGAATTCGTGAAGTTCGAGGCAAGAATCCGCTGGTCACCAACGAGATTGTCAACACATCACTGAACCAGACTCTGGGGCGAACCCTGATGACTGGGGTGACCGTGTTTATTGTGGTGTTGATCCTCTACATCTTTGGCGGTTCCGGGGTTCATGGGTTTGCATGGTGCCTGTTGATCGGGTCGATTGCCGGAACCTACAGCTCAATCTACATCGCCAGTCCGTTTCTGGTCTGGTTCCTCAGCCGCAACTCCACAGGTGTGAAGGCCTGAGCGGCTTTGCGGTTCTCTCACTGGCTGTTTGAAAGCAGTCGGAATCGGTGTCCTTTCAATGCCCGCATCATTTCGATGCGGGCGTCTTCCATTATGGTTCCGCGACTACGGTCGCTGAGGAGCTTTGTTCGGAATGATTGACGAATCGCCTCTGCACTGGACAACGATTGACGCGTCTGAACTCTACGAAGTGCCGCGTTGGGGGAATGGATATTTTTCCGTGCATCCTAATGGCAACCTGATGGTTCACCCGGATCGAAATCAGACTCGCGGGGTCGACCTGAAGGAACTGGTTGAGCGATTGCAAATGCGTGGACTGGACGTCCCGGTTTTGCTGCGATTCAACGGGATCATTCGCGACCGCTTGTATGTTCTGCACAAGGCGTTTTCCGACGCCATCAAAGAGCATAGTTACCGCGGCAACTACGCGTGCGTTTACCCGATCAAGGTGAATCAGCAGCGGGAAGTGGTAGAGAAGGTCGTTGAGTACGGCCGGGAGTTTGGCTTCGGTCTCGAAGCCGGCAGCAAGCCTGAGTTGCTGGCGGTGGTTGCGATGACCGAGGCGGAAACGCCGATCATCTGCAACGGATTCAAGGATGCTGAGTTCATCGAGATGGCGCTGCTGGCCCAGAAAATCGGCCGCCATGTGATCCCGGTCGTGGAGAAGTACACCGAGCTGGAATTGATCCTGAAGTACGCCGAGAAACTCAACGTGCGCCCACAGATTGGCATGCGAGTCAAACTCGCAGCTCGCGGAGCGGGGCGTTGGCAGTCCTCCGGCGGCTATCGCTCCAAATTCGGTCTGCGTGCAAATGAAATCCTTCAGGCGCTGGACGAGTTGAAGCGTCGGGGCATGGAAGACTGCTTTACTCTGCTGCATTTTCACCTTGGAAGTCAGATCACGAACATCCGCCAGGTGAAAGCCGCGTTGAACGAGGCCGCTCGGGTCTACACCGAGCTGGTGAAACGTGGGGCCGGGCTGAAGTACATGGACGTCGGCGGTGGTCTCGGAGTGGACTATGATGGTTCGCAGACCAACTTCGAGTCCAGCATGAATTACACGCTGGAAGAGTACGCCCGCGATGTGGTTTACACCCTGCAGACCGTGTGCGACGAAGCCGGTGTTGAGCATCCGCACATTATCTCCGAGAGCGGTCGTGCGATTTCAGCTTTCCACAGCGTGCTTGTTTTCGGTGTGCTTGGGGTCTCGCAACAGGGAACGGAAAACACCTCGGATGCCGCGTTAGCGCCCCCGGATGACTCGGAACAGGTGCTGCATGACCTGTATCAGAATTACCGCGGGCTGACTCAGCGAAATGCGCTGGAAACCTTCCACGACGCACAGACGTCTGTGGATACGGTGATGACGCTGTTCAACACAGGCTATCTGTCTCTTGAGCAGCGTTGCCTGGCTGAGAACATTTACTTTGCCACGTGCTACCGAATCTGGCAGATGACGAGCACGATGGACTTCATTCCGGAAGAACTGGAACGTCTCGATAAACTGCTGTCGGACAACTACTTCTGCAACTTCTCGCTCTTTCAGTCCTGCCCGGACTCGTGGGCGATCAAACAACTGTTTCCTGTGATGCCGATTCATCACCTCGATAACCGCCCGACGCGGCACGCGGTGCTGAGTGACATTACCTGCGACTCAGATGGGAAGATCGATACGTTTATCGATCGCCGTGATGTGCGTCGCACTCTAATGCTGCACGAATATGACGGCGCCCCGTACTACCTGGGCGTGTTCCTGATCGGTGCGTATCAGGAGATCCTTGGAGACCTGCACAACCTGTTCGGTGACACCAACGCCGTACACGTTGACATGTCCGAGAGTGGTGATGTGATTCTTGATACGATCATCAAGGGGGAGACCGTCAGTGAAGTGCTGGATTATGTCCAGTTCCGCGGACGTGACCTGATCAATCGCCTTCAGGTGGCTGTGGAAATCGCGGTGCGTGAAAACAAAATTGATCACACGCAGGCTGGTCAGTTCGTCAAGTTCTACGAGGAAGCACTGAACGGTTACACGTACCTCGAAGAACCCGACGGAGAATGATCCGATAGAGAATGTCGGCTACACAAGGTCTGGTTGAGTCGGCCGCAG
>CAIYBH010000273.1 GCA_903924405.1 uncultured Planctomycetaceae bacterium | reverse complement strand
GTTCGGTGCCATCAGAGCATTCACGAGCTTCAATGACTGCCCGAACTCATGCCCACCTTCCTCCGGCAGCAGATCCTTGAATTCCAGGCGATAGTCCCGCACCTCCTGCCAGTTCGAAACGTTTTCCCGGGCGATCACCCCAAAAATCATCAGCGGCAAACCAAACAACAGACCGCTCCGAGCCAGCACAAACAGGAATTTGCGCGGACCGGCAACTCGTTCCTTCCCACTGCGTAACAAGGCCCCCGGACGGAAATACGGCAGCAGACTGGCACCGATCAGTGCAATCACCGCACTCTTCAGCCAGCCCCCCAGAAACGCCCACTCCTGCCACGTCGCGGACGATGCCCCAACTCTCCCAAGCAACTTCTCGGCATCCACGTCCCCCGTCACCGCAATCATGGTGAAGCCGAGCACTGTGCAGAGCAAAAAAGCTCGAAACACCAGCGACGCATTTCTGCCTGTGGCGTGACGTCGATTCCGCACGAACGACATCGCCCAGCAGACCGCCCAAAGCAGAAAACAAGCAAAGGCCGGCGTCATCGGTACGATCAGGTCACCCTCAAACCCCAGCGTTCGCAAAAAATCCAGACTGCCCGGCAGATAGAGTGACCGAAAGAGAATCGCCAGGAATGCCATCACACAAATCACCGTGCTGAAAACCACTGTTCCCATCAGCACAACACCCAGGGCCGCGCGGCTGAGCCATCCCTGATTCTGAATCAGATAGTTGCTATGCGCGACCAGTTGTCGCAGTCGCGCCAAATTCGGGGCCCGATCGCGATCGTTCTCACTCTGCTGCACCAGCGGAAAGAAAGGTGCCTGCCGTGCCTGCGCCCCGGGCTTGCCACCCAATCTTGCTTTTGTTTCCGCAGCAGCCTCTGCGGTCAGCAACGCCCCGGCATACCCACCGCCCGAAACCGTCGACAGATAGTCCACCCACTTCAACAACCGGCGCTCGCACAGGCCCATCAGGAAACCAAGCGATGTCGCACCAGACCGCACGCCGCCTCCGGATAGACTGACACCAATCAGGTTCTCCGGAACACCCTTGGCGCCGACTTTCACTCCGGCCTTGTCCCGTCGCAGGCGAATCCGCTCTGACTCCGCACCGATGACGTCCTGCAGGTTTCGGGTGTAACCGGGACCTGGATTCGGACTTACTCGGTCAGAATCAGCATGGCCCGTGGCCGAGGACGACTTGTCGCTGTTCATGGCTTGCGTCTTATCTTCTGCGGACTCACGGCACCGTGAATACCAAAGTGCCCGGCACGACCCGCCAATATGCATCCCGTGTCATCAGGACCCATCAAGCTCAGGTCAGGCGGCGACTTTGAACGCCCGATTCCCCTTCATCCCTAGTATACCATCCACACGCTCCCTGCGAGCAAACACCCGGCAGAACCTACCGAAAAACCATCACGAATCCACCATAAATCAGGGAATAGGAGCACAAATGTGGCAAAAAATGAACCTGACCACCCCAATACCCACGCCGTCTCAGAAGTTAACTCCCTTATAACACCTGTTCACCACCTCCAACACACAGCAATCCCCTGGTCCAACTCCCTCACCACAAGCCGCGCCGGTGAGGAAGTGGACACACAACACGCCGCACCGATTGCCTTTTGGGAAACGGGAGGGCGCGGCTCCTGCCAAGCCGCAAACCTTTTTGCCCTCACGTTTTGCTGCAAGCCAACTGTGCAAATCGCAACCGGCCGCTAACGCGTCGCCGCTCACAAAATCGGCGCGGCTCAGGTGGAACTTCGCCCTCCCGGCCACGTACCTCCCGACGCACCAACCGAACACCAAACACCGAACACTGAAAACTGAAAACTGAAAACTGAAAACCATCCCCACTCCTTCACGGTCGCGGCTCGTGCAGCAACCAGTCAACGCTGCACCGCCGGAAGACAAAATACTGTAACCATTTCGCCGTGAGTCCACTGAGGGCAGCGATGTGGCGAATAGATCACTAGTTTTCTCCGATCAACTTCGACAAATCCATTAATCGTGTTTATACTCGTCCATACAAGCTGCTCGACGTGGCAGATAAACCCCAAAGAAGTAACCTGCTCTTTCTAAGGGATCGTCATTTTGCGACATCTTCAACGATTCAGTCGCTCAGCCGGCTTGTTGATGATCAGTTTCCTGTCGCACAGCACCAGACACGCCCAAAAGAAACACGCCCTTCACTGCAACTCCCGCCGCAAGAGCGACCGGACTCTGCGGTGGGCAAAGTACTTCAACTGTCCTCTCAGAGTGCGTGATTGCGCACTATTTTCCTGATCTGCTTTTCCAGAGAACAACCATGAAACGAATTCTCATTTGTCTTGATGGAACATGGAACGAATCCGGCGCCGCGGCAGGCAAATCCGACACCAACGTGTTCCGCCTGTTTCAAAGTGCTGAACACTTCAGGACACCCAATCAGGTCTCCTTCTACTCGCCCGGCGTCGGCACAAAATTTTTAGAGAAGATTCGCGGAGGTGTGTTTGGGTACGGACTGTATGAGCAGATCAAGGAGGGATATCTGCACGTCGCCGAAACCTATCAGCCCGGAGATCAGATCATCGTGGCGGGTTTCAGTCGTGGAGCATTTTCCGCCCGCTCTCTGGCATCCTTCCTTGTGGAGTGCGGAGTCCTGAAGGACCCCGGAACGTCGTTTTTCAGCGCGAGCGACCAGCGTTCTGTGGATCACCTCTGGGAGCTTTACCGAAATCGCCACGAGGATCCCGATGCCTTGCGAACCTACTGCTCAAAAAACTGTCACGCACCAACCGACACCCTCGTCGGGGCCGTGGCCGTGTGGGACACAGTCGGCGCTCTGGGTGTACCATGGGAGATGTTCAGCGGCTCCAGACTGGCCGATCTGGCACAGGAGCGTGAAAACAAACGCCTCGGTTTTCTCAACACCAGGCTGTCTCCACGTATTGCCCGCGCTTATCACGCCGTAGCACTGGATGAGCAACGCGTGCCCTTCCAGCCCACGCTCTGGGATGATCCCC
This sequence comes from uncultured Planctomycetaceae bacterium, assembly GCA_903924405.1. GTDB lineage: Bacteria > Planctomycetota > Planctomycetia > Planctomycetales > Planctomycetaceae > SXXK01. The sequence continues at coordinate 581 of CAIYBH010000273.1, read as the reverse complement.
GCGTTGCCACAGGAGAAATCCAACAGGTCTGGTTTGCAGGCGCGCATGCAAACGTCGGCGGCGGATTTTCGAACCGCGGTTTGTCCGACATCTGTCTCGACTGGATGATTCGCCAGCTTCGCAAACACCATGGGCTCAACCTGCGGGACGCTCCAATGAACCCTGATGCCGTCTGGGAAGAAGTTGGCAAGACAGACATGGATCAGAAATCAGCGAAGGTTGACGGCAGGCTTCTCGATACGCTGCGGTCACGGGAAGTGCCACCAAACTCCCTGATTCACCCTACAGCCATCGCTCGCCAGAATGGTGATGCACACCATCCTCCCATCGCCCTCACCGCAAAAATCAATCCTCCGTTCCGGATCGCGGACCACTGACCCAACGGAGATGGTAAGGCGGACATTCGACCGTGACCATTGTTGATGTTCCGCTTCCTCACCACAAGCCGCGGCCGTGAGGAAGCGGACACACAACACGCCGCACCGATTGCCTTTTGGGAAACGGGAGGGCGCGGCTCCTGCCAAGCCGTAAACCTATTCGCCATCACCTTTTGCTGCAATCCAACTGTGAAAATCGCAACC
>CAIYBH010000272.1 GCA_903924405.1 uncultured Planctomycetaceae bacterium | reverse complement strand
CGGGCGCGGCCGAATTTCAGATCAGCGGATTGAATTCGCAATTGCCGCCGGATTCAGCCGCTGTCACCGCCGATCCGTCGGCCACACTGATCTCGGGGCCTCAGGCGGTGCAGGATCTCGAAGATCTGCTGGAGACCCTGGTTGAAGGTCAGGAACGCACCAGTGAATCCGGGGGCGGTGCCGCAGGTCTGGTGATTGGCGACTATCAGGTACTGAGTGAGCTGGGCCGGGGCGGGATGGGGGTTGTCTACAAGGCACGTCACCGTAAGCTGAATCGAATTGTCGCCTTGAAGATGATTCTGCACGGAAAGCATACCGGCGGCGAATCTCTGCGACGTTTTCTGGCCGAGGCGCGCGCCGTAGCTCAGATGCAGCATCCGGGCATCGTGCAGATTTTTGACATCGGAGAGCATCAGGGGCTGCCTTACTTTTCGCTGGAGTACGTTGCCGGGAAGGATTTGCTGCGGGATCTGGATGGCAAACCGACGGCGGCGATCAGGGCCGCTGCCATGGCCGAAAAGCTGTGTATGGCCATGCAGTATGCTCACGACAATGGCATTCTCCACCGGGACCTGAAGCCGGCCAACATTCTGCTGGATGGAGAGGGGCAACCGAGGATCACGGACTTCGGACTGGCCAAGGAAATCGATGGGGAGGGATCGACAGCGACCAACGAGGGGACGATCATGGGAAGTCCCAGCTACATGCCCCCGGAGCAGGCTCGTGGTCGTGTGATGGAACTATCACCGCGCTCTGATCAGTACTCACTGGGAGCGGTTCTCTATCAGATGCTGACCGCGCGTCCGCCGTTCATCACGGACCGAGTGATGGACACCGTCATGCAGGTCATCAACAACGAACCGGTAGCGCCTCGGGAACTGCAACCGGGCATTCCGGTGGACCTCGAAACAATCTGCATGAAGGCCCTGCAGAAAGACCAGGCTGCGAGGTACGAGAACTGTGCGGCGATGGCTGCGGACCTGCGTCGCTATCTGGCTGGCGAACCTATCCTTGCGCGTCCGGTAAGTCGACTGGAACGGGCGTGGCGCTGGTGTCGTCGAAATCCAGGCATCGCCATCCCCTCTTCGCTGGCAGGCCTGTTTCTGGTGGCCACGGCTGTGGTGGCAACGTGGGCGTGGTTGGCCACCTCCGCGCAGGCGGCAGTGATCACGCAGCAGAAGAAGCAGGTTGAGCAGCAGCGGGATGAGGCAGAACGGCAGCGGGAGATCGCAGGGGATGAGCGGGATGAAGCCAAACGGCAGCGAGTGATCGCGAATCAGCAGAAGGTGCTGGCCGAGGAGAATGCAGAACTGGCTCGTCGGCAGGCCATGCTGGCACTGCAGAACATCCAGTTTGTACTGACCGAGTTTGATGCGTCGCTGAAGAAGCAGCCGGGGTCCAATGCTCTGCGAATCTCCATTCTGGAAACGGTCTCAAAGAAGTGGGATGAGCTGAATCTGGAGCTGACAGGGGGTATTCGGGGAGAAGCCATTCCAACACTGATGGCTCTGCGTCAGCAGATCGCCACGGCGTTTTATGAACTGGACCAGTTGGAGGCGGCAGATCGTGAGTATGCGCGTCTGTACGAGATGGCTGGCGAGCGTATTGGGATCAAGGGGAGAAATGACGCCACCCGAACCAACCTTGCCAAAGTGGGGATGGCGTGGGCACCGGTGAAGCGAAGGATGAGCGGCGATCCCGGGGCGGCTATGAAACTGCTGCAGGATTCGGTGGTGCTGGTACGGGAGTGTATTCAGGATCCGCAGCCACAGCCGGGCAGTCCCTCACGGAATGACATTCTGGAACTACTCGCAGCGCTGGTGCAGAACGTCGGCGTGGAACATCTCGAACAGGGCCACCTGCCCGAGACGGCGCAGGCGTTTGAGGAAGCGTTGTCGACGATGGCCACGGTGCTCAGCAATATCCGATCAGAACCCGGGTTTGCGGAGCTGAATGACGACGCAAAGGACAGCCGCACTGCCGGCCGACAGATCAGTCACGACAAGTCAGCTCTGGGCCTGGCCTACATCATGATGCGGCTGGGCAAAACCGATCGATCGCTGGAGTTGTATGAACAGGCGATTACCGGTCGGCGGGAAATCTTTGATCGACGGCCAAACATGCTTCCACTGAAGCTGGAACTGGCTGGTCATCTGGGGAACTACGGGCAGTCGCTCTTGTGGATTCAGCAGTTGGAGAAAGCAGACCCGATTGTTCGGGACTCGGTAAAGCTGTATGAAGAGGTGTTTGCCGCGGATCCGGAAAAGGCGGACTACAAACGTCAACTGACAACCGCGCTGTATCGGATGGCAACGCTGCGGGATCTGCAGGGGCAGTCTGTTGAGTCGCTGAGTTTGTTTGAACGCAGCCGAAAGTTGCGTGAAGAACTTCTGAACGGTTCTCCGGACGAAAAAAACAAAGTGAACCTGATGCTGGCAGAAGCAAGGGTCGGGCGGATTGAAGCTGCGAAGAAACTGATTGACGAACTTGGGGCCAGCGGTAGCAAAAATGGTGAGCTGCATCTCGAGCGAGCTCGCGCACTGGCTCAGTTAAGTCTCCATGCCGCAGAGGCTCAGAAGGCTGAGTATGTTGAGGGGGCTCTGACCGCGCTGGAACGTGCGGCCGAGGAGGGCTACCGGGACCCCTTCCGGGTCAACGCAGAGGCCGATCTGGCCCCGGTCAGGGACCAGGATCGGTTCAAAGCGGTTGTGGCACGATTGCAACCGGCACTGTGAACAGCAGTGACGTTGGCTACAGTGGTTTGGCGAGCCCCCTGACCCGGGTTTTGAAAGCAGCGGTGCGTACGCGCGAACATGCTACGGGAAAGTTTGCGCCGTATCCGGCAATCCATCACAGTAGTCCCTGTGAACCGGGCACGTGCCGTGTTTGGGCGATATGTCTGTTGCGCAGGGCCAGGGCTTGAGTGGTGCGGGAACAGAGCGGATGCAGTAAGGGCGGTAAGCTAAACGGAGTACGCCAAACTGAATAGCTGAAAAATCCGAAAAAACGGCACATTCGGTTTCCCGGGTACAAAAGGAAGAGTAAAACGCATTGAGACGACGGCGTGCCCGTTTTCAGAGGGTAAATCAGCAGGGACCTCCGGGGTCAGCTAAAGACATCATGTGCTTGTGTGGCGTGTTTTCGGGGTGGGGCGTTTCCCCGTGGTGCGGAACGCGTTCAACCAGTCGGTTCTGGAACTGTCCGGTCGTTTCCCTGAAAAATGAAAATTCAGCTCTGTTCTGCGTCAATTCTGCTTGAAAAGGCTGCTGGGATGTTCAGGCCATTTTTAATCGCGCTGATGCTGGCATGCGTTACGGATCACGTGCTGGCGGACATCATCGTGACTGTGCAGAGTGGCACAATTGCAGAGGGTGGAACGGGCTATGTTGATGTGTACGCTCGCTCGTCGAGCACGGACAGTTTTTATGTCACGTCCTACCACCTGAAGATTGAAGAAGAGACAACTGGTACGACGGCCGGATCACTGATTTTTCGTGAGGATATAAATCAATCCGCGGCACAGCAGACGATCACGTCACCAGTCCCCTACGTGTTGCAGAGTGATACGGACATCGGAAACTGGTCGGCAGCGCGACAGGACCCGCTGGAGGACGAAATTATAGGTGGGGACTCCACCTTGTCCCTGAACGACGTGCAGCTGACAACCGCGGACATGTTGCTGGCGAGACTTTACTTGCAGCATTCCGTGGCAATACCAGGGGATGCCGTGGGAGATCGCTGGGTGATCAAATTGATGAATGCCCCATCTACGTACTTCGAAGACAGTTTGTCGGCCAACCCAACCATCGATCGCGCCAGCTATAGCACAGTTGGAACATTTACGGTGGTGTCGGCTGTGCCGGAGCCCGCGGCCGGTCTGGCCTGTGCTGTGGTCATTGCTGTACTGGCTCGACGATGTCGTCGACGGCGTGGATTGAAGAACTGATACGCTGCCTCCCTGACGAGTCTCATGGGTGGGCATGTCGGGCCGGGTGGTCCTTCGTTCACAACGCAGACTCTGGCAGGCTTCTGGCTTTTCGCAGCTGAATCTGGTGCTTCATCAGGACCTTCCGCTGGACGGTGCTGTCGACAAGCGACACAAATAGTCCGGGCTGATCCCTTCGATGATCAGCTGCCGACCACCTCAGAGCACTCCGTTCAGCGCATGCCCGTGTCACGATTGCAGATGCAAAACCCGCGCAGGAACGTTCCGACGCCCGGCGGCTTTCCCTGAGCATGCGGCCCTGTTATAACCTGACCGACACGTGTTGGGGGGAGGGAGTCCATGCATGAGTTAATTCGGGCGTCGGCGGGCAGCGGGAAAACGTTTCGCCTTTCCGGGCATTTTCTGCGGCAGATTTTCCTGAATCACCGTCCGGAAACCATCCTCGCCACGACATTCACACGCAAGGCGGCCGGAGAGATCCTCGGCCGTGTCCTGACGCGACTGGCCACGGCGGCGACATCCGAGAAAGCCGCTGCGTCGCTTGGAGAGTTTCTGAACCTGCCAGCAATTTCATCTGCGGATGCAGAGCGTGTGCTGGTGGATCTGACCCGAAGTCTTCATCGCATGCGGGTCTGTACGCTGGACAGCTTTTTCCAGCAGGTGGCACGGAGTCTGACACTGGAACTGGGCCTGCCACCGGGCTGGAGCATTATCGACCAGCATATTGATCGGGAATTGCGCGAGCAGGCGATTGACGCTGTCCTGTCGCAGCATTTGCCTCAGGATGCACAGCAACTGATGCAGATGCTGGCGAAAGGACGTTCCAAACGCAGTGTTCGGGACTTGATTGACGACACGGTCAGCAACTATCACGAATTGTTTCTGCTGACGGCAGACGACGCCTGGGAACAAATCCCGAAAGGGCAGCGGCTGACGGACGAGCAGAAAGAGCATTCGATTCGGGAACTCTATGCGGCCCCGCTGCCGACAGATTCCAGGTTTATCAAGGCCCGGGCGGAAGATGTGGCTCGATTTCAGAATGGCCTGTGGGATGACTTCATCACAAAAGGACTTGCGGGGAAAGTGGTTTCCGGAGAAAGCCGCTTTTACGGCAAGCCGATCGAAGATGAGATCTGCGGCATCTACCAGCGGCTGGCGGGGCATGCCAAAGCGGAATTGCTGGAGCGTCTATCGCTGCAGATGAAGGCGATTCGGGGACTGATGACGCGGTTTGATCGGGAGTACAGCGCACTGCGGGCCGAACATGGCTGGCTGGGATTCGGCGATGTGACTCGAGTGCTGGCCCGTTCTGTTGAAGCAGCCAGCGGCGCACGGATGAGTTTTCGGCTGGACAGTTCGATTCGCAATCTGTTGCTGGATGAATTCCAGGACACTTCGGCGGATCAGTGGAAGATCCTGCGACGCTTAACTTCGGTTCTGCTTCAGCATGGCAGCGAATCCAGTTTTTTCTGCGTGGGGGACGGCAAGCAGGCGATCTATGGCTGGCGTGGTGGGATGGCGGAAATCCTCGACGCTGTTGCCGAGGCGGTTCCGGGAATTCAGGAGACCACGCTGTTTGAAAGTCGTCGTTCGTCACCGGCAGTGATGGAAGCTGTGAATCGGGTCTTTCAAAACCTTGCTGCGCATGAAAATCTGGAAGATTATCGGGATGCGTGTGAGGAATGGTCGCGAAAGTTTCCGGAACATTCGACGGCGTATCCGGAGATGCCGGGACATGTCGTTTTTCGCACGTCGCCCGAGATGCCCGGCGAGAGTGCGGAAGAGCGACGCGGGCCGTGGTTTCAGTGGGTGGCTGAGCAGATTCGGGACATGCACCTGCAGACGCCGGGCGCAGAGATTGGCATACTGACCCGGAAAAACTCAACGGTCGCCCGACTGGTGCATGAGTTGACACTGCTTGGAGTTCCTGCCAGTGAGGAGGGGGGGACCCCGCCTGTTGACAGCCCGGCGGTGCTCGCGGTGTTGTCACTACTACAGCTGGCAGCGCATCCTGCGTGCACTGTCTCACGATTTCACGTGGCACAGTCGCCACTGGGAGCAATTGTGGGGCTGCTGGACTGGAAAGACGACGCATGCGCCACGTCGGTAGCCCGGAAGATACGCAGTCGACTGCTGGACGTCGGATACGGACGAACACTGCAGTGGCTTTCGGAATCTGTTCGCGAGTACTGCAGCGCCAGAGACAGACTACGACTGGCTCAGATTGTGGGTGAGGGTTGGGTTTTTGATGACACAGGATCGCTGAATCCCGGTGATTTTGTCCGTCTGCTCGAGAACAGCAAGTTTCAGAAGTCGGAACGGGCACTGGTCCGTGTGATGACAATTCATCAGAGCAAGGGACTTGAGTTCGATCGTGTGGTACTTCCCGAGCTGGACGGGACGCTCTTTAAACCTCCACAGGCGGCCTTCACGGGCCCGGGAGCAGGAGAAGCTCCGGACCGAGTCTGCGTGTGGACCGGAAAGCCGCTGCGCAGTCTGCTGCCGCAACCAATCCAGCAGGCGTTTGAGCACACAATCCGCCGTCAGGTCAATGAGAGCCTGTGCGTGTTTTATGTGGCGTTAACACGAGCGAAGCACAGCCTGACAATGCTGGCGGAACCGATCACGTCATCGAAAGCTCCTAAAACCTATGCCGGCCTGCTTCTGGCGACCCTCAGTGATCAACCTCATGCAGAGGAATCAAGTGTCGTGTATGAGACGGGAAATCCAACATGGTATCAAAACCTGCCCGGGCTGATGCGTCCCGTAACACAGAAGCGAAAAACCGATGTCTCCCTGCCAAAAATCGCCCTCGCGCCGATGCCGGATGGTCGTCGCCGCGGATTGTCCAGACGCGCCCCATCGCGCCACGATGAACGCCGCCTGAATCTGCCCGATGTCTCAAGTGTGATTCGCCGCGATGCTCGGCCGATCGCTGTCGCGAAAGGCACACCTACAGTGGATCCTCGAGTACGAGGCGTCCTGTTTCACTGTTGGTTTGAGTGTATTGAATGGCTTCAGCCCGGAGAGTGTCCTGATCAGACAGTGCTGCGACAAAAGGCGCGAGAGCTGTTGATTGCGGACCAGACCGTAGATCTGCTGCTCCCGCGATTCCTGGAAATCATCAAGACTCCGGAAATCAGGGCAGTGTTCGACCAGTCAACAGGCGGAAACGCTGCGTTGTTTGCCGAGTGGCTTCCACGCGTCGCCTCAGGAGAAGCAAGGCTCGTTGTAGACCGCGAACGAACCTATGTTTTCGCTGCCCAGGGTGAACTGGTGCAGGGGACGATTGACCGTCTCGTGCAGATCCGTGTTGGCAACCGGATCGTCGCTGCAGAGATTCTGGACTTTAAGACCGACCGTGTCTCTCCACCAGTTGAAGACTGGGTCCGGCAGAAGTGTGAACACTATCGTTCGCAGATGAATGAATATCGGGCAGCCGTCGCCCGAATTTCCGGACTCAACGAGTCAGTGATTCCGGTGCGTTTATTGCTGGTTGAAGCAGGGTTGGTTCCGAGTGTGTAATTGCCAGTGGAAAATCGGGACGGCGGCGGGGGCCCAGTTTGCCGGATGCGGCGGAACAAATCCGGCTTATTGTTTTGTCAGCCCGGTTGAAACCTGCCAGCACACGGAAGATCAACCGAGCATTCCGCTGATGATCTGCGTCATGGGCCCCTGCCGGGGTATCACATGACGCTGACTGCCACTGGACGCCACGAGTCTCATCAGCCACCGCGATCAACTCAGCCACAAGCGCCGCTGCGTCGCTTCAGCACGGGCATCACCGGGTGGCCGTGTCGCCCTTCTTATCAGCTGTTTTCGTCCGTGACGGATCTGTAAACAACTTCAGTGTGACCTTTGTACCGGGCAGGATTGGTGAGCCTGCCTGCGGCGACTGCGATTCCACCGTATAAACCTGTTCCTTAGCTGTGGCTGGGCTGCCTTCGAGCAGAGAGACCTGACTGAGCTGCGGATCCTTGTTTCGTTTGAGTCCCAGTTCCTCGAGCGCAGAAACCGCGTTTTTAAACGGTACACCCTTGAGATCCGGGACGACTCTGGGAGCGGCCGGGCCACCTGCAACTTCCGGTGCAGCAGCGCCACCGTTTTCCGGATTGACGTTGACGAGATTGTAATCGCGCAGCGATGGGGTAAATCCGCTGCGAAAGATCAGTTTCTGGAAGAGCGTTTCGTTGATCTGCAGATCCGAGAATCGATAAACGGTGATCCGGGTTTCAGCGGGATCATACATCTGCACTGCCACCGGGAGCATCGTTTTCATGTCCAGCATCACATCAGCATGGTGCCAGTTCTGGCCGTCCTGAGGCAGGTTGGGGTAGATGACGAGGCGAACAACAGGGGCCTTTGCGTCAAAACGGCCTTCGTGGAACCCCATCTCAAAACGACGCTTCGCCCGCTCGGGAGGCATTCCAAACAGAAACGGCAAAGGGCTGTCCATGATGTTGCCTCCCTGCATTTCTACAGGAATCTGGCTGACCATGGCCTGCTTTTTCTCCAAATCAAGGCTGAAAATGCGAGTGCCGTCGCACCACCATTGCTCCCTTTGACATGTCACCAGTTGAAAAGGTTTGCCATCCTTGCGGCATCTCACTCGAGGCGGCTTCTTTTCCGAAATTGCCTTTTCCACAAGTTGTTCACGCTCAGCGATCAGCTTTTCTGTGATGGCTTCCGGAGTAATATCAATCCGACCTTTGTCGGGTTTCTCATAGGCAAAGTCGCCCCTCGCCTGCGACTCCGTTTCGAATGTCAGATCGTAAATGATGCGTGTCACGATCCCCTCAAGTCGGGTGATCTGCTCGCTTGATTTGGACCACTTTTCAAGAACGCCGTCCATCTGAGCCTGCAGCTCTGCGTTCATCACGGGGAGCCGTCGCTCAGGGACTCCGCTCTTCACCTCGACCACGGCCTGATTCCCTGAATCACCTGGCGACGCAGCGGTGGGCTCATCACTTCTGGTAGCTCCCACGGGGCGCACCGGAACAGAGGCTCTGGCGGCAGGGGGTTGCTGAGGCACTGGACCTTTGGCGGCCGGGCGACTTTGAGCATTCGCCGTGGCGCAGGCAAGAACCGTCGTGCAACACAGGACAGCAAGTGATTTCACCATCGGACTCCCTTCCGATGTCATGATTTCGCGGAAATCGAAATCACAACGAGAACATTTACGAGGATTTTCAGGGGACACGATCCCTGTGGCCCGGCAAAATCCCTGCGTCTGAAATTCCATGGTCCGCGTTAAATCCGCTCGGGATTTCCGCTGCGGCGCGTTGTACCGATTTCCGCCAATCGGCTCCAGACCGAATTTGCATCGTGGTGCTGGGATTCGTTGCTGTTTCAGGGGATCAGAACACTGACACCTCGCCAGAATCCCCAGCCGCCGCAAACTCACTGGCCAACTGAGTCTTCCAGATCCTCACAGAAACAGACAACGCATCTTTTTCTCAACGACCGCCGACGCTGTTCCGCAAGTTGTCAATTCAGCCCCCTGCCGACGGCTGGAATGAATGCCTGAACAGGGAGCAATGTCAAGGAAATTCCAAACTGGATTTTTTCGACCGTGCACGAGTTCCCTGGAACGGTGGCAGCGTACTTCCGGAGACGACTGCTTTCGGCATGATTTGCCGATGGACACGGCGGTGGGAACACCAGACTGCAGCCTAAACACGGGCCGGGTCAAACAGGCCGGAGGGCGTGGCTAACCACACCCCCCGGACATTTTCGGCAACGCAGCCAGGTTCAGGACTTCACCTGCTCCTTCGCCCACTGGTCCTTCAGTGTCACGGTGCGATTGAACACCGGACGCTCCGGCGTGGAATCCGCATCCACGCAGAAATATCCGAGGCGTTCGAACTGAAAACGGGCTCCTTGCGGTGCCTTGCCCAGCGACGGTTCCAGTTTCGCACTGCTGACTGTGTGCAGGGAATTCGGATTCAGATTGGACTTCCAGTCCAGTGCCGGATCAGCAACATCGTCAGGGTCTTCAGTACGGAAGAGGTGGTCATAGAGCCGCACTTCCGCTGTCACCGCATGGGGCACAGACACCCAGTGCAGCGTTGCCTTGACCTTGCGACCGTCCGGAGCATCTCCCCCCTTTGTCGCCGGGTCATAGATACAGTGAATTTCCTGTACCTGCCCCTGACTGTCCTGGACAATGTGTGTACAGGTGATGAAGTAGGCCCAGCGGAGTCGCACCTCACGACCGGGTGCGAGGCGAAAGAATTTTTTCGGTGGATCAATCATAAAGTCGTCACGTTCAATCCAGAGCTCGCGACTGAAGGGGACGGATCTTGTTCCGGCAGCGGGGTCTTCCGGATTATTCACAGCGGGCAGTTCCTCGGAATGTCCTTCCGGATAATTGGTGATGATCACTTTGACAGGATCGAGCACTGCCATCCGCCGCTCAGCTCGTTTGTTCAGATCTTCGCGAATGTGATTCTCAAGCACCCCCATGTCCATGGTGGCGTTGTGTTTGGTCACCCCCACACTGGCACAGAAGGCCCGAATCGCTTCGGGTGTGTAACCGCGCCGTCGCAGCCCGCGCAAAGTCGGGATGCGAGGGTCATCCCAGCCATGCACATATTCGCCTTTGACGAGCTCGAGCAGGCGACGCTTACTCATCATCGTGTACGTCAGATTCAGGCGATTGAATTCAATCTGCTGGGGATGATGAATTCCCAGTGCCTGGCAGTACCAGTCGTACAGAGGTCGATGGTTTTCAAATTCCAGCGTGCAGATGGAGTGCGTAATCTGCTCCATCGAATCGGACTGCCCGTGTGCATAGTCATATGTTGGATAGATGCACCACTGGCTTCCCGTGCGGTGATGCTCTGCATGCCGGATTCGGTACATGATCGGATCCCGCAACAGCATGTGCGGGTGAGCCATGTCAATTTTCGCGCGAAGAACATGAGCACCGTCCGGAAATTCGCCAGCGCGCATTCTGCGAAACAGGTCAAGATTTTCATCCACCGTGCGACTGCGCCACGGACTGGCAATCCCTGGTTCCACAGGAGTGCCGCGCCCAGCCCGAATCTCATCCAGAGTCAGACTGCAGACGTAGGCCTTTTCCTGACGAATCAGAGTTTCTGCCCACTGATACAACTGCTCGAAGTAATCGGAGGCATAAAACAGCCGATCCTCCCAGTCGAACCCAAGCCATCGCACGTCTTCCATAATGGAGTCGACGTACTCGGTATCTTCCTTTTCTGGATTTGTGTCATCAAATCGGAGATTGCACTTCCCGCCATATTCTGCCGCGATCCCGAAGTTCAGACAGATGCTCTTCGCATGCCCGATATGCAGGTATCCGTTCGGTTCGGGAGGAAATCGCGTTTGCACGCGACCATCCCGCTTACCGGTTCTGAGATCATCTTCGACGATTTGACGGACAAAGTCTCGATGCGCTACTGGTTCGTTCATTGGTCTGGTATCCGACCGGAGGTGGCATGTAAGAATTCAGCATTAGGCAGAATTCGGAGGAAAATACCCTGCGAGCCACCGAACGAAAAGTGGAAGGTCAGAAAAAGGGGTCAGGAACCAATAGTGCGAAGCACCCTGTGGGCCATTTGGCTATTGGCTCCTGACCCCTTTTTCTGACCCGCCTTTTTCTGCAGTCTTCGGCCATCCCCTTACTGATCACCGCTGAGGCTGCGGTAAAGTCGGCGAAGAGCTTCCCCTTCGATCTGCCGAACTCGTTCGCGAGTCAACCCGAGCGATTCTCCGATTTCCTTGAGCGTTTGCGGCTCACAATCGTCGAGTCCGAAACGCATTTTCAAAATCGTCGCTTCGCGTGGGTCCATCTCGTCCAGTAGTCTCGACACGTGAACAAGATTGTCGGAATTGATCAGCTCGTCTTCCGGCCCGCGAACCCGCTCATCAGGAACGATATCCCCAAGCGTCAAACCACCCTCTTCCGGATCGGATTGCGGGGTGGCGTTGTACAGCGTGATCGCCTTCTTCACGATACGCAGTTTCTTTTTGGGAATTCCCAGTTCGCGGGCGATATCTTCCGGCGTTGGAGTGCGGTTCAGCTCGTCTGTCAGCTTCGCCGTTGCACGTCTCCACTTGGACAGCAGTTCCACCATGTAAGCCGGGATCCGGATGGTCTTGGCGGAATTGACCAGCGCCCGCTTGATGGACTGCTTGATCCAGTAACTGGCATAGGTGCTGAATCGCGTGTTCATGTTGGGGTCGAAGCCCTCAACGGCGCGAAGCAGCCCCAGATTGCCCTCTTCAATCAGATCCTGCAACGGCAGACCCTTGCCCGTGTAACCCCGAGCAATATTGACCACCAGACGCAGGTTGGCACGCACCATCCGATCCCGAGCCGCAGCGTCCCCGGCCGAGATCCGGTTCGACAGTTCCTTCTCGTCGTTGGCCGTCAGCAACGCAGTTTCGTTGATTTCGCGGAGATAGGTTTCAAGCGGCGTCTGCAGTCGCGAGGCAACGCGTTTTTTCTTCGTCGTCTGTGTCATGTCTTTGGACCTGAGCAGGAATCAGCACGGCAACCGGAATGACCTGTTTATCGTCGGCAATTTTCGCCGCATGCAGTGGCCGGTCAGCAGAAAACGCCGGAAAAACAGTCTGCTCAGATTTCGACGTTCAAGTCGGTTCACTCAACCGATCCCGCACAATCAACAGGACCGGCAGAATGCCGATTTACGAAAACGTTTCGCACCGAGACTTTCCCCCGGACTTCACTGGATGCCTGCTGAAATCCATACCGATCGCGTTGCCGTAGTGTGCAGTCCGGGCAGGGACGGATGCAGATTCAGCGACCTGCGCCCAGATCCAGGGCACGTCGGCTCGAAGTGATCGCTTGAGGTCCGCTCTTAACTCTCTATCACCGCGGCAAGGTGACAAATGGCCATGGGTCTCAGAATGCGGCCACTGTGCCTGCCGTTACTCACCTGTTTCTGCGTTTCGTTCCAAATCAGCAACGCAAGCTCGCAGAGCTTCGCACCCCGGCGCGCATTCCGACCGCGCATAAAAAAACCCGGCTGCAATCGCAACCGGGTTCTCGGATTCAGACGCTGGCACCAGGTCCTTTATGGGCTGACAGCTTTTTCCAGTTCTTCCACGCGATCGGTCAGGTCAGAAAGTTCTTTGCTCAGTTCTTCATTCTGATTCTGTGCCTGACGTGCGGCACTTTCCGCGTCCTGTGCATCATTTCTTGCAGAAACTCCGATCACAAGCGCTGCAGCAGCAACGCCTGCATACACCAGCATCGGCAGATTGAACGCGCCGAACTGGCCACGAACAAGAGTACTGTCGCTGACCACGGCCGGAGTATTCACAGCAGATGGAGGAGCAGTTTCCGGCATCCAGAGTCGACAAACAGTCGCGCCAGTCCGAGTTACCAGTGAGTGCTGACCGGCTCGCAGTCCGGAAATCGCCACGAGGCCCTTGTCATTGCTGAATCCGGACGCAATCGGCTTTCCGCGAAACTCGACGACGACTTCTTCGTCAGCCATCGGCTTCCCCTGCAGATCAACCACACGGGTCACCAGAACTCCGCCGTCTCGCAAACGCACATCCTGTGTCGCCACCGGTGTGGGATCTGCGGCGGCCGCAATCGGTCCCTGAAACAGTACCGCTGCAACAAGAAGTGAAACCAGAATTCCTCGAGACGTGGTGCGGACAGCAGTCATGTGTCTAATCCTTCAGATCAACGGACAGAGATTTCTGCGACACCACGACCTGGTCCGGGGGGTGTCGTCTATGTTTCTTTCCTTAAACCCTGCGAGGAACAATGACCGGACGGTACCCCGGTCACGTTCACTGCTCACTTGAGTCGAAAGTTACGACAAAACTCATTTTTCTGAAATAGGAGTTTGCACGTGAAATCAAACCGGGATTTTCTGCTTCAGCAAACTGACTGAATGCCCCGGGAGCCTCGCCCCGGTGGATAAGATTCAGATACTGTTTCAGCACGCCGCGAGACTGACGCGAGTCATTGATCAGAAAGCTGACCCACGCCCAGCTGTCGCGATAGCTGTCAGCCGTCATCGCGTCGGCCGATGGCAATGCTTCCAGAGTGCGAATCGATGGTGTAATTCCAAACCGCGCCTTCCATTTGACAGCGTCACGCCGTGAGGAATCTTGTCGCTGCCGCTCGTCCTCCTCGAAGTATTCCGCCAGCCCCTCGTCCAGCCAGAGCGGGCAGAACTGCAGCTGCTGGTGAATCCGAACGTGCACCATTTCATGCCTCAGATCCGTCATCAGCGTGCGACTTCGCCACGCATAAATCTGGCTGACCGTACCATTCCGGAAGAAGATGGCCCTGCGATTTTTCGCCTGCGGAATGGTGGCCGCAAGGTAATTCACGTAGTGCGCGTGACTGGAGAACAGAATGACCTCCACCGACTCATCCGATCCTGAAAGCCCCACCGTCGAGTCCAGCTGATCGGTGACCGTATCGAGCACCTGACAGATTGCAGGGACGTCGACGGAGAACTCGGAATACAGCTTGAGCGGCCCGCGGGTCTCTTCAACAACCCATTGAGAAGTCTGCTGCGCGGCGGTCTCCAGAGAGGCTGAAGTCAGTGCCATCACCAGCGTCAGAAATCTTGCAATTCTCACAGCATTTCCCTGCCGCTCTCAGCACATCCCCGGGATTCGGTGTGGATCTGGCCGCTGATCCGATCCACCGTTCTGCACTTCAAAGCTGCACACTTCAGCTGGAGACGGGATTGGCCAGCGTCGCCTGCGATGGTCCGCTGGCGGACGACGCAATGCTCAATTGGCGCCCTGAAAAATCTCAAACTCAGTGAAGACTTCGACGGCAAACTTCGGCAAATAGTGCCGAATCCACCCGGCGTGCGTCAACACCAGTTTTCACTCGCACCTGCCATGAGCGGTGCAGGGCTGGCTTGACCACAGAAATACTGAGCTATGGTTGGGTAAGGCCCTTGATTCTGGTTTTCCCGGCCACTGCTATCACTTCTGTCGGGAAGCAGGAAACTGGCAGAGGAACGATAAGCCGGGTTTTGTCGTGGGTGTTCATTTCTCTGGGATACAGATTACTCTGTAACTCGTGCAGCCGACCCGAAGGTTGACGAATCGGACAGATTCGCCGCCGCCGAAACGACGCTCCCTTCTGCTTGGCCTTGCTCCCGATGGGGTTTACCCAGCCAGCCGGTCACCCGGACTGCTGGTGCGCTCTTACCGCACCGTTTCACCCTTACCACGACGCTGACACCCGAGACAACGCCCCGGAAGTCAACCGTTCGGCGGTTTGCTTTCTGTTGCACTTTCCCGATCCTCGCGGACGGTGGGCGTTACCCACCACCGTGTCCTGTGGAGCCCGGACTTTCCTCCGAATGTCAGACATTCAGCGAACACCTGTTCCTCTGCCAGTGCGCCATAGCATACCGACTGAACTACCAGAATTCATCGAAAAACGCGAATACCGTGTTGGTTCGCACGGAATGCTCGCTCCTCACCAGGGACCATGCGCCGACTCCCGCTTTCGGCATTCCCTCGAGCTCTGTCATTTTCGAAGTTTTCCGGGAATTGGCGGGGAATTCGCCGACCTTTCTCCACCACACCAGTCGCCGCCGTGTCATAATTCGCACGGATCTGCGCGACGGAAGTTAACGCTGATACCCGATCCTGAGGATCGCTTCGATGTTCCCGCCTGAGGGGCCACCCCCGGATCCCCTGCATTTCCGCCCGGTGATTCTGCATGCGTCGATTACCGATTCTGCTGGCCCTCGTCGCGCTGGTCGGCAGCGCACCGCTGCTCCGCTACTACTCGGCTAAACGGCTTCCCAAACCGTTCGTGCAGAAGTCCGAACTGTTCGCACTCCCCACGCGGCGAGCGGAGATTTTTCGACTCAACCTGATGATGCAGAAGGCAATCCAGCAAAAGGATCTCCAAACCTGCAGGCAGCTTGCTGAACGCATGACCGTCGTGGATCCATCCGACCCCATGGCATGGTACTCCTTGTCCAGCCTGCTGGCGGTAACACAACAGTCCGATCGCGCGATGGACACACTGACACTTGCTGTCGCAAACGGATTTCGCGATGTCTCGCGCATCAAATCAGATCCAGCGCTGCGGTTACTTCAGCAGAACACTCGTATGCCCGCGCTGCTGAAAAAGGCAGCGATGCCGTGGAAACCCAACGTGACTCGTGGCCAGCGACAAGCGACGCCCGCCGATCGACAAATCACGAATCGAGTGGCCATTGTGAACGATCAGAATACACGCTGGAATGAACAGGAATTGTCGCTGATCACAGAATTTGAGGTACCAACATCAGAAACCGAATTGTCTCCCTCCAACGTGCTGAGACTGGATTCGACCGCGGCCAGCCGTGTTCGCAACTGGATTCAGGAAAAGTCGGCAGCCGGATTCTCCGGACTGCTGTATGACAATCGAGACCGCGACCATTCCACACTGAATCCGCAGTTGTACCCCTCACTCACCTTCGTCGAATATGCTCCAGCCGTGCAGGCTGCTCAGGCGGATTACGGACTGCGTCCGGGCCAGCGATTTAACCTGCCGACCTTCGGAAACTCGTCCACCTCATACGTCGCACCGCCCTTCTGGCGCAGCAACGCACGCATGCTGCTGTCCGATGAGATCTACTCGCGTCTGACAGCCTCGCACTACCTGAAAAACCAACTCTACTGCTACCCCGAACATAATGATTTTGATCCGCAATACGGTGATGTGTTTCCAGTCAATGCCCCATTCTGGGTGCTTTCACAAGGATCATCCGGGTCCGACCAGCCATTCCTGTCGGCTATCGCCCTGACGCTGGCGGCTTTTCGCTCTGATGTCCGTCAACGCCTTGAATCCGATGGCCTGCTGATGCATGCCGTGCAATTCATCCTGCGAAGATCCCTGCGCTTCGTGCAGTCTGACGCCGACTACTACACCGGCAGAGCACACCCCGTCGTTTTCCAGTCGCAGGACCTCGATGTCGATCGCATGGTGCAGATGGCCCATGACATGACGCTCTCAACGATTCCCCCCGTCGTCAGACTCGCCGTTCTGGAGGAAGACACTGCAGTTCCCGGCGTCGACTATTTCACCGCAGCAGAGGGCGAAACACTTCTGACCACGCCGCTCGCCATCGGACGCGTCTTTCGAACGCTGCGTCAATCGCGACGCATGGTGCTGGACGCCTCAGAAAGTTCCGAGTCACTCGGACGTCCGCTG
>CAIYBH010000271.1 GCA_903924405.1 uncultured Planctomycetaceae bacterium | reverse complement strand
TCCCGTTCGGGACTGAATCGCAGCCCGCCGCGCAGTTTGCAAGCCCATTGATTCGGCGCCAGCGTACGTTGCGCCTCGTTCTCGTGCTCGTGCTCGGAATAGGGCCCCGCCGGCGGCAGGCCAATTGGACGTGGCATCTGTGATCCGGCCATGGCAACATGGCGATCGAAACCGGCCGCGTGCACCCCGAATCAGGGGTGCCAGAAAATAGCCGTTGGTCAGCGCAGCGCCACCAACGGAACCGGTCCCAAATAGCATCTGAATTCGAATCCGTAGGGATGAGTCCGTCCCTTGCCGCTGCGCAGACCGCCAATCTGTCGCGCAATCTGGCGATCAGGATGCGTGCGCCGTTTTCTGTCACCCCCTCGGGGTGACATGCGTAGATTGGGGGAATTCCGGTGGCGGCGCGTTGCTTGCCACCGGCTATTTTCTGCCAGCCCCTCCGGGCTGAATCGCACGACCATGGTCAGGCAGCCTCATCCTCGAATTCTTATCGCCCCATTCGGGGCTTTGTGTCGTGGGTTGCCACGGTCCATGGGCTACGCCCATGGCTACAACCTGTCGTCCCGTTCGGGACTGAATCGCAGCCCGCCGCGCAGTTTGCAAGCCCATTGATTCGGCGCCAGCGTACGTTGCGCCTCGTGCTCGTGCTCGTGCTCGTGCTCGTGCTCGTGCTCAATTTTCTGTCACCCCGCCGGGGTGACATGCGTAGATTGGGCGAATTCCGGTGGCGGCGCGTTGCTTGCCACCGGCTATTTTCTGCCAGCCCCTTCGGGCTGAATCACACGACCATGGTCAGGCCGCCTCATCCTCGGATTCTTATCGCCCCATTCGGGGCTTTGTGTCGCGGGTTGCCAAGGTCCATAGGCTACGCCCATGGCTACAACCTGACGTCCCGTTCGGGACTGAATCGCAGGCCCATGTTCGAGATGTCCACCAACGTTCGAGCTGCTGGTGTGGGACGAATTTTCGGCGGCTTTTTGACCGACGGCAGGGAAAATCGGCGGACGGCTGCGGCCTTTGCTGGGGTTCCACTGGTTTTCCGGGTATTCTTCGCGACCAAGACGAAGAACAGGGGGCTCAGGCCCGTGGGGCGGTTGTTCAAAAAATACCGCCAGCCCCGGAACAGCCTGCGTCGCCACAGATCAACTTACTTCAACTCGCTCCACGTCAACAATCAATCTCCAACAATCAATCTCTGTCAGCAGTCCGGATGGCGGCCAATGCAGGTTTCCCGGGCGACTCCTGAAAATTCGAAGGGTGATACACTGATGGTCAGGATCGGAATTATCGGTATCGGTTTCATGGGCTATACCCATTTCGAAGGGGCACGGGATCTGACCAATGCCCGAGTGACGGCGATTGCCACGCGGGATGCCTCGAAACTGGCTGGCGACTGGACGTCCATCCAGGGAAATTTTGGGCCTCCGGGTGGCCATGTGGACCTGAGCGACGTCCGGAAGTACACGGATTACCGACAACTGATCGCCGATCCGGAGATTGATCTGATTGATGTGTGCCTGCCCACAGATCGCCATTTTCAGGTGGTAATGGAATGTCTCGAAGCCGGCAAACCGACGCTGGTGGAAAAACCAATTTCCGTGCAACTGCCGGAAGCCGAGACGATGGTTCGCACGGCCAGGGAAAAGTCCGTGCCCCTGTTTGTCGCCCATGTGCTGCCCTTCTTCCCGGAATTTCGCTTCGCCGCTGAGGCCATTCAGGACAAGCGGTTTGGAAAACTCCTTGCGGCTGACTTCAAGCGGGTCATTTGTCGGCCGGACTGGTCCAGTGATATGTCCGACTTCCGCAAGCTGGGAGGGTGGGGAATTGATCTGCATATTCACGACAATCACTTCATCGCCCATGCCTGTGGAAAGCCCAAAGCTGTGTTTTCCCGCGGTCTGCTGCAGGATGGTTTTGTCAATCATGTGCATTCCACCTATGTGTATGACGACGGTCCTGCTGTTACGTGTGTCAGTGGCGGCATCGCCGGCAAGGCTCTGCAGTTTTCGCACGGATTTTCGCTGTACTTTGAAAATGCCACCGTACTGTTTGATGCAGGCACTCTGGCGGGCAACTGGGTTGTCAGCCGACCGCTCAGCGTGATGAATTCCGATGGCACGATGACTCATCCGGAACTGGGCGGCAACGGCAAGTGGTGCGGGGCGTTCACCGACGAACTGCAACTGGCGGCAGACGCTCTGTCCGGTCGCCGAACTGCGGGTGCACTGTCCGGCGAGACAGCGCTGGCGGCTCTGCAGCTTTGCTGGGCGGAAGCTAAAAGTATCGAAACCGGAACCATCGTCCCCGTGTGACCCCTGTCAGCCTCGCGGAATGCCCTCGCCCTGCCTAACGGGCGAGGGTCGATTTCCCGTGAACGGCCAAGCGTCCCTGACGCACTATTCTTCAGTTCTTACTTTGGGTGTCCGCCCTGTTCAGACAGCGCGGGCTGCAAGACTCCGTTACATGCCGGAATCCATGTCCGAATTCTCTTCAGACGCGACGTCGGGACGCCGCAAAAAACGGGCGATTCAACAAACCACGGCATCGCCGGACGGCGACACGGCAACGTCCGGAAACACGGCCTCCGTACCTGGCTTCGCGCCGGATGCGATCGGAAAACTTCGCAGGGCTACACTGGCATGGTACGACAGGCACGGACGTACGCTGCCATGGCGAAGTCAGCAGGATCCTTATCGTATCTGGCTCAGCGAGGTCATGCTGCAGCAGACCACTGTGGCCGCCGTGATTCCCTATTTTGAACGCTTCACTAACCGATTTCCCGACGTTCATGCGCTTGCGAAAGCCCCTGTCGATGAGGTGCTGAAGCTGTGGGAAGGTCTGGGCTATTACAGCCGAGCCCGCAATCTGCACAAAGCCGCGGCGATGGTGGTCAGCGAACACGCGGGAACGTTCCCCGGCGATGCGGATCAGCTGCAGGAACTTCCCGGAGTCGGACGGTACACCGCGGGCGCCATCGCGTCCTTTGCGTTTGATCTTCCCGCTCCGATCGTGGAGGCCAATACGGAACGTCTGTATGCCCGACTGCTGGCGCTGCAGGAGGATGTGCGCGCCTCCTCGTCCCAGAAACAACTCTGGCAATTCGCCGAGGCGATTGTTCCTCCGCAGCGTGCCGGCGACTTCAATCAGGCGGTCATGGATATCGGCGCACAAATCTGCAGGCCAACGGATCCTGATTGCCCGCAATGCCCGTTGATCAAACTGTGTGGGGCGTTTCGGTCAGGACAGCAGCACGAACTGCCACGCCGTCAGCCGCGTACCGCCATTACGCAGATCTCAGAGCTGGCGGTGGTCCCCAGCCAGAACGGACGCTTTCTGCTGCGGCGACGCGCGGAGGACGAACGCTGGGCGGGCATGTGGGATGCAGCACGGCTGGAAGTTTCCGACGAAACGCGGTTGGAGATTCCCTGCACACTGACCCTGAAACACTCCGGAAAACCCCGCGGACGTTCACTGTTTTCCAGCCCGGCCAGTATGCTTTCCGCAGATCTGCAGGAGAAAATTGAACAGCAATGCGGGGCTCGTCCCGGGACTATTCTGGATTCGATGGAGCTGACCTATTCCGTAACTCGTTACCGTGTCCGTCTGCTGACGATCACGTGCGATGTTCAGGGCACGGTGTCGCGTACCCCGGATGCCGCATGGTTTACGGCGTCAGAACTGAAAGACCTGCCACTTTCACGCACCGGTCGGCAGATTGCAGACTGGCTTCAGGTTAACTCCTGAAGAATTTGTGTCGCTGGGCAGGGTTCCCGGCTGGCGTCAGACACGCTCAAGATGGTCCGCCAGCATGCTCAGTGCCTGCAGCAGATTTCCCTGAGTCCACAACAGTGGGGTGATGTCGTTGGGAATCCATGCCCCTTTCTCGCAGAACCAGGATTCCGGGCAACGGTAGGGGACAAAACGATCTCCTTCTCGAGTCATCTGGCACAGGGATCGCTGCGCGGCTGTGACATGCGCTTTCAGATCTGAAGGATCACCACTGATCTGCCAGCGTTTCCCATAAATGCAGGAAATGATGGGGTCAAAGATGCACCACTGTGCCTCCATGCCGGGGCGCAGCAACTGATCACGGGCCCCCAGACTGTCACTGAAGTCGGCTGTCCGCTGATCAGCTGCCAGCAGGTCCCGATAATCGGCACACCAGTAAGAATCTCCGGGATATCGCCGAATTCCGTACGGCCCCTGCAGTTGCTGAACGACGTCAGAAAGAATCTGATCCTCGATCGCCCGATCGCCAATGACATTCAATGGGTAAATCAGAAACAGCAGCGCGGCGTCATAACGACG
The DNA here is from genome assembly GCA_903924405.1 of uncultured Planctomycetaceae bacterium. Lineage (GTDB taxonomy): Bacteria > Planctomycetota > Planctomycetia > Planctomycetales > Planctomycetaceae > SXXK01. The sequence continues at coordinate 1,613 of CAIYBH010000271.1, read as the reverse complement.
GAACTTCGAAACATCCTGCTGTATGCACTCCGCCGGCAGAATCGCACGCATCGCCCGATCACAGTGTTCGATCAGCCGGTCGACATCCTGCGTGGTGGCAGGACATGGTTGTGCGGCCAGTAACTGCTGAACCGCTGGCTGCTGCATCAGCGTTCGCAATTCCTGCAGCCCGGCCAGTGCACACCCGATGCTGGATGCAGCCACTTTGCGAGTCTCTTCCCAGTGACCACTGTCTTCATCCTGCCAGACCTGAATTGTGGCCCAGTACCGTACCAGCAGGCTGAAGATATCCCATGCGGCTTCCTGTATGGAAATTGTCCCTTCGTGAATCAGGCGACAGGACAGCCACAGAAAGTACCCCAGAGCATCATTCTGCGCGTGGGCCCATTTCTCGGAAACCTCCGTCAAATCAAGTCCGTTGAATCGAATGTGGGGGCGATTCATCGGATTACGAAAGTCGGCAGTGCCGTCAATCACACTGACAAAACGCTGGCGGTGGCGAATGTAAAATTCGGTCAACGCCTGAAGACATCGCACTGTTGTGGTCAGATCCTGGTGGACAGCCCAATGCGCCCAGGCAATCTGCACATTGTCACGAAGCCAGACATTTTGATAGCCGGAGACATCGAAATCCGCTCCCTCACCCGCCGCTGCCGCAAACAGTCCGTTCGGTAACTTCGGAAACTGAAATGTGCCCTGCTCCGTCAGAAATTGAATCAGGTCCCGCACGTCCTCCGATGTCGGCGATCCTTCCAGCCACTGTTCCACCGGAATCCGCTTCCAATCCCTGCTCATCTGTCTGCTCTCCATAGGAATCTCTGACTTACATGCACACGACACCAAGGGCAATACCGCAGGGCGTTGTCGCAACCCGCTGTGGCAATCCCCGGGCAACCGGCAGCATTCTCAACCAATTCAATGCTGTCACATCTTCAATGTCTTCAACGCTTCAACGTTGGAACCTGATAAATCTTCCACTCAGCCCCCGACCACAGGGGCTGTTGATCGAATGGCCCCAGAATTCTTGTCAGCACATAATCGCATCCCGTATCCCGCCGCAAAATCTGAAGATCTGCTTCGCGGTAGACCTGATCTGCAGAACTGTTCAGGGTCCACTTGTGCAGATACCACAACCTGCGATCCCATTCCAGAATTCCGCGCGAGTCCTGCGGGCAATCTTTGTAGCAGACATACTCCGCACGTTCCGCAAACCACTTGAACGCAAACGATTCCCTGGGCGTCAGAATCAACGCGTCTTTCGGCGTGTGCTGCTGGATCCATGCACAGGCCTGCTGCCATTCTGCATACTGGGCAGCCGTGTATCCCGGAGGTGCCACAGGGCGACTGTTGCCGGCATACCAGCATACCGCAGCCAGCGCCGCGAACCGCGTCAGCCATGCCAGCCGCGAATACACCGCAAACTGCGGAACTGGAAGCACGGCCGCCAGCAGAAAGGCACTGCAGATCGGCAGCAGGGCATCGAAGGTCCGAAACGGATAAAATTTCAGCAGCGACGCACGCCATTCCCAGTTGGTCATCCGTTCCAATGGCTCCGTGTGCCAGCCCACAGCGATCCCCGTCATTGCGATCAAAGCCGAAAACCCAAGGATTTT
>CAIYBH010000270.1 GCA_903924405.1 uncultured Planctomycetaceae bacterium | reverse complement strand
TGGAAATCCTGCACCGCCTGACCCCCGCCACCCGCCACTGGGCCACTCAGTCGATCCACCTGCTGACCGCCTGCCTGACCCGCATGCAACTGCTGCCCCCGCTCACCCCCGTTCCAGTCGCCAGCCCGGGTTCAAGCTTCGGCCCTGGCCCCAACATCAAACGCCAACCTTCCGTTCCGCTACAATCTCAGTCCGCCGCCAGCCCTCCCGCAGCATCGATGTGAGCCATGCCTTGAAAAATCCGTCCGCTGCGGGGGAGGATGCCGCGGGACCTATCCGGAACGCCAGTCATGGACGAGAGATGCCGCAGAACATGACGGGTGGCGGTATCGCATTTTGGGATTTTGGTCGCGTGCCGGCAGACTGCGATCCGCACGGTCAAAGCTGCGTCGTCCAGTCAGCGATCTTCAGGCCGGGAACCTTCTCGAAATCCCTCGTGTTTCGCGTCAGCAACAGTGCGTCGAGGCTGAGGCAGATCGCTGCAATCTTCAGATCCATTGTTCCTACTCTCAGGCGTTGGCGGCGCAAATCTTCAAAGCGATTGGCTGCATCTAGTGTGAAGTCGGCAATGGGAACCGAACAATAGGTCTGCAGATGCCGGCGTAGTTTCCCATATATGCTGACCTGTCGATCCAGCGATGCATTCTGAGCAAGGTGTGACAACCAACCCCGCATCTGTTCTTCGTAGCTGATAATGGAGACAGCAACAGATCCATCCGGCACATCGGCCAGTCGCTCCCTGAGGCGACTCGATTCCTCGCTGCCCCATTCCAGACAACTCAAATGGTCTGTGTCGAGAACAATCACAGCGATTCGTCCTCAGGCTTTTGATCGCGACGGATACTGGCGGCGATGCTCATAGCCTGGCGATATTCTTCGTCACCATGGAATGTACCAGCGATTCGCTCCCACCATGGCAGAGCGTCGGCAGACTGCTGATTCCGTGGTTGTGTCTGCAGCAGCGACTGGACAGTCATTTCCAGTCGTCGAACGCGATTTTCAAGGTCATCGTTGGACGTAACATCCGTGGATCCGGGCATAACGTTTTCCTTCCGCCGGCAATTATCTCGCTTGGGGAGAGTGATCAGCAAGGCCAAACGGAATCCTCAGGGCCTGTCTCTCGCTGATACGTGTCGCATGATATTGGAATCCCGCGGCACCTGAATGCTGCCAGCCCCCCTGCCGGTCCGCTGAAATCTCCGTCCGCCGCCGGCCTTCCCGCAGCATCGATGTGAGCCATGCCTCAAAGAATCCGTCCGCTGCGGGGGGGAGTCAGGAACGAGGGACAAGGGAATCCGGGGACGGACGCCGGCTCTTGTTCCGTTGGCTGTGGAGGGTCGAGCACTGGGTGTCCGCGTCGCGCGTGTCGCGGTATTCGGGGTGAAATCTGGCCATTCAAAGTCCCCCCACTAATTCGCGTTTTCTCCGCTTTGGGAACGCAAGGTCGACGGGTGGTAGAATGCAAAAACCCCGGAAAATCCGGGGTTTTCGCCAGCATCAGAAACGCGAAAGGAAGCCTTGGGGAACTACGGAGGATCTTCAGGCATCTACGCAGTTTTCAACGTCAACTCACCAGGATAGTGAGCAGTGATTTTCTAGCCCGCATTTCTCACAGCGAGGTTTGGTGACCCACCAAAACGGGGTCTTTGGTACGGGACAGGCGATGCAGTGACGCTCCGTTGACCTGCGGTCGCAGTCGATTCCGATTTTCGAGGCTCGGCAGGCTGTTGTTACCACCGCGGCAGCCTCAAAATTACCACTCCGGCGCATTGATTTAGCTCGCG
>CAIYBH010000269.1 GCA_903924405.1 uncultured Planctomycetaceae bacterium | reverse complement strand
GCGAGCTCGGTACCGGCCTAAAAATCCAGACAAGAAACCGTTGGGGGATCCAGTGGTTCGAGAGCTGACGCCCAGCGAGTTGGCGAGGTTGAGGAAGATTGTGCAGAATGCGAGGGTTTAAAAATGCTGCACAGCGTTGCGTACCGGGGCGCCCCGACCGCGAACGACTGGCACCGTTGTCTCTTTGCAGCCGTTAAGCTGTGTCGGTTCCCGCGGTCTGCTCCAGACGCGTTGGATCACGAAGAAAACGAGTGCGTAGCTCAGTTGGTAGAGCAACGGACTTTTAATCCGTAGGTCCCGGGTTCAAGTCCCGGCGCACTCAGTTTCTTCCTGTTTTTCGGGGCCCCGCCCCACCCTGCTTGGCCAGACAGACTGCTTCTGCGGCCCATTGCCCTGGTTCAGGGCTGGCCTGGCCGGTGGATTTGACAGCCGCTGCGGTCCGCTCAATCCCACGCATAGCGTTCATCAAAGACGACCTCGTATTTGGCAAGGACGTCGCGGTATTCCTCCTGAAAAGTCCGCGTGCGGTGATGTTCCTTCTGGGTGTCGATGTCATGGAGCAGCGTCTCCTTCTGGCTCATGCCCACAGAAAAGGCCCCGTAGCCCTGTTGCCAATAGAACCCGTTGAACTCCGGGCCATGTTCCTTCAGCCATTTGCTGGACGCCAGTTTGACCTCTTTCACCAAATCCGCCACGGACAGGGTTCGGGAAAGACGCACCGCCAGATGCACATGATCCGCCACGCCACCCACACGATACGCCTGGCAATCCATGTGCCGCACCGCCCCGGCAAGAAAAGCGTGGGTCTGTTCCCGAATGTCCGGCGACAGCCACTGATGACGGTCCTTCGTGCTCCAGACGAGATGAATGAGGATGTTGGACAGTGATTGCGGCATGAGCAGTCCGTTTTCAGTTTTCAGTTTTCACATGTGTCCGGCTCCAACGGAGCCGCGCATACCAGCCCGGGGTACAACCCCGGGATCGGGGTGAATCCCCGGGTACGGGGGTACAACCCCGGGACGCCGCATGATGATAGAACGGACACTCGTTCGACATCCGCAGGTATGCCGCGTTCCGTCAGAACGCACGAATCATCCGCATCACCTACCCAGATCATCACCTACCCAATCGCCTACCCAGAGCGATGCTCTGGGCTGGTATGCAATGTCCCGTTGGGACACATATGCCGGCTCCAACGGAGCCGCGCATACCAGCCCGGGGTACAACCCCGGGATCGGGGTGAATCCCCGGGTACGGGGGTACAACCCCGGGATCGAGGTACAACCCCGGGATCGGGATTGAATCTCGCCCATGCGTATCGAACGCGAAAATTCGCGGAATTGACTGCGAAGGTTGGGTTTTGGGCAGCGTGCACGGTAGACTGCCGGGCTTGCAGCAGGTCTCCGGTTTGTTGTGGTTGGCGGTCACCTTTGGATCGGCACCGTTGGGGGGGCTTGCCGCCTTCTGCTCGAACACTGACCGTTTGGAAGCACCAATGAGACCTCCGGAAAACCGGGAGATGGGTCCGCAACCGATTGCGGAGCTGATGGCCGTTATGAACCTGAAACCCAATGATCTTGTCCAGGCCTCACCAGAGCAACTGACGCACAAGATGGTGACGCGGGCCATGAAGGGTCGGTGGTTGACCAGAAATACTCAGGGGCTGGTGCTCCGTGCATTTTCGCATGCCGCTGGCAAGCCGGCGACGCTGGCTGAACTGTTTACCTATTAATCCATCGGGTTTCGTCGGGACCGGCCCCCGGGGATTTCGATCTGGTTACGGAGCGTTCGAGAGCAGGCTGAGTCTTCTTCGTTTTGCAGCAGAAATGGCGGCGAGATGAACGCATTGTGCTGTCCATATTTCCCAGCCGGGACCTGCCGCTCCTGTGCCTGTCTGGATCAGACCCCGGAGCGGGCGCTGGAAGCAAAGCAGACGCATCTGCAGGGATTATTTCCGGAATGTGTTGTGGCGTCTGCCGTGGGGTGTCAGGCGCCGATCGGCAGTCGCATTCGGGCTCGTCTGGCCGTTTCCGGGCAGGCCGAATCGGCGGTGTTTGGTTTTTTTGATGAGCAGCAGCGAGTGGTTCCGGTGGAGGATTGTCCGCTGCATCATCCATTGATTACGGGGGCGATCGATGGCCTGCGGGACTTTGTGCGGCAGGCACGGTTGCAGCCTTACGATCCGGAGCGGAACACCGGAGAACTGAAGTTTGTGGTCCTCACGGCATCTCCTTCGCATGGCGGACTGATGATCCAGTGGGTGCTGCGATCGCGTGAGTCTGTGGATCGGATCCGCAGGGTCTGGGGGCAATTGACGGACGAATTGCGTCGTATCTGGCAGGTCATGAGTGTTGGCATTCAGGCGCAGCGCAGTTCCCGGATTCAGGGGGACATCGAGATCGGGATCTCGGACACGCGGCGGTTGCCGATTCGTTTTGGGTGTGTGGAACTGGGTGTGGGGTCGGGAAGTTTCGTACAGACCAACCACGAGATCGCTTCCGCCTTGTATCAGGCGGTGGGGCAGAAGCTTGTCGATAAGCCGCGAGAGCGGGTCCTGGACCTGTATTGTGGCACCGGAGCATTTTCGTTGATTGCCGGCCGCTGTGGGCATGACGTGCTGGGCATTGACATTACGGAAGAGGCGATCGCCGGTGCCGTGGAAACTGCAGCACGGCAGGGGCTTGCGGCGCGATTTGTGTGTCAATCGCTGCAGACGTTGCCGGCGGACGAGACGGCCCCGGGGCGATATGACACCGTGATCTGCAATCCACCGCGGCGGGGTTTGGATGACGCAGCCGAAGCATTGATTCAGCGCGTCCAACCGCGGCGACTGATTTACTCCAGCTGCAACCCGGAGACGCTGCGGCGGGACGTGGACCGCTGGCGTGGAGTCTTTCGGATTCAGTTTCTTCAGCTTTTTGACATGTTTCCGATGAATCGGCACTATGAAGTGTTGTGTGAACTGGTGCGGGAGACCGACACAACTATTTTGTGAACTGGAACGAAGAACGGGGGCGGTCGATTTGCGAAACGCCCCGGGAAACCCGAAAATTCTGAAGCACGGGGCCCGAGGACCGGATTGCACGTGTTGATTGTGGGCATGGGGCCGGTGGGGGCTTTTTACTTCTGCATTCGAATCGTGAGTTGGTTATATGCAGCATCACGCGTACATTGAGCGGTTTGTCAATCTTCTGGATCCGGCGGCCAACCAGTTGCTGAACATGACGGTCGACGAAGCAACGGAACGTCTGGGAACGGGTGATCCCGACCGTGTGCGTGAGATTGACGGCCAGTTTGCACTGGTGCATCGCAGCGGTCATGTGATTCGCATGGCGCGGTCCATCGGACGGCCGATGCGGTACTTTCTGGCCAAGCAGGTGGACGGCCCGTGTCTGATCGTGGCGGAGCGGATTGACCAGATTGCTGACTGGTTGCGTCGTGAGGGATTGCTGGACCAGTTTCATCCTTCCTACACGCGGATGGTGCCGGCGCATTATCTCCAGGAGCTGGCTCTGATTGGCTGCCCCGACCCCAGCCCCGCGAATACTCGATTTTTCACTCCACAGAGAAATCGATTGCGAAACGACCGGGACGAGATTGGCCGGCAGTACATCGGGACGATGCAGCAGGAGATCATGCGATGGCTGGACCGAATTCCGCAGGACGCACCGATTGGCGTGCTGTTCAGTGGGGGGATTGACAGTGGGGCAGTCTTTCTCGCCACCCTGGATGCTCTGCTGAAGCGTGGACAGGCTCCTACCCGACTGAAAGCGTTTACCTTGTCACTGGATGCCTGTGGTCAGGACGCAGAGCAGGCGCGGGAATTTCTGACGAGTCTGGACCTCGGAATGTTTCTGGAGGTGATTGACGTCCCGCGAAGTGCGGTGGATTACCGTGAAGCGGTGCGGGTGATCGAGGACTATAAGCCGCTGGACGTGCAGGCGGCGGCGATGGGACTCGCCTTGTGTCGAGGGATTCGGGAACGATATCCGGACTGGGTGTATCTGCTGGACGGGGACGGCGGCGACGAGAATCTGAAAGATTACCCGATTGAAGAAAACAGTGAGCTCACAATTCGCAGCGTGCTGAACAATCCATTGCTGTATCACGAGGGCTGGGGTGTGCAGGCGGTAAAGCATTCGCTGACGTACAGCGGTGGCCAGAGCCGTGGGCATGTCCGCACATGGGCACCTGCGGCAGCGACGGGCTTTCGCGGGTTCAGTCCATTTGCCTTGCCGAATGTGATTGAGGTGTCAGAAGGCATCCCGTTTATTGAAATGACGGACTGGGACCATGACCGGCTGTATGCCCTGAAGGGGGACATCGTGCGGCGGGGCATTGAGCAGGTGACGGGGCACAGGATGCCGGTGTATGAAAAGCGCCGCATGCAGCATGGGGCGACGCAGCAGACCACATTTCGGGAGTTGTTTCCGGAGGGTGAGCGGGCCTATCGGCGGGCGTTTGCCGACTTGTACGCCCCATGATTTTCCCGGACTCACCAAAGTCACCGTCGACCGATACTTTTTGGCGGCTGGACGACTATAGTTGGGCGGGAAGAGTCGCAATTGGTTTCCCGGAAAATCCGGTCCTTTTTTGATGCAACGAAAGCTGCAGCGTGCCGCTTCATACGATTCAGCAGGCCATTCTGGCCATTCAGTCCGGCGGGCTGGTCATTGTGGTCGACGACGAAGACCGGGAGAACGAAGGCGACTTCGTTTGTGCGGCGGAGTGCATCACGCCGGAGCAGGTGGACTTCATGCTGCGAGTTGGTCGGGGCACGTTGTGTGTTCCGGTGACGGCAGAAGAAGCGGGACGCTTAAAACTGCGTCCGGTGGTGGAAGAATCAAGTAATAACACACCGAACAAGACGGCATTTCTGCGTGCCGTGGATCACGTCACAGCTGGAACGGGTGTCAGTGCTGAGAACCGAGCGAGAACTATTCGGGCACTTGCCAACCCGCAGTGTGTTGCGGAGGATTTTCTGCAGCCTGGGCATGTGAATCCGTTGTTGTCGATGGAAGGCGGCGTACTGCGCCGGGCCGGGCATACAGAAGCCACCGTGGATCTGATGCGTTTAGCGGGTCGGCGTCCGGTGGGGGCATTGATTGAGATCTGCAGCCAGCGAAGTCACGGGATGGCGGACTATGCGGAGTTGCAGGAGTTGTCGCGTACCTTATCCATCCCGATGATCTCCATTGAAGAACTGATTCGGTACCGTCGCATTCGGGAGCACCTCGTCACGCGGGTCGTTTCTGTTCCACTGCCGACCGCAGAATTCGGGACTCCAACGATCATCGGATACCAGGTGGCTCATGAGAACCAGGAGCCTTTAGCGCTGGTTTGGGGGGACCTGAGCCGTGTGGACGCCCCGCTGGTAAGAATGCATTCCAGTTGCTTCACCGGGGACGTGCTGGATTCCCTGCGCTGCGACTGTGGCGACCAGTTGCGAATCGCGATGTCGATGATTCAGGCGGAGGGCACCGGGGCGGTGGTTTATCTGCCGCAGGAGGGGCGTGGGATCGGACTGCTGGCAAAACTGAAAGCCTATCAATTGCAGGACGAGGGTCTGGACACCGTGGAGGCGAACCACCGTCTGGGCTTTAAGGCGGACATGCGCGACTACATGGTGGGATTACAGATTCTGAAGGATCTGGGACTAAGTCGTGTGCGACTGCTGACGAACAACCCGAAGAAGACCGATGCCTTCGTATACACGGGGGTGGATCTGACTGTCGTGGAACAAGTGCCGATTGTGGCACCTCCGCATGCATGTCGCACAAGTTACATGGCGACCAAGAAAGACAAGATGGGCCATTTGCTGCCGGACGATGTCGTTCGTCCGCCCGGAGCACTTCATGACTGATGCGATCCCCGCGGATTCAGGCGAATCCTCAGGGGATTCTAAGCGGCCGACACTGCGTGAGTCATTTTTTGTCTGGCTGCGGATCGCGCTGCTCAGTTTTGGCGGGCCTGCTGCACAGATTGCCATGATGCATCAGGTGGTTGTGGAGGAAAAGCGCTGGATTGACGAGCGTCGGTTTCTGCACGCGCTGAATTTCTGCATGTTTTTGCCGGGGCCGGAAGCTCAGCAACTGGCGACCTGTCTGGGCTGGTTAATGCACGGTGTGCGTGGCGGCCTGATCGCCGGGCTGCTGTTCATTCTCCCGGGATTCCTGTCGATACTGCTGTTAAGTTATCTGTACGTGGTCCTGCGGGGAACAGATTTTTTCGACGGCGCATTATTCGGTTTGAAGTGTGCGGTCCTGGCAATCATTGCTCAATCGGTTGTGAGGTTATCGCGGCGAGTTCTGAAGCACCACTGGTTAACCGCGACGGCGATCATAGCCTTTCTGCTGCTGTGGGCTCACGTGCTGAGTTTTCCGGCCGTGATCTGCCTGGCTGCCATGGCTGGCCTGCTGGGCGAGAAACTGGCCCCGGGTCTGTTTTCGGGCGGCGCAGTAGCCACCCCCGTAGCCATAACGAGCGAAATGACGCAGAGTCCGGGATGGCGACGGAGTTTAACACGCGCATTGAAAGTCAGCGCCGTCTGCCTCACGCTCTGGTTTGGACCGCTGCTGGTCCTGTTCAGGACGACGGGCGCTGACAGTGTCTGGGTGCAGCTGTCGGTGTTTTTCAGCAAGGCGGCGGTAGTCACCTTTGGAGGAGCGTATTCAGTCCTGAGTTATGTGGAACAGCAGGCGGTGGATCACTTTCAGTGGGTCACGCGTCAGGAGATGCTGGATGGGCTGGGGATGGCGGAAACAACGCCGGGCCCGCTGATCATGGTGGTGCAGTTCGTGGGATTTCTCGCGGCAGCCAGAAACAGCACGCAACTGTCCCCGTGGATTGCCGGGACACTGGGAGCGATACTGACCACGTGGGTCACATTTGTGCCCTGCTTTTTCTGGGTCTTCCTGTGTGCACCATGGCTGGACGATCTGTTGCGGGTGCGATGGTTAAAGATCGCACTGACCTCAGTTTCGGCGGCAGTGATTGGCGTCATCAGCACTCTGGGCATCAGTCTGGCGACATCCACGTTATTTCAGAATCGTCAGAGTTTTTCCTGGGGCCTGATAGAACTGCAGTGGCCGGAATGGGGTACGGTGAATCCGGATGCGATCGCGATCACTGGACTTGCCATGGGACTCACATTTGCCTTCCGGCAGGGGCTGGCAGTAACCTTAGCGTTGTGTGTTGGCGTAGGGTTGATCCTGCGATGTTTTCAATAGGCGGCTGTTCGGATTCGGGACACCGCGGGCAAGTGTGGCCCTGCGAGAACGAGGCAGGATTCAGTTCCTGAAGAAACCGCCGCGACAGTATTCAGAAAATCTGGAGAAGCAGCAGTGTCAAAGCGACGTGGCGATGCGGGATATGCCAGTGTCCTGGTAGTTTTCGTATGGAGTCTTGTGGCGAGCGTGGGTAGCGGCAGTGAAGTTGCCGGACTGCGTTCGCGGGAATTCATCTATGAGAACGCACCGTTCCCGGAATGTCATGCCTCGACAATTGCGGAGACACCTGAAGGACTAATCGCGGCGTGGTTTGGCGGAACAGAAGAAAAGCATCCGGACGTGGGCATCTGGATTTCGCACTTTCGCAGCGGTCAATGGACGTCTCCGGAGGAGGTGGCAACCGGCATTCAGTATATCCGGGCTGACGGCAGCGTGTATCGCCATCCGACCTGGAATCCAGTGCTGTTTCAGTATCCGGAGGGGCCTCTGGTTTTGTACTGGAAATGCGGCCCCGACCCGGCCTCATGGTGGGGCATGATGTCGATGTCCGGAGATCATGGCAAAACGTGGACGCCACCCTGTCGGCTTCCGGAACACATCGACGGACCGGTGCGAAACAAGCCTGTGCTGTTGCGAGATGGAACGCTGCTGTGCGGCAGCAGTACGGAATCAGATGGCTGGCGGGTGCATTTTGAGCGGACATCGGATTTTGGACGGACATGGCAGCGAACGGCCGCCATCCACGACGGTAGAAAGATCGGCCTGATTCAGCCGACACTGCTGACGCATCCGGATGGCAGCATTCAGGCCTTGTGTCGCAATCAGGACGGCAATGGCCAGATCGTCTCCACGCTCTCAACCGATGGTGGGCTGACCTGGACTGATCCGGAACCCACTATGCTTCCCAACCCCAACAGCGGGATTGACGCGGTGACCTTGAAAAACGGGCGGCACCTGCTGGTTTACAACCACACGTATCGCGGCCGGGGAACTCCGCGAGGGCGCGAGATGATCAATCTGGCGACCAGTGAGGATGGTCAGACATGGAAGGCGGCCTTGACGCTGGAGAACACCCCGAAGTCTGAGTTTTCTTATCCGGCTGTGATTCAGACGGCTGACGGACTGGTGCATATCACCTACACGTGGAAGCGACAGCGACTTGTGCATCTGGTTGTGGATCCAGAGACGCTTTCGCCCCGGGACATCGTCGACGGTCAGTGGCCAACGGACGCGCCGGTTGTCCAGTAATGAATTGAAAGTATCCCTGCCCGGCGTAAATCCGGAGTGAGCGAGTTGAGTATGGTGAGTGTTCCGCAGGCACAATTGATTCCGGTACCGGCATGGCGACCACGGCGCAGGATCACGGGCATGTCGGCCGTGCTGTTGCCGTTTCTGTCTGCCGGCGAAGTGGACTGGAACAGTTTTGAGCAGCATGTCGCGCGAACGCTGCAGGCAGGGCTGATTCCAGCCGTGAACATGGACACGGGCTATGTGAATCTGCTGGATAGTGGTACGCGACTGGAAGTCCTGCGGCGCACCAGGAGTGTTGCGGCGGGACAGTCCTTTGTCGCTGGTGCTTTTGTTGGTGATGTCCCGGGGAGTGGTTTTGATTCCGGGACCTATGCATCGCGAATGGAAGAAATCCAGAGTCAGGGCGGAACACCGGTAATCTTTCAATCTTATGGTCTGACACGGCAGTCTGACGACGACATTATCCGCAGCTATGAAGTACTGGCAGGTTACGGGGATCGCTTCCTGGGTTTTGAACTGGGCACGATGTTTGCGCCGTTCGGGCAGATCTACAGTGAACGAGTGTACCGCGGACTGATGAGTATTCCTCAGTGTTATGGCGCCAAGCATTCGTCACTGGAGCGTGGGCTGGAATGGCAGCGACTGGTATGGCGTGACGAGCAGCGTCCTGATTTTCTGGTGCTGACGGGTAACGATCTGGCGATTGATATGGTCGCCTGGGGCAGTGACTATCTGCTGGGATTGAGCAGTTTTGCGCCGGATCTGTTTGCAAAACGGGATCAGTACTGGATGTCCGGGGACAGTGAGTTCTTTCAATTGAATGATGTCCTGCAGTACCTTGGTTTTTTTGCCTTCCGCAAACCGGTTCCGGCCTACAAGCATTCCGCGGCTATGTTTCTGGCGCGGCGCGGATGGATTCGAACGCAGCTGACACACAGCTCCAGTCCGACGCGGCCGGAAAGTGACGGCCCGGTTCTGGACGACATCCTGCAGCAACTGCAGCGATGGATACAGACCTGAGTGGGTACCTGGCTGGAGCAATTGCCCCGAGGCCTGATGCTCTCACGGACGTCCTGAGCCACCCGCGCGTTGTCGCGGGGTGAGGGAAATCAAGCAGGAATGCAACCGCTGCGGATCTGTTTGTCGATGTCATCAAAAAGGCGGCGTGCGGTGGCAAATTCCAGAGGAATCTGGGAGAGTTTGACGACCTCAGGTGGGGCTGGCTGGTGTTCATAGCGGAAAAGCGATGCTCACAGGCATGAAGTCGTGACGCAATCACGTTGTTGCACCTTCATTCTGCCGGAAAACCATTGAGTACTGTAACGATCGCGTGGATGATCAGCGGTACTGCGGGGATCAACGTGTGGCAGCGGCAACGAACAAAGCGTGTGACTGGCGCAGGGCAGTGAGTGAACTCGGGGCTGGAGGTTTGGACAATGAACCGACGAGCATTGACGGTCGCCACGGCTATCCTGACGTTGTGCGTCTCAGCGGCTGTCATGGCACAATTTGGGCAGCGTGGGCGATACCGCAGCATGTATGGCGCGGACGGGCGTGTTGAGCGTAATGGAGTCCCGGACTGGAAGGTCGATGACAACTTTTCGAAAGATGTCTTTACGTTTGTCCGCATCCGTTATCGCTCGATGGGGCGTTGGGGCTGGCAGACGGACTATCCTGATGCCGATCTGAACTTCTCCTATCGCCTGCAGCAGCTGACATCTCTGCACACGGATCCGGATGGGGTGATTCTGGAACTGACGGATCCGCGACTGTTTGACTACCCTTTCATCTACATGATTGAGCCCGGCTATATCTATCTTGAGGATGATGAGCGTGCGGCATTGCGCTCTTACCTGCTGAATGGCGGGTTTCTGATGGTCGATGATTTCTGGGGTGACGAGGAGTGGGAGGGATTTTACCGCGAACTGAAGCAGGTCTTTCCGGAACGTGAACCGGTCGAACTGCCTCTGGATCATCCGATTTTCCACTGCGTGTACGATCTGAAAGAGCGACCTCAGATTCCGGCGATTGGATATGCTCGTCAGATGGCCAATGGTGAAGTGTATTCAGCACAGGGATACGGAACAGAAGAAGTCCACTACAAGGGTCTGTTTGATGACAATGGACGGATGATGGCGATGATTTGCCACAACACCGATCTGGGTGATGGATGGGAGCGGGAGGGTGAGGATCCCTGGTACTTCCGGGAATTCTCTGAAAAGAAAGCTTATCCGCTCGGAATCAATATCATTTTCTACGCGATGACGCATTGAGTGTCTCAAACGGTCGGAACGACACAGCGACGTGCGTCCTGCAGCTCAGTGTTGCCGGCACGCGGCAGACAAATTCAGTGAACTGAAGGCGACGGTATGGCATCGATTGAACTGACGGCGGAACGTGAACGAGAATTGATTGGTCAGTTGCGTCAGTTTCGGCAGCAGATTGACACAGAGTTATCACGTGTGATTGTGGGCCAGAAGGACGTGGTCCGGCAACTGCTGATTTCACTTCTGGCGGGTGGAAACTGCCTGATCACCGGGGCTCCGGGACTGGCCAAGACGCTGCTGGTCAAAACGATTGCTCAGTTGTTTGACCTGCAGTTCAATCGAATACAGTTTACACCGGACCTGATGCCTGCGGATATCACGGGGACGGAGGTCCTGGAAGAGAGTGCTGACGGGGGGCGCTGCATGCGATTCATTCCGGGGCCTGTGTTTGCCAACGTGCTGCTGGCCGACGAGATCAACCGGACTCCGCCCAAAACTCAGTCCGCTCTGCTGGAAGCGATGCAGGAGCATCAGGTGACTGCGGCCGGGCGTCGCTATCCGCTGGCAGAACCCTTCTTTGTTCTTGCCACTCAAAACCCAATCGAGATGGAGGGTACGTATCCGCTGCCGGAAGCGCAGCTGGACCGCTTCATGTTCAATGTCCTGATTGATTATCTTCCGGAAGATGAGGAGGTGGCTGTTGTGCGGCAGACCACGGCACGTCCACCGGAACCTGTACGACCGTTGTTTAACGGTGAAACGCTGCGGGAATTTCACGAGGTCGTGAAGCGGGTTCCGATTGCTGACGACGTGATTCGTTATGCCGTGCGACTCGCGTCCGCCTCGCGCCCCGGTCAATCGGGGACTCCGGACTTTGTTAACCAGTTTGTCTCGTGGGGAGCCGGATTGCGAGCGGGGCAGTATCTGGTCCTTGGCGGCAAAGCACTGGCGTTGCTGGAGGGACGATCCTTTGTCTCGACAGACGACATTCGCTCCCTTGCCGGGCCGGTGCTGCGACATCGAATACTCCCCAACTATCGTGCCGAGGCGCAGGGAATCACGGTGGATTCGCTGATTGAACAGTTGCTGGGTGTCGTGACACATCCGAAGAATACGGTGGTTTCATAATCAGTGAAAAGCGGTCATTGACTGCAAGCCCCCTGCTCTTCAGTGATGTGACTGGCTCCGGGGGGACCGAACGCAGTAATCAGCAACGGGCCACGTGTCTATGCCGACTGAGTTAATGAATCCTGCGGTCATCATGAGCATTCGTTCGCTGGAATTGCGCGCAAAGCTGGTGGTGGATGGATTCAGAACCGGCCTGAATCGAAGCCCGCGTCATGGATTTTCCGTTGAATTCTCTGAGTATCGGCAGTATGCGCAGGGGGATGACCCAAGGTTTCTGGACTGGAAGTTGTTTGCTCGCAGCGATCGCAGCTATATCCGGTTGTTTGAGGACGAAACCAATCTGCGGTGCTGCCTTGCGCTGGACATCAGCAGATCCATGTCCTTTTCCTCATTGGCGTGGAGCAAAAGGGACTACGCAGCCACCGTAGCGGCCTCACTGGCATGGCTCCTGAATCGTCAGGGGGATGCTGCCGGGCTGACTCTGTTTGACGATGCCGTCAGAACAGTTGTTCCACCCCGATATCGTCCCGGGCATCTGCGGCGACTGATGGTGGCACTTGAGGAATCGGAGAGTGGCGTTCAGACTCGTCCGGCCGCAGCCCTCGAAGATATTGCTCAGCGTTTTCGCAAACGGGGACTGGTGATACTGCTGTCGGATCTGCTGACGCCGGTCCAGGAACTGGGAGATGGCCTGCGGTTACTGAGGGGTTGTCTGCACGATGTCGTGGTCTTCCAGATACTGGACCCGGCCGAGAAGCGACTGACATTCGATGGACCACGTTTGTTTGAAGACCTGGAATCCGGTCAGCAAATTCATACGGATCCTGATGTTGTTCGCGAGGAATACTGCAACCGGCTGGAATCTCACTGTACGGCCGTACGAGCAGAATGTGAGGCGGTAGGGGCGACGTTTCGGCAGTTGATCACCGACGAGCCGCTCGAATTATCATTGGCGGAGTTTCTACAGGCGCGACGACAAGCCGGGGCTCGCTCCGGACGTCGCGAATAGTTGAATATGCTGAGTCAGGGTGTCGGATTGAGGCACACACGATATGTTTGAACTTCTGGCACAGAATTTTGCTCTCGCGGGGGGCCTGCTGGCGACCCTGCCAATCTTTCTGCATCTGCTGCGACGAACACCAGCTGTTCGGGCACCATTCAGTGTCGTGCGGTTCCTGACCCCGGTACTGCCGGTGACCACACGTCGTTCCCGCCTGCAGCACTGGCCGTTGATGTTGCTGCGCATGCTTGCGGTCGTGCTGATTGGACTGGCGTTTTCTCGCCCGTTTCAACGACAGACCATTCAGCAAACAGTCACGGATTCCGCAGGTCGACGAATTGCAATTCTCCTGGACGGCAGCGCCAGTATGCGGAGAAATGGGCTGCGGGAAGCCCTGCAGAAGACGCTGAAGCAAATCGCCGATGACCTGCAGCCGGACGATCTGGTCAGTATCACACGTTATTCCAGTGTCAGCCAGCCATTGGTCACGGCCAGCGAATGGCAGCAGGCAGATCCTGGAAGTCGACAGACGCTGATCGACCGAGCCATTGAATCTTATGAGCCGGACTGGCAGTCGACAAACACGGGAAAGGCAATGCTGGAGGCAGCGGAAGAAATTGCCAGGGAACGCCTCGCGACGTCAGACAGGTCGGAACGTCGTGTGATCGTGATCACCGATTTTCAGGAAGGCAGCCAACTGGATGCGCTGCGTTCCGGATCGTGGCCCGACAATGTCACCTCAGATCTTCGAATCGTCTCCCCCACGCAGCAAGGTAATGCGGGGCTGAGCCTTGCAGAGGATCGTCGGACCGGACGGATTCGTGTGCGTTTGACCAACGCCGGGGATGCGTCTGTCGGGCAATACCAATTGCAGCCATTCGACACCACGGGCCAGCCTCTGGGGGCCGCCATCACAGCCGATGTGGCCCCGGGGCAGCGGCGCACGCTGACACTGCCGGACACTCCTGAAGATACGCCTCTGATAGCCGGTGTGGAATTGCTGGGCGACGTTCATCCCTTCGACAACGTTGTGGACCTGCCCGTTGCAGAGAAACAGGTTCGCCGCATTGCTCATGCCGGCAGCACTGATGCCAATAATCCGGAATTGATGCGGTATTATCTGCAGCGTGTGCTGGATGGCGATGACACTGAGGCCGTGCAGGTTCTCGATCTGCTTCCGCCGGAGAGTCCGCCGATTGCACCTCCGGCCGATGTGCGACTCGTCGTCGTCACCGACACAGTTCCCGCGGCCCTCGCAGACGCTCTGCGTTCCTTTGTGGACCGCGGCGGTGTTCTGCTGATGGCCTTGTCTTCCGTCGAAATGGCTAACTCGGTCCGATCACTGTTTCCCGATCTGGCTGATGTAAAGGAAGCCGCCGTCACGGACTACGCCATGCTGACGTCACCGGATCTGACCTCCAGCCTTCTTGCACCCTTTGCGAATGCCCAATTCGCTGACTTTTCATCCATTCGAATCTGGCATCATCGGGTGTTGACTCTGAAGGAGCCGGCGTCCGGACTTCGAGTGCTCGCGCAGTTTGATTCCGGCAGTCCCGCGATTCTTGAAGCGCCGCAGGCCGCGGGCGGCCGAATCTTTGTCCTGGCTACAGGCTGGCACCCTGCTGACAGTCAATGGGCCCTTTCCAGTCGTTTTCCGCCGATGATTTCGCGATTGCTGCGTCTGGCACATCCTGAGCAGGGTCGTGATCGGCTTTTCGACGTCGGGACAACTCTTAATCCCGGAGACCTGTTAGCCGGGTCGTCGTGGACCTTGAAAAATCCGGAAGGCGGTACGCAGAACTCTGGCACCCCGACAAACGCTGCCGAGCCGGTCGCCGGAGCTGAAAATGCACGTCCCACACAGACAACAGCGGGATTGCAGTCTGTCAGTCTGGATAGACCGGGACGATGGACGTTGACGGCGGAAACTCCGGATGGTCCTCAATCCATGGATTTTCTCGTCACCGTTGCGGCCTCAGAAAGTCGCACGGAACCACTTCCCCACGGCCAGTTGCAGGCCATGGGACTGACCTCCGCCACTGTAATAACCGCAAACCAGGTTCAGGCCAATCCGGAGGACGCACAACAACTGGATGCTGTGGAACTGGAATCACAACAAAAGTTCTGGCGATTTCTGTTGATCGCCGGTCTGTGCTGCCTGATTGCAGAAGCGATCCTGACGCGGTTTCTGGAAAAGCGTCAGGGTTGAAAAAAGGGGTCAGGAACCAATAGTGCGGAGCACCCTGCGGGCCATTTGGCTATTGGTTCCTGACCCCTTTTCGGACTCCCCTGTTCGGACCTCTGACCTACGTGGCAGCTTCAGGGCCAGTTTCGTGAAACACGCCGATTTTTCGAAATCGCTGATAGCGGCGTTCCAGCAGTTCAGCCGTCGGCAGACTTTCCAGCTGGTTCAGCGTCTCGACAAGGCGTCCCTTCAGAGTTGCTGCCATCTTGAAATGATCCCGGTGTGCACCTCCGAGTGGTTCGGGGATCACTTCGTCCACGACTCCCAGTTCCACGAGGTCTTTGCTGGTGAACCGCAGCGCTCGCGCGGCTTTATCCGCATGCTTGGCACTTTTCCAGAGAATCCCGGCACAGCCTTCGGGGCTGATGACGGAGTAGTAGGCGAATTCGAGGACGGCGACGTGGTCCCCGATCCCGATACCGAGGGCCCCCCCGGAACCACCTTCGCCGATGACCACACAGACGATGGGAACTTCCAGTGTGGACATTTCCCGAAGGTTAACGGCGATGTTGTAGGCCTGACCGCGTTCCTCTGCCCCAATCCCCGGGTAAGCGCCCGGAGTATCAATCAGGCAGACAATCGGTAACCCATACCGACTGGCCATCTCCATTTTCTGCATGGCCTTGCGGTAGCCTTCAGGGTGCGCCAACCCATAGCAGCATTCATTTCGTTCCTTCAGATTGCGCCCCTTCTGGTGCCCAACCAGCATCACCTTGCGGCCAGCAAGTCGTGCGAAGCCAGTCACGATGGCTCGATCATCGCCGAACGCCTTATCACCGTGAAGTTCAACGAACTCGTCAAAGACAAGCTCAAGATAATCGGCTGTCTGGGGACGATCGAGGTGGCGTGAGACCTGTACCGTTTGCCACGGATCAAGATTTGCGAAACGCTCGCGCGTCATTTGCGTCAGTTCGACGCGCATGCGGCGCATGATTTCTTTTTCTGCAGGAGTTGGTGCCTGCTGGGCCTCCAGCCGAAGAATGCGTTCTTCGAGTTCATACAGCGGTTTTTCGAAAGGGAGCTGATGGAGGGGCGCCATAGGATCAAAACCTGCCGGAAAAATCACAGTTTCCTGCAGCACACATTCCGACGCGCGTGCTGAAGGCTGGAACTTCAGGAACAGAATGCTGGCCAGTCTTACGAGGGGCAGTCCGAAAAGGGGTCAGGAACCAATAGTGCGGAGCACCCTTCGGGCCATTTGGCTATTGGTTCCGGACCCCTTTTCTGACTGCTGGATTGCTAGTTTAAGCCAGAACAGGCGTTGTGGAAATACGGACAGGCCTTTCGTCTGGAATTCTGACTGAATGCCGGATCGCGGGAAATGCCCCCCGGGGGCCATCACTATTCGACCAGCGGACGGCTACGAAAGTGACCAACGGGACAAATCGAGACAAGCTCGCCTGAATTAACGACATTTTAATCCGGAATCAGGCAGGCACACCAAAAGAGTCAGTCAATGTCCGGAAGCTCTGTCATAAAGTCCAGATCTTTGACCTCTTCGGGGGAAGCCGCATTGGCTGCTCGGCGTTCCAATGGCAATAGTACGGTTTTCTGTGCAGCCTGCGGCGCAGCGGCTGGGGCTGGTTGAGGCACAGGGGCCTGGGCGGGGGCCACGGGCGGGACGGCAGCGGCGCCGGGTGCTGGTCCAGGAACGTGAGTGTGCTGAGGCGGAGCCTGAGCGGGCGGCATGAATGGCTGCGGCGGCATCATCTGCGGCTGCGGCATCCCCGGCTGCTGAGGCATCATACCGGGCATCATCCCCGGCATGGGCTGAGGCATTCCCATGGGGAACTGAGGCATCATCATTGGCTGGGGCATCATACCGGGATACATCATTCCGGGCATCATGGGCGCGGGCATGCCAAAGGGCATCTGGGGCATCATGCCAGCCTGTGGTTGTGGTTGTGCAGCGGCCGGGGCGTTGTGTGCGGCGCCGGCTTTCTTCGGGGGTTCCAGCTCTCCGATGGGAGCGGTTGTGCGTTTGGCTTTCTTCGGTTTCTCGGGAGCTGACAGGCCCCGGGCGACGCGATCAGCGTCAGCGCGACTATCCAGCCGTTTGTCCACGCTGAGACTTTCGTTTTCTTTGGCCTGTTTCACCTTGCGTTCATGCAGTTCAACCGGGTCTTCAAGAAACAGTTTGCAACTGCGAAAGAAGGACATGACATCGCGCATTTCCTGCGGCCGGTCCTTGGGTTTCTTAGACAGCATTCTGGTGAGAATGATGTCCAGCTCCGGACTCACGTTGCGGTTCACAACGGACGGCGGAGCGATGGCTTCGCTGAGATGTTTCTTCAGCAGGTCGTTGGGGCTGAGTCCGGCGAATGGGGGGGAACCGGTCGCAATTTCGTATAGCGTGACACCGAGGCTGTAAATGTCGGACTGGACTGTCGGTGGTCTTCGCAGAATGATTTCCGGCGCGATGTACGTACGAGTCCCCATGATGTTCTTTTGTTTGCCTGCCAGCAGTTTCATAACGCCGGTGGCAAGTCGAGTTGCCAGGCTGAAGTCGATCACTCGAACTTCGCCAGCCTTATTGACCAGAATATTGTCAGGCTTGATATCCCGATGCAGCCAGCCTTTTTCGTTGAGATGAATGAAAGCCTGACAGGTGGCCTCCACGATCTTTTTCATGCGTGACTGCGTTTCCGGAAGATTGGTCCCCAACTGCATCTTCAGGCTGGGGGCGCGAAAATAATCCATCAGGAAAAAACCATGATCCCTGTTGATTTCCATCCGATGAAAGCGAACAAAGCCGGGATGTTCAAGGGCGGACCCGACTTTGAATTCATGCTTCAGAACTGCTTTGGCTTCCGGGTCCTTCAGCGAATCCGGCAGCAGCAGCTTCATGGCGAGCGGAACTGTGCCGCCCGGTTCTGTCACTTCCCAGATCTGTGTGGAGCTACCTGAGGCGATGCAGTTTTTCAGCTCTAATCCACCAACTTGATTGACGTTGTCCGCCACGAGTCCGGCCCTCTCGGGATTTGCCTGAACGTTCACCTGCCCCACGGGACAGAACCTGATTCATTTCACCCGGCCGCAGCCCTGCACCAGGTACTTTTTGCCTGCCGCCTCACGTGTCGCCAGTTCCCTCAGCCACGTCAAAACTGCCAGATCACTATCGTCATCCGGAATCGTCCGGTTGGACGCCGAACACAAAAACGGGCACTGGCGACTGCAATTTTGTCGCTCATCATACGATTTAGTCCTGCAGAATGCGATGTTTTTCCTTCCCAGGCCCCCCGGACTTTCAGGATTTCTGCAACTCCCGGACTAAACAATCGGCCATGATTCAACACTCGTCCGCCAGGATTCCAACGGCCATCGTCCGTTCCTGCCACTCGTCGTTTTCCCAGTTGATCGCGAAACGCAGCGCCCCGCTGCAAAACGATCCCTCACACTCAATTCCACTCCTTTCTGCCGCCAAAGTGTCCGGAGAATTGCCGGAATCCTCCTGATCTGACATAGTGCTCCTTCTTTTCGACGGGTTTGCTCCAGGACCAACAGGCCGAACGCCGATTTCAGTCCGCTTCAGGCAACCTCAACCACTCCCACCGCTCAGGCGTCTCCCGAAAGCTGCTCATGAGGACTTCGCTGCTTCATTCAATCGTCGGGCTGCTGTACTTTGGCATTCTTGCAGGCCTGTCCGTATGTGCAGGTTCAACTTCTGCGGCAGCAGCAGACCCAGTTCAGCATTTCGAATACTCCGGGTCGCTGATTCAGCCCGGACGTGGCGATGGCGAAATTCTCAGGCGGTTTGAGGTACAGCTCTTCAGTGCCGGCGGGGTCCATTTCTTCCATGTCGCAGATGACGTTCGCCAGGGCTGCCCATGGCCCGACAGTTTCGGTGCGACCGGCCCTACCCTTCCACAGGATCTGGTCCAGCCGCATCTGATTTACCCCTACGATGGCAATACCTACTTCATCGTGCTGCCGCCACTGCTGGTGTCCCTGCCGGAAAACACAGAACCCGGCGCCACATGGACACACGCCGGCTGGCAAATGACCGCCCAGGCAAAGAAGTCCGTCAATGGTACCGAAGCGTGGGAAATTGAGGCCCGAGAACCTCGAGGACGCCGCCAGACCCTCCTTGCAGAGGCCACGTCCGGCACACTCCTGCGTGCCGAATCCGACGTCTTCATGGGTCAGGGCGATCAGTTCCAGCTGACGCTCGAACGCGCCTCTTCGGCTCTGCTCCCGGATGATCAATCTCAGTCTCTGCAAACCCTGCAAACCGCGCTGCTCAAACTGCAAAGCCAGCTGAAACGTCGCCCCGACGCTCAACTGGCAGAACTGTCCGAACGTCAAATCAAAGATGCCGTCGCCGCCCTCGATCAGATCACAGCCCTGTCCGCCGGCACGCCCCTCGAACGACTGACTCGACAAATTCAGACCGATGTGGAACAGCAGAAAAAACGCCTCGAAATGGTTGCTGGGCGTGCCAGCTCCATTATCAATTCCGTTGCACCTCAGTTTTCACTGACACTGGTCGCAGGCGGAACACTGAAATCAGACTCCCTGAAGGGCAAAACCGTCGTCCTTCACTTCTGGGATTACAAGGATGCTCCACTCGCAGAACCCTATGGTCAAACCGGATATCTTGAGTTTCTGTTCAACCAGCGCAAGCCTCAGGACCTGCAGGTTATCGGAATCAGTACGAATCAGGACCTGACCAATCCGGAGAACCAGAATCGTGGACGACGAGCGGCTCGCAAGCTCTCTGAATTCATGAACCTCAGCTACCCCATCGGTCACGACGATGGCTCACTGCTGAAGTCACTCGGCGATCCACGTGACAGTCGCGGTCAACTGCCGCTCTGGATTGTTATCAGCCCGGACGGCAAGGTGACTCATTATCACGCTGGGTTCTACGAAATCGACGTGACTAAAGGCCTGAGCGAACTTGATGCGGCCATCGGTGCGGCAACTGGTGGTTGATGCCGACAGCCCTGAGCTGATCCTGCACGGCAGCCTCTGCCGCGTTTCAACCCGCCCACCCCTTGTGCGATGGCACGTTGCCACACCGCATCGGAATGCCTCTGATGACTGCCGTCGACAGCAGTCCGCTACAGCTCAGGATCCCCCTGCAATTCAGAAATTGTAGTTGGGATTGTCCTTGTCGAAATCGCGGTCGGACAAGCGGATGTCCGGCTGGATGTCCGTGAACAGGTAGTCTTCCACCACGGGTGGTTTGGCGTCCTTTTTCTTCGGAAACCCAAACTGCTGCACACGAACTGCCAGGCCCGATTTCTGATCGATCCACAGTCGAGTCATCTGGAAGGGGAACTGCTTGCGCGGCTCAGGGTGACTGTTTTCGATGACGCGACAGGTGTATTCCCCGGCTTTGGCATCTTCAAAGTAGCGCACATCAGATTCGCCGTATTTCAGTTCCGTCTCCCACTGAGTGATGACGGCGTCCACCATATTGGCCAGCCCGGCACGGGTGATGGGATAACGGTTTTCGGCGAGAACTTTGGGGTCGTCCGGAGACAACCGGAGGGTACCAATCAGCGCTGCCAATCCGGTTTCGTGGACCAGCAGTTTGTTTTCGTTTTGTCCTTCGACAAAGATCACCTCGCGACCTGGGCGAGGCTCCTGAAACAGCATGTAAACACTGAATGGCTCGTGACGGATCTTCAGTTTGATCGTCTGGGCGATCATGTCGTCATCGACGACTTCCTTCTTGGAAAATTTGCACTCATAGCCGCTCATGGCTTTCGCACGCCGCAGACAGGCTCTGGCAGCACTCAGCGCGGGCGCCAACGGATGCTCATTTTCGTTCGGCTCAACAGCACACGAATTCGGTGCCCAAACTGTCTGGCCGACATAAGCTCCTGCAGACGCCAGGAGTGCCGAGAATTCTCTGCGACTCAGCCCAAATCCACCCCTGCTACGCTCAGCGTTCATCCCACAACACTCCCGAACAGAGATGCCCTGCCGGCCCGGCCCGACGTCGACGAATGCCTGTTCGTACCGCCGTCTCACCGCGTGACCTGCATGGCGTCCATGTCATTCCATCGCAGTTTTCCACCGACCTGCATCAGCCAATCGCTCGAGGAAAAGTATACAACAGCCAAAGCCCGCAAATGAAGACTTTACAGTTGTCATTTTCCGTGCCTCGCGCACCCCGCACCCACGCCTTGCGGCAGAAACTGCCGGTCGGCATACCCGATCGGCAGTCTTCTACAGGAAAATACGCCTTGCCTGGAAGTGAAAAACTGGAATTGTGACAATTTGCGGAATCACCTAAAGTCCGGCAGGATTTGCCTGATGGACGGGCAAAATGATATTCGCTACCGAGGTCGCCGGAATGGACTCGTCTCGCAGCGGCTTACTCTCAACCTTTCTGATGACTCTGCCGCTCATTATTGTGCCGGCAATTGCACTCCTGCGCCCGCCAGGTCAGACGTCCGGAATCTCCGACACAATGGCGCAGGGGGCAGATTCGACAGAATTTGAGTTTCCAGCCGAATCAGATGGACTTTTTGCTGGCGACGAGGACGAAAAACCGTCCGGAGCCCGCGAGCCACGTTCGAATGACGAGGAATTTTCCTTTTCCGATGAAGGTCCACTGACAGACGCCCCTCCCGCAAAGTCGAAGCCGCGACGAACTCGCGACGCAGAGTCCGACGACACCAGTGACATCTTCGCCGAGACACCTGCACCTGCCGACGAGGTCGGCTCCCGCGACAATCGCTCAGCCTTCGAATCCCGCGGAAATTCCAAACCGCCCGTGCAACCAGAAGCAGCTGACCAATCCAACCCGATCGGTCCGGATTCGGAGATCATTGTCCGACAACTGAATGCCATGGGGGCCATTCGAACCATGTGGTTTGATGCGAGTGAAGCAGCTCCCGTGGGCTTCGCGGCCTTCTTCCGGGGTGATACGGATCTGATGCGGTATCGATTCGAGGCCGTGGGGCAGACCAGAGCAGAATGCGCGGAGGACGTTCTGCAGCAGGTAACAGCATGGAGACAGGCTGCCGCCCAAAAGTAAATTCGGTAGCTCGGCACCGTTCAATGTCGTTGTTGTGCGCCGTCCTTCGCACCAGTCGCTTGCTCAACGATGGATCGTCTGACATTCCACCATCAGGATCCAGACCACTCCCCGGATGTCTCCCGAATCCCATGCCTGTTGCAGCGATCAGTTCGCCAGCAGGTAGCCTGAAATCACGATGGTGAGTAGTCCCTGCTGTCCCTTCCGATGCAGATTAGAGTTGTCCGTATGTTCCCCCGTGCTTTGCCGTTATCTCCACGCCAGCAGACTCTGTCAGGGTCCGTGAACGGCAGCGGTTCTCAGCATCGCTCGCTGGTTCCGGCACGCACTGAACGTGAACGACTGGCGTTGTTCCGCAGTACTCGCTCAGCGACACTGAAACATGGCCTGCAGATTCTTCCGGACGGCGGTGTGGTGCGTTCCATCCGTCTGGCGCGGCTGGAAGCGGCCCTGATGATCGCTGAAAGTGCCACCCCGGCAAAAAAACTGGCTCAGATCGCACGTCTGATTGATGCGCGTGAAGTCCAGCAATTGCTGACAATTCTGAACGAAAGCTATGATCGGACACGTTCCGCGTTTCGCGTCGAACAGACCGCAGCCGGGTATCTGCTGATGACTCGTGCGTCGCTGTCACCATGGATGGATCGTCTGCACAATCGCCAGGCAGAAATGAAGCTCTCGGCAGCCATGATGGAGTCTCTGACCATTATTGCTTACCAACAGCCTGTAACGCGGGCCGACGTGGAGGCGATTCGTGGTGTTCAGTCCGCGGAAATGATTCGTCAGCTGATGGACCGCGGTCTGATTCGTATTGCCGGTGAAGATGATTCCCTCGGGCGTCCCTTCCTCTATGAAACCACGCGACAGTTTCTGACAATGTTCGGATTGCGGCAAATGGAGGATTTGCCCAACTACTCCACATTAAGACGCAAACCAAAACTTCCAGCCATCGCACAATTGCCTTTCCCGGAGGAGGACGACGAGGAAGCCGCCTGAACCACCTCGGGAAATGTCCATCGAACGGCCCCACTCTCAGACAACATCAAACCCCTCGGTCGGCGAACTGCGCAAGCCCATCCCAGCTGAAACCGGCCCGGTCGCGACAAGCACTGCCTGTCGCCCTGTCGCCTGATTTCCATCGAGTGTAAAACGACAGTATCCTCCGGTCTTCTCATTCGCCTTGTCAGCTCAGGCATGATGGTGAGTCGACGACGGGGTGCACTGCTTGCAACCTGCGTCAATTCACGGCCGGCGGATGATCTCCACAGTGCTTCAGAGAACCTGGTCTCTGCTATGTCTGTCGTCAGTCCACTCCTGCGAATCGGCTGCCCCGTCTGGGCCTGCGAACACTGGAAGGGCAGCCTTTACAAAGCGAATGCCGTCCGCCGGGACTGGCTCGGCCAGTACTCGTCAGTCTTCAGCACGGTGGAGGTGAACAGCACTTTCTATGCGATTCCGGCACTCGACCTCGTTCGACGCTGGGCAGAGTCTGTTTCTCCGGACTTCCGTTTCTGCCTGAAAGTTCCTCGCAGCATTACCCAAGACCACCGACTGCATCGTGTGGATGCTGAGCTGAATGCATTTCTGCAGATCACGGGTGTGCTGCAGGCGGCCGGAGTTCTCGGGCCATCGTTCATTCAGTTGCCTCCCGATTTTTCACGCCAGGAAGCCTCTGTCCTTGAACGTTTTCTGACCCTGCTGCCTGCCGACCTGCCATGGGCCCTGGAGGTCCGCCACCACGACTGGTTTGATCACGCGGATCAGGAAACCTGGCTGGTTGAACAGCTCCGCCGCCGCAACATCGACTACGTCATCTTTGACAGCCGCCCGTTGTACTCAAAACCACCTGCCGACGAGATCGAGAAAATCTCCCAGACACGCAAGCCGCGCACTCCGCTTCGTCGCACGGTCACCGGGCGTCATCCATTTCTGCGTTTCATCGGTCGCAACACTCTGGAGGAAGTGCAACCATGGATTGCCGAGTGGGCGCCGGTGGTGGCAGGCTGGCTCCAGGATGGCCTGCAGCCGCTGATCTTCACACACGCTCCTGACGACCGCTTCGCCCCGGACTTTGCTCGCCGTATGCATCGAGCCATTCAGCAGCACTGCCGCGAACTACCTGATCTGCCGGCATGGCCAGGTGAGTCCGGACCGGCATTAACCCGCCAGAAGTCACTGTTTGACTGAGAATGTTCCGGGCCAGCCACACGTGGGAAGCCGGGCAGGCGACTGAAGACGAACAGAGGCTTACGACTGGCCCCACAGAGCATCTGCGATCCAGTCCAGATCTTCGTTCTGAATCCCTGCGGCTTCGCGGGATCGGCCGGCTCCGGCCGCCGTCAACGAGTTCAGCACCAGCAGCCTCAGAACGCTGGCCAGAGGACTGCGTGGACCGTTGCGCAAAGCCCGCTGAACCAGTCGATGATCCCGGTTCAGCACCACTTCATTTCTGCCGGCCGGCGCCGTTCGAAAGTGAGCATCAATCAGCCGCTGAAATCCCTGTGGAATATCACCATCCCGCCGCAGGTCTTCAAACGTCTGGGCCAGTTCGTACCGTTCATTCAGAAAGGCAGCCACAGGAGTACCATGCTGAAATGACGCCAGCATGATGCGTGCGTCGGTGCAGCGAAAGAATTCATGCCACGACTCCGGCACATCTTCCGGATTGGCCATGCCCATCACGGTGGTCGCAAAATTGGCGGACGAAGGAGTGGCCTGACGCAGATCAATGGTGTCGTTGCCCTGATCCGCAATCATGGCCGCAAGCAGGCTTTCTTCGAAACTTCGGCAGGTATGCACACAGGGGACGGGCACACGGGCGAACAGTTCGTCCAGATAGCGTTCCTGTCGCCGATCCGCATTGTACCAGACGACATACTCAGCATCCGCTTCATGAATTGCATCAGCCACACTCTTCTGCAGGATTTCATCCAGCAGCATGGGTCCCTGAGACGTGCTGAAACGATAGACTCTGCGCATCAGTTGTCGCAGTGCGACCTCGCTGAGCGCTGCTCCGGCAAAATGGTAGCGATGCCAGTTGACAATGGCTTCCAGCCGGCCGGGCTGATCATCCGCCATGGTCTCCAGATGCGACAGCAGAAACTCTTCAAGAGTTGAACGCAGCAAACGAAATCGGTCATCGCGAACGAGATCTTCCCGACTGGCGGTTGGCGTGCTGTCCTCCAGTTCCAGGACGCCTCGAAAAAAACTGCCCCACGATGGCAGAAGGTCGCGAACGCGGCGTGAAATCACCATGCGGCGAATGGTGATCGCCACCGTGGCTTCGTCGGCAAATCCCGGTGTTCGCTGAGGAGAAATGTACAGGGCACCGGCAATCGACAGCGGTTTTTCAATCCGAATCGGGATGACATCCAGCGGTGATTCATTGAAATAATTGGCCAGAGCCATCTCGACGGCATCAGCATCCGGCGTGGGTTCGAACCACGCAACGTTGATCACATTAATGCGTGCCGGGCTATCGTTCAGATGAATCGGCACATTCAGAAAATCCGCGAATTCACGAATTGCGTTTTCCAATGCATCCGGAGATTCTGCATAATGGCGGAACTGGGGCTTCAGTCGCAGAGTCACTGTGGTGCCGATTCGCGTCTGATCGGTGGATGACAGCTGAATATCGGATCCCGGTCCCGCTTCCCAGCAAATGCCTTCGTCACAATCTTCGCGACGACTTTCCACCCGCAGCAAATCTGACAGCATGAACGCGCTGAACAAACCTATGCCGAACTGACCAATTAACCCCTGCGCATCACCCTGAACGACAGCTCGCTGCTCTTCCGAACCGCGTCCCTTGAGCAGACCGGTGATGCCAATCCCCAGAGTTCCAAGGTAGTGTTCCGCGTCGGCAGCACTAAGTCCGATACCGTCGTCAGAAAACGACAGCGTACCCTGCTCCGGGTCCTGTCGAATATCAATCCGACCACGAAAACTCAGGTCCCGGTTTCGACGACGCATCACCGCATCATGCGCGTTCTGAATCAACTCCCGAATCGGTGTGTCCATGCGGCTGTACAACGAAGACCCCATGATCTCGATGATACCAGCAATATCCACTCGAAACGGAATCTGGCGCACCCACACTCTGAACACCTCGTCGCAGGAACAGTCGTCAGCAGCCTCAGAACATACCACCGTACGTCCTGCTCCGGACTGAAAAACAGACAGGAACGGTGTTGTATCGCCCCGCGGGGCTGCCGGCAAATCAGTCGGTCAGGCACCACTCGTGAAGTTCAGATTCCCGCACAGAATCACAGGCCCGGACTTGTTCCTCCGGCGATCGCCGGACATGATGCGAGACAGCGGGAGTGTTTCAGGAGAGGTGACACCCCGGATTGCGGCCTGCTTCACAAATCAGTTCACGCCCCGCACCAGAGAGATTCCCTATGACTCAGGCGACTCAGCACGGGAGTCCATCCTTGACCGCTGCCGGCACGGCCGTTGGACGCGTAAGATTTCTCGTGCTCGCCTGGCTGTGCTCTCTCGCCGCGATTCTGTACCTCGACCGTGTCTGTATTTCCGCGGCGTTGCCTGCGATTCAGCGTGATCTCGGGCTCAGCAATACCGAGGTCAGTTATGTCCTGATGGCCTTCACTCTGGCCTATGGCCTGTTCGAGATTCCCACTGGTCACTGGGGAGATATTCTTGGTGCCCGTCGCGTGCTGACCCGAATCTCGCTCTGGTGGTCGGCATTCACCATAATCACGGGTGCCTGCTCATCGCTCTGGATGCTGATCCCTGTCCGGTTTCTGTTCGGCGCCGGGGAAGCCGGGGCATTCCCGAACGCAGCTCGAGTGGTCTCGCGATGGTTTCCCGGGCATGAACGAGGACGCGTTCAGGGAATACTCCTGGCAGCCTCGCAGACCGGAGGTGCGATTGCTCCTTTTCTCGCCGCACTGCTGATTCAGACTGTGGGCTGGCGTGCGACATTTGCGGTGTTTGGATCCATCGGATTCTTCTGGGCACTTGGATTCTACCTGTGGTTTCGGGACGAACCGCTGGAGCATCCGGCAGTCACGCCGGCAGAAGCTCGCTATATCAGTGAAGGCTCTCCAACACTGCCCCCCGCAGCCCCGATCCCGTGGTCGCAGGTCCTTCGCAATCCGGGAATCCTGCTGCTCAGCGCCATCATGATCTGTGCCTCATTCAACAGCTACATCTACTTTTCATGGTTTCCAAAGTATCTTCAGGAAGCCAGACGCGTGGCACAGACGGAGGCGGGACTGATGTCCAGCGTCGTCCTGTCCTTCGCCGCGATTGGAACATTCACAGGTGGCTGGCTGGTCGATGCCCTGAACATCACGGTGTCGATCGGCAGACGCCGGGCATTCGGGGCGATTTGCTTTTTCATCGCCATGCTGTTGCTGATTCTGGCCCTGCGATCCACAGACTCGTGGCAGGCCGTCCTGCTGACCGCTGGCTCCTGCTTTGCGACCCAGGCCACTCAGTCTCTGTGGTGGTCCTGCTCCATCGGCATCAGCGGTCAGCATGTCGGCGCTCTGTTCGGACTGATGAATTCCATGGGCGTCATCGGCGCCATCGCCTCGCAGTATCTCGCGGGGGCACTCGCCGACTGGCTGGGAACGCAGGGCTTCACGGGACGAGACCAATGGGACCCGATCTTCCGGATTAATTGTGGTGTCCTCGCCACCGCCGCAGTCCTCTGGTCGGTTGTTGTCCTCAGGAAAATCGAATCCGAAATACCGCTCCCCGGAACAAGTCCACTTCAACCCCGAAGTCCAAAAACTCACCCGTGAACGCTTCGCCCTCTGGAATGCATCGCCAGCACCAGCACAGTCAGTCCCCGTAATCGTTTCGGAAAACAAGATGCCAATCATTGATGTTCACAGCCACTACTGGCGTTATCCCGAACACTTTCAGGACGACTTCAGGGAACAGGCACGACGAGCACGCGCGGGAACCGAAGTCGATCTGACGGTACGCTTTGAAGATTACCGGCAATCTTCTTTCCCGGATGTTCGCACCATCGTCTTCGGTGGTAAAGCAGCCCTCAGTGGACTCTGGGTTGATGATCGTGATGTGCAGGCTTACGTATCAGCTCATCCCGATCATCTGATCGGATTTCTGTCGCTGGATCCCACCCAGCCCGGCTGGCAGCGTGAAATGCAGATGGGACATCAGGAACTCGGACTGCGTGGTATCAAGCTGATGCCCATGTACGCAGGATTTCATCCCAATGACGAACGATTGAATGAACTGTGGCGGTATGCGGAACGTCATCAGTTGCCCGTTCTGCTGCATACGGGCACAACCTTCATCTCGCAGGCCCCGATTGAATTCACATTTCCACGACATCTCGATCCTGTTGCGACCAGATTCCCCGAGGTGAAGATGATCCTCGCCCACCTCGGACATCCGTGGGAAGGCGAATGCATCGCCGTCATTCGAAAACATCCGAACTTGTACGCAGACATCTCCGCGCTGCATTACAGACCCTTTCAACTGTACCAGAGTCTGATGCTGGTGCAGGAATATGGAGTCTGGAACAAAATTCTTTTCGGAACGGATTATCCCTTCACCACCGTCAAGGCGTCTGTCAATGGCTTAAGGACCCTGAATCAGATGCTGGAAGGCACCCAACTCCCGCGACTGAATACAGAAGCTGTGGAATCAATGATTAACCGCGACAGCCTGGCTCTCCTGGGCCTTGATAAAAGTCGTCCGACATAATAGGACCACACTGCCCGACGCTGCTTCGGCGGCTGCTGACTACAGCCAACAGCAGGCTCAAACTCTTCAATCCGGCAGCACTTCCACTGTGACTCGCCCCGCGAAATCGAGGAGCGGTGCAAACAGACTCGCAGCCCCAGAGGCATCGTCGCTCAGCGCGGATTCACTGACCTTCAGATAGCCCGGAACCAACTCGCGATCTCCTCGAGTCGAATCCAGTGGCATCCACTCTTCTTCAACCAGCGCTTCCACCCACATATGCGGAGCAAAAGCGGGACCCTCGGCAACATAGACAAAGCCAGCGGCAACCCGAGCCGGAATGCCCTGACTTCGCAGCAGTGTGCACAGCAGCACGGCATGCTCGGTACAGTCACCCTCCAGCTTTCTGGCAATTGTCGTCGCCGGAATCAGTTGTGTTGAAAAGGGCGAAAAACGCATTTTTTTCCATACGTACTGCTGCAGCCTGAGACATTTCTCGCGATCAGTTGCAGCCGTGCCCGTCACAATCAACGCCATGCGACGCAGCTCCGGATTCTCACATTCAATCCAGCGACTGGCGGACAGGAACTTCGTCAGACCGCTGTTGCCCCGCGCCCCGGACGCTCGCTCCGTTTTGCCGTCATCCCACTCAGGCCGCAGAAGTCGGACCACCAGTGACTCCGGCTCCACCGCCTCAACCCGCTGGAAATCCGAGTTCGGCAACAGCAGCAAATCTCCGGATCGGCGAACCAGTTTCAGTCGCACCCCCGCTTTGGGAAATGCATCCGGAATCGATCCCAGAACCGGCAGCAAGGTCTGGATCTGAAGGTCCAGTGCCTCCTGGTTGCTGAATCCCAGTGCAATTTCCGGAGTCGCTCGAATCAGACTCAATGTCTGGCCAAGCAGCGGCTGCCGGATCTGCATCACAGTGCCCTCACCATCAGCAAAAGCCTCCGTCCGTAAGTCGTTCCGCCCAATCGGCTGCCAGACGTAATGCTTGACCGGTATCTGATCACCATCGGCCCCGGGCAAACTGCTCGACCCCGTTCGAGAAAGCTGAATCCCGGCAACAGCCCCCGTTTCCGGAAACAGCACAGAGGTATTCAACACTTCTCTGCTGCCCGCTAATGCGGCCACCACCCAGCCCGAAATCACCGGTGAAGCAGGAATGTCGTCCGCTGGTACTCGAGTCGTCTTCGCGCGTGCCCCGGTGCCCTCCGTCATCACAAGTTGCGACCGTTCTGCATCCCAGTAACCGGATCGCTCCAGGATCGTCCCATCAGCTGCACTTCGATTCAATTCCCACGCTAACAGCTTCCCCCTGACAGTCTCTATCGTTTTCAACCTTGCGGAGAGCGAAATCACGCGGCTGAAACGCTGCAGACGCAGATGCGTTTCCCGGACCCGTTTCAACAGCCCATCGGAGGTCGTTACAGAGGCACTCACGAAGTCCGGTAGTTCATTTCGCGTCACAGGCGTCACGCTGACCAGCTCGTAGCCGGCTGGCTGGCCGGAAAACTCTATTCGATACCAGTCTTCCCGGGACTGAGGCAACCGGGATTCCCTCGCTGTTTCCTGCGCCGTGACGGCCCGTGTTTCATCGCCGGGATCGGCAGCCAGCCTCCACACGGGGTATCCTGCTGCGACAAGGACCAGCAGACCTTGCATGAGGCGAACGAATGTCAGGCCAGTGGTCAGCATGAACGAGGATCTGCTGCAGGAGTCCGGGCTTACCGAATCGAAGAATTACGACAGCGAATCTGATTGTATCAGTTTTCACGACGGACGGAACAGGTTGTTCCTGCGGCACGTCCATTCCCCGTATCCACCACAGGACGCAAAAATTACCGTTTCCGGCAATTTGGAACCGCGTTCGCCACTTCCAGTGCTAAGTTCTCACAGAAGGGTGGATTGTTCATTCAAGCGCGGAACAGTAGTCATGGGTTTCCTGAGAAACTTTCTGAAGTCGGGTTATCGCGATGGTACCGCTTCCAGTACGACCAGCAGCTTCAGAAACCTGACGGAGGAGCAACTGGAAGCCCACATGAGCATCGCTCAGTACGGTGACTTCCTGCTGACCGATGCCATCCGCCCCGCGTATTGCCCGCAGATCGTTCCACGCGCCGGGTACCGACATGAGTGGTATGTCGATCAGGAAACCAGAGCCCGAATCCCCGTCCTCATGGCCTCCGTCTCTCGCGAACAGTTGTTTGACGCCTTTCTCTCCATGCTGGAACCACTGGGAGAGACGGTCGATGTCGTTCTGGAAACGAGTCACGATAAGAATCATGGTAACCATGCCGATTTTTACCGCGAACAGATCGACATGCCGGTTTTGCAGAGCATCCTTTATGACTACGAGAATCTGTTACTGGACGATGGCTGCTGCGGCATCGCGGTGCTGAACCCAGGCATGCCTCTCGAAGTTCAGCTCGATGAACATAAGCTGCTGTTCGCCTACGGCAAACGAAATGTCCGCTGCGAGCAGGCTCTGAAGGCCGGAGGCGTCCCTCTGATTGAGGACATGCGGTTCATCACAGAAGCCGAACATGTGCACAGTTCCAGTGAAGAGTTTCAGGAGCAATTCCATGAACTCTGTGGCCGCCTCGGAATGGATCGCTGAGAACGGCATCTGACCGGAGTGATGCTGATCGAAGCTGGGTGGAGTGCCCTGCGGAAATCAGCGATGAAACTCCACCAATCGCTCTTTTCTACTCTGACACGTCGTCCTGCCTCCATCCCCACGGAGTCTTCCATGACATCGTTGCTTCGCCACACGGCTCAGAATCGTTCCGCCGCCTGCTGCGCCACACTGCTGCTGACGGCCTTCTGCGGCTGTCAGTCACTGCCACAGACGTTTCCCACAGGGAACCTCACAACGGCACAATTCGCCGCGCTGCAGTCGGCTGACCGGGCCGCGGCAGCCAACACCGCGTCCGACGAAGTTCCCGATTTCGATATGCCCCCGGCTGCTGCGTCTGCTGAGGTCGCCGCTGCACAACCCCTGCCGTCTACAAAACCCGAGGTCAGGAGCGCGAACGGCAGCTCCAGTGCCCTCGAAAATCGTCCGACAGAAGTGTCTGCCGCTGACATCGCGCAGCCCCCGGCAGCATCTCCGTCAGTCGCCGTGAGCGTCGACGCCGCCAATACCGCGATGCCACAGGACTCCGCCAGGCAGACCGCCTCGGCATCACCTGCTGCCGACAGCGCATTATCAATGCCGACCAGCGTCACGAACACAACTCCCGTGACAACAGCCACGGGCAGTTCTGAAGCTCAGGTCGCTGCCGATACACCTGCGACAAAGCCAGACATGCCGACAACGTCGGCCACCGAGACCCCGCAGTTGGCGCAGGCCGATGCCGGAACCCGCACAGACACTCCAATCGCCACCCTGAAGCCTCCCGGAGATCCGGCCGTCAGCCCGAGTTCGGGGCCCCTGCAGTTCGCCATGAAGCCACCAGGTGCCCTGCTCTGGACAACCGTTGGAAAAACTGCCGGAGGACGGTCGTTTCAAGTGGCAACCAGTGGTGAGGAAGGCTTTCATACACTCATCGTCGGGAGCGCGGTCGGTCACGAACCAGCGGCCATTCAACTGACGGAGCGACTGGCCGCTCACCTGAACGAAAACAGCCTGATCCTCGGAGGATTCCGCACGACTCTTCTGCGAACACTCAATCCGGATGGACAGGCAATCCTGAAGCCAGTCAATGGCAATGGCGACAATGTGAATCGCGGGTTTCCGGCCAGCGCGGGAACGGCCGCATCGGCAGCCATTCCGGAAGTTGCTTTCCTGCTGAACATGCTGGCGGATCAGAAGCCGCAGCGAGTCATCCACCTGCGAACCATTCCCGGAAAACGCGGCGCCATCGGTTCAGACAAAAGCTGTCGACCGCTGGTGCAGCAGGTCGCGGAAGCCGCAGAACTGAAACAGTTTGCGTTCCCGGAGGACGTCAATGAGGGCACGCTGGAGTTCTATCTGGCCTCACTGACCAGGACGCAGATTATCACATTGGCGATACCTGCTGAATTAACAGCCGATGCCGCATGGGCCCAGTTCGAGGATGTTCTGCTGAATCTGATTCAACAGAACCTGGTGGAAACACCGAGAGGCCAGCAGCAGGCTGCTGGCCTCTCAGATCGTTAACAGTGCCCCGCTCGACGGGGTTGATGCTGCCGGTTTGATCCGGGCACAACACAGGCGGTTCAGGGAAAACAGAGACCGTATTCGGTGCACCAGCATTATGACTGCCGGAACAACCGGAGACTAAAGGAACGCTCAGGGCGCGACTGGCAGGTCAATTATCTCTGCAACGTCCGTCGCGGATACGACCTCAGGAGCTTCAACTGCCGGAGGTGCCGCGGCTGGCTCGACAGGTGCCGCAACAGCTGGTGCTGTTGCCGGAGTCACTGACAAGGGCTGCAAACCCGGGCCGCTTTCAAGAGCCTCCACAAAGGTCTTCAAAGCTGCTCCACCATTGCGGCCTGTCGCCGGCAACAAAAACAGTCTGTCCAGAGCTACGTGACTCTCCACATCGTCGTGGCCATCAGGAAGAACCAGTTCCGGATGGTCGAACGGCGCCTTCTGGTACTTCACACGCTGGTCGGTCAGGTGCTCCATGAATTCCACCACAGCCGCGATGGCTGCTGGATTACCCTGAAGGTTCCCGATCCCACTGACGTCCGGTGCCAGGTTCTGCACGTTGGCGTGACGGAAGTCTGCTCCGCGAGTGTAGAACTCCACAACCTCAGTGAGCGACTTCATCCCCCCGTTGTGCATGTAAGGCCCGGTCAGTTCAACGTTTCGCAGCGTCGGTGACTTAAAAGCCCCATCTACAGCAACTCGGGCGTCCGGTGCAACAACGTGCTGTGGATCCGGATTTCGTCCGGCCTGCTCCTGACGACTGTAAGACAGTGGGCCAAACAGTGGATGTGCTGCACCAACACCGAGGTCTTCAGCTGTGGAACGGACACCAATGTTGTAGAACCCTTCGTCATAGAAGGCCAATCCCTGACGCATCGGCATCAGCGAGACCAGGCCGTCACTGGAAAGAACGCCTCGCAGAGTGCTGACCGTCGCCCCTGCGAATTCAGGACCGTGATGGCAATTGATGCACTGACCTTCCTGCATGAAAATCCGCAGACCTTCCTTCGCAGTGGCAGTCAGCGCGGTTGCGTCTCCGCGTGCGTACCGATCATACGGTGTCTCATCTGAAATCAGTGTTGATTCATACATCATGATCGCCAATCCCCAGAACAGCGAGAAGTTGGCTTCCATCTGTGTGTAACCGTCACTGGTAATCGATGTGCCAGACCACCACTCCGGGCGAAACGCCTCGCGGATCAGCTGCGTGTAAGCCGCGCGGGAAGGATCCAGCCCTTTTCCTGAGGAATCCCGGTACGCCCAGAGCACACTGTCATCAACAGCGACGGCCTGTTCAGCAAGTGGCTGAAGCGCGAACAACTTCCGCGCCAGCTCCGCAAATGCTCGCCCGTTCCACGCCATCTCCACATCGCTGTTCGATGGTCCCACAGCCTGAGACGCCAGCGCTGCATTGTCCAGACGGATTTTTACGGATTCGACGCCACCAGCGGCATTTGCTTTCAGAACACTGGCGCTGGGGTCCAACTCGCCAAAAGGATTCACCCCATTGAAGTAGCGGTTTGCCCGACCATCCCAGAATGATCGATCAAAAAAGATCGCATTCACAGATGTAGGAGCGTTCCTCACCGTCACCTGGCGAGTATTCACACCCTGCTTGCTGAAGATTTCGTTGACCGCAGCAACTCCGAAGTCAATCGCACTTCCCGGATTGATGGCCAGAAAGTTCTTCGTGACGACGCCTTGTGAGCCAAAGATTTCTGATGAATCAAATGTGATTGGATTCGAAGTGTTGTCCCCGGGAACCGTCGGATCGGCAAACCGATGGAACGGAAAGTCCGACGCGTGCACAGTCTTATTTACGCCCCGGAAACTGCGGCCTGCAGCACCAGGATGCAGCCCGTTCGTCGTACGAATGTCCGCGCCAGCATTCCAGTGACAGCTCGCACAGGCTGTTCGCCCATCACTGCCAACCTGCATGTCCCAGAACAACGCCTTGCCCAGCGCGATTGCCTTGTCCTTATCCACGACGAACTCGGAAAGATTCGGGGGCAGCGGCACTGGAATCGAATCGAGCGCCCCCGGAGGTGTCAGGGGGGACATCACCTGAACCTGACAAATGACCGGACCGTCCGGCATGCCGGCACTGTCCGATGAAAATCGCAAGCCGATCACATCACGCTGTGCCGTGAATTCGATCGTCTTCGATTCCCAATGCATGTTTGAAACCGACCACGTGGCCGGCTTGTTCACCGTGAAGGTCGCCTTCTCATTCCCATAGCGAACGGTCAGAGTGCGAGGACGACCAGGGTTGGTCGTCCAGTTCCCGGACATCAGGAACTGAATGCGATAGGGAACACCCACCTTGACGGGAATCGACTGGAATATAGACCCGGACCGAGTTCCGTTCAGGTCGACCGCATTCCCAAAACCATTCGGGATTTCAAAATCATTGATGTGCAGACCCACATCACCAAGATCCACCGTCCAGCCACCAAGCTTTCCCGGTGCACGGATGTTCGTCACTTTTGCCCGGTGTTCAGACTCCGCAAAAAAACTATCCGCAGCGATATTCCCGAATCCCGCGTCGGGATCCAGTACTACCGCGTTTCCTCCCACACCCTCAACTGCCAGGACATCCCCTGGCTTTGTTGGAATCGCTGATTCCACTGCCGGTGCCTGAGTCACTTCCTGACCAACAGCAGGCAGACAGCCAAGCCCTGCAACACCCAGTATCGCCAACGACCTCCCTGCCAGTCCCAGCCCCCGAATCCAGCTTCCTCCGGACGTCATACCGCAGAGCATCTTCATAATACCCCCGCATCTTTCAGGTCTTATCACTTGCCCCGCACCCGTCGCTGATGTGGAGGCATACATCTCTGTACGCGACATGTCGCTGCCTTCCCAAAACTGAATGAAAAACCGCTCGCCAAACCAGACTGGAATGCCCCCTGGAACCACATCTCTGCGACGCCCTCATCATCAAGCCGTGTCGGTTGCCTGGTTTCCGCCAGAAGTACGGGCAACACACACACGAACTGACCGAATGACGCTCGGAAATCTGAGTCCTCCCTCGGGAAGACCAGCCATAGACGGTGGTCTTACAAGGCAAAAACAGCGCCATTCCACGTCGTTCAATTTTCGAAACTCGAATAATTCAAGACCTAAAGAGGTTCTTATCTTAAATCCAGCGAAAAGTGACTTTGGTGCCGGTTTTGCAGCTCGTTTTTCACTCAGGATTCATCCTGGTGACTCAGAAACTCATCACGCTGGAAAACTCCCGCCTGATCAGAAAAACCCGAACGCAAACAACGCTTCACACCAATCAGCACCTAACGTTCAGAAAACTTTACACATTTGAGGCAGCACCGCACGGAGAAACGATGCACAGTTGCTCTCCTTTGCGACGCCCAGCACCTTCTGGAATTCCCGCGATGCGGCAAGGCCCTGAAACCTGCAAAAGCCTTCACAGAACGTTGTTCTCACCGCAGCCGGAAAACCAGCAAGCATAGGCTGCTGGAGCGAAACGCAACTCTTTCCACGCTTAGCACCTTTCCAACGCACCAAAAAAAGAGGCCCGCAACTTTCGTCGCGGGCCTCTCGGTCCATGTTGGCACAGTTTTCAACATACCCTCACAGGGAGGACGGATCGAATCTCAGGACGCCCCTGAATCACTGCTCTCCTCGCGGACGCGTCAACCCGCGATAGGCAGAGTTCCTGGCTCGACCAGATCCCGAAGCCCCTTTGCCGGTGCTGACACCGGTCTTACCCGGAGTCGCTGCTGGTTTCACAGAGCTTCGAGCAGACCGAAGCCCGCCCTTTCCATTCACAACTGTTGTTTTTTCAACAGCGGTGTCAGTCTGAGCCTCTGACACAGTTTCAATCACCAGTGGCTCTGTGATCACAGTCTCGACAACCACCGATTCCTCAACCTCAGCAGGGGCCACTTTGGCCGAAGCAATCGAGCCAGTCGTTTTCGAATTCCTGTTACCCAACAACGCCGCCTTCTCCGCGGACTTTGCCGCCGTGACGCTACTGTCCGGTGCCACCTTCTTCAAAGGACTACGTCCAACAGGTGCTTCCGAATGAGCCTCATTGGCGTCCGTGGCTGGCTTGTTATTGGGGGCTACGGAATCGATCACTCTCGACCTTCGATTCCCCAACAATGCCGCTTTCGCAGCAGCCCTGGCGGCCAATTGCTGGGCAGTCAGTGCCGTTTTTCTGAGTGATGTGGTCGTCGGTTCGGTCGGCTGCGGATCGACACCATCTTCCTCTTCCGATTCAACCGGTGCATTTACTTCAGTCGCTTCAGCGGATTCCTCATCGATCACCGGAGCGTCCACTTCAGCAGCCTCATCGGCCATATCGGGAACGACCACAACATCGACTTCCGGAGCTTCAGCAGCTTCCTCATCAATCACCGGGGCGTCCACTTCAGCAGCCTCGTCGACCACATCCGGAACGACCACAACATCGACTTCCGGAGCTTCAGCGGATTCCTCGTCGATCACCGGAGCGTCCACTTCAGCAGCCTCGTCGACCACATCCGGAACGACCACAACATCGACTTCCGGAGCTTCAGCAGCTTCCTCATCAATCACCGGAGCGTCCACTTCAGCAGCCTCGTCGACCACATCCGGAACGACCACAACATCGACTTCCGGAGCTTCAGCAGCTTCCTCGTCGATCACCGGAGCGTCCACTTCAGCAGCCTCGTCGACCACATCCGGAACGACCACAACATCGACTTCCGGAGCCTCAGCCGCTTCCTCATCGATCACCGGAGCGTCCACTTCAGCAGCCTCGTCCTGCTCTTCTGCTTCGCCAATCGCGATGGGGTCAAGAATCGTGGATGTTCGATCTCCAAGGACATCATCTTTGTCGTCCGGTGAAGTTCGATTGCCAAGGAGTTCATCCTTTTCTTCGGGTGCACTTCTATTTCCAAGTAGTGCAGCCTTCTCAGCCGCTTTCGCCGCCAGAGTAGCAGCGTCAGGCGGTGACTTGGTGAGCCCTGAATTGTTGCTCTCCGGAGCGTCCGTGTCGCCGGGCTCCTCAGTATCCGCCGGTGTGTCAACCTCTGGAGCTTCATCAACTTCCTCATCCATCTCTGGACCATCGACTTCGACGGCTTCGTCTGCATCCGCGTCAACTTCCGTCACCGGAGCGTCGATCTCGGAAGCGTCATCGGCTTCTTCGTCCATGGCTGGACCATCGACTTCGACGGCTTCGTCTGCATCGGCGTCAACTTCCGTCACCGGAGCGTCAACCTCGGAAGCGTCATCGGCTTCTTCGTCCATGGCTGGACCATCGACTTCGGCGGCTTCGTCTGCATCGGCGTCAACTTCCGTCACCGGAGCGTCAACCTCGGAAGCGTCATCCGCTTCCTCATCCATCTCTGGACCATCGACTTCGACGGCTTCGTCTGCATCGGCGT
>CAIYBH010000268.1 GCA_903924405.1 uncultured Planctomycetaceae bacterium | reverse complement strand
CGAGTACGAGTACGAGTACGAGCACGAGAATGGGAACTGGGAACTTTTTCCGCGGATGTTAGAGGCCCTAAAAAAGCGGTGCACAGGCTCGGTTCAGATTCACTCGTCATCCCCCGTCATTTTGCCACGTGACAATTCGCATCCGGGAAGACTCAAAACCCGTTTCAACTGGATATTCGCAGAAAATCTCGTATCGTCAGCGAATGGCACCACGGCTGCCGGTTCCCGGAAACAGCTGCGGGCCTGCAACCAAATACCGCAGGCAAACCGTGCCGCACGCTTTGGCAACTCTGACGTGACACCAATCCGACGGCTCACTTCAGATCACGACAGCGAGAAATTCGATGGAACACCAGCAGCAGGAACTGTCTCTGACCAGTCGCCGCAGTATCCTGCTGGCCGCATTTCTGGCGTGGATGTTTGCCGGGCTGGTGAATGCCCTGTTTGTGCTGATCCATCGTCAGATGATGCAGGAGCTGCTGGGACGTGATGCCACAGAAACTCTGATCACTCGCTGGTTTGCCTGGAATCAGGCGGCGTTCATGCTGGGTGCTGCGGCTGGTGGCTGGAGTTTCGGGTGGCTGGGAGACAAGGCCGGACGGACTCGGGCACTGGGCTGGAGTGTCCTGTGTTTTTCACTGCTCACTCTGGTTGGCTGGTTTGTTACGGACAGCCGGGTGATGTGGGTGCTGCGATTCTTCGCCTGCATGGGCTTTGGTGGTACCTGGCCGAATGCTGTCGCTCTCGTCTCCGAAGTCTGGCCACGCACATCACGGCCGCTCCTCGCCGGACTTCTTGGAACCGCGGCCAACTTTGGTTTCGTACTGCTGGGGTTGATCGGCTATGTGTTTCCGATCACCGGCGATTCCTGGCGGTGGACTCTGCTTGTCGGTGGTGCACCCGCCCTGCCGGGACTGATCATTCTGCTGCTGGTTCCTGAATCTCCCCGCTGGAGACAGGAGCAACAGCGGCGCCGGGCTCACCAGAATGCGTTTGCTCCGGATTCAGGGTCCGTGGCAGTCCCCGACACTCCTGCTGCGAACATCTCACCCATTCGGCAGCTGTTTCAGCCACCGCTGCTGCCTCGCACCTGCCTCGGAATCCTGTTGGGCTCTATCCCGGTGATTGGTACCGCCGCCAATGCCAACTGGGTGATCCCCTGGACCGATCAGTACGCCGCTCGTCAGGCCGACACAGAACGTATGACGGTAGAGCAGCCGCGGGCCGATTCTTTCTCCACATCAACAGGCTCGGAACGTCGCGTGAATTCTGCTGCGAAACCGCGTCCCACTTCGCGTGATAAGGCCTGGCAAATGGTCAGCCGCTCCAGTGGTGCGATCCTGGGCAGTCTGCTGGGAGGATTGATTGCCAGCATAGTCGGGCGGCGACTTTCGTATTTCCTGATCAGCTTTGCGACGTTTCTGGTCAGCACATGGCTGTTCACTCAGCTGACACCCGGGGATCCGTGGTTTTCGTGGTGCACCTTTCTGCTGGGGTTCTTTGGTGTGAGCTATTTTGGCTGGTTGCCCCTGTTTCTTCCGGAATTGTTTCCTGTGGCTGTTCGCTCAACAGGTTCCGGGATTTCCTTCAATTCCGGGCGCATCGCAGCTGCGGGAGTGGTGTTGTACGTGGGTTTGCAGATGCAGAGCTTTCAGGGAGACTATGCGCGCATTGGATTTGCCACAGGCTTCGTCTACGTCCTCGGCATGCTGGTGATCTGGCTGGCCCCGGCACGTCCGGATGATTCCGGAACACCAGCAAGGGCAGAAGACACTGTCAGTGACAG
The DNA here is from genome assembly GCA_903924405.1 of uncultured Planctomycetaceae bacterium. Classification (GTDB taxonomy): domain Bacteria; phylum Planctomycetota; class Planctomycetia; order Planctomycetales; family Planctomycetaceae; genus SXXK01. The sequence continues at coordinate 4,990 of CAIYBH010000268.1, read as the reverse complement.
GGCCGGCACTGCTGAAGACGTGCAACAGGCGAGGTAACGGCAGCGATCTTCGGCAAGCACTCTGATGCAACCCTTCCGCCCAACACTGACAAGTCGCGAGACATCGCGAGGGTCGGTGGACGCAGCAGGTTCAGGTGACAGCAGGTTCAGGTGACAGCAGGATCAGGTGACAGCAGGTCGGTGGCGACAACCTGGCCACCCACAGCAACCACTCCTGTCAGCGGTTACCTATCAGGGCTGGCTGTTGTGGCTGCCCTCAGTAACTCCGGCGTGTTCAGGTCCAGAAACACCGACGGTCGCTGCCATGCTTCTTCAGTTCCGCGGGCATAGGTCACCCACATTCGCAGAGCGGTGGCATCGTAGACCACATTCACCACGTTGCCGCCTTTGATGGGAATGCTGTTGGCCAGTTTCACCATGGCTTCCCCATTCAGCTTGCCAAAGCCGGACTTCAGAGTGGGAAAGGCACCGCGCCCTTCGTCGTTGTAGACAATACAGGAAAGAACATTCGGGGCAAACTCGTCGGTTGGATCATTGTCCTTCCAGATGGCAATTCGTTTTGCGGCAGGTTCCGGAGAATGCGCACGGATCTTGACAGCGCGGTGATCTGTCTGGCCATCACCGAAAACAAAGTGATACCGCTTTGTCAGCGGCTGATCATGAAAGATTTCCAAAGTCTTCGTCAGGGAATCTGCGTCGTACAGCATCGTTCTGAAGAAGACGGTGAAGTGTGGAGCATGCACAAAGTACGGAGCCTCACGGCGGGACGCATCTCCCATTTCCGCGAGTGCGATGCCTTTGCCATTCATCCCGGTGTGTGCGCCAATGAAGCCGGCAAACGTGGGAACCACATGCGGGACTCCATCATCCGGGCGATAAACGACAATCACCGCAAAATTGTGGGCCCCGATTTCCATGCTCCAGTCAAGATTCCGAGTCTGGTACAGGTGCCCATCTTCCGTGGCGTCACCCCATGCTGCGATGCTGCTGCAGGAATAGGGCATCAGCAGAGGAACCGCATGCATGGCCTGCAGCGTAGAAAGCGGCAGACCACAGCCGTCGGCAAGCCCAGCCAGTTCCTGCTCGACGCGGTCGTCCGCATAGGCCGCCGAGCGAGTCCAGACTTCCTGCAGCAGTTCCTGGTTGACCTTCAATTCGCTGCAGACTCCCTGCAAGGCGGCCGGAATGAAAGTCTGAATCTCTGCCTTCAGAGCCGTCCCCAGCTGACGCCCCATTTCATAGGGAGTCCCCTCGACAACAACGAGGGGAATTTCGGCATCACCCTGCATCAGCATGCTGCGTCGAGCGGTTGTGGCCATGGCCGGACGCAGGAATGCACCGCCGGATTCTGTGCCCACTTCCGCCCCACGTCCCACAATCTCCCGAGACTTGACCGTCGACGGCTCGTCAGCCGAAACCGCCGCCACGGCCATTGACAGCACCAGCAGAACAACAGAGCACACAGACGTCCGGGACGGCATTTCAGGATTCCGCGGTGAAGGCGTAGGAGATCAGTCAGGCTGCCACAGTATTTCAGGCAAGGCTTCGTCCGTCAAACGGGCAAAAAAAGGGCAACAGAAAAGGGGTCAGGTACCAATAGCCTAAAGGCCCGAAGGGTGCTCCGCACTATTGGTACCTGACCCCTTTTCGGTTGCACGCGCTATTGGTACCTGCCCCCTTTTTCTGCCCCCTTTTTTTCAAGCCCCCACCTCACGCTGGCTGCAAGCCGGCGATCACCTCGCGCAGTCGGCCGCGCGCGGTGTGCAGTCGGCGTTTGATGGTGCCAATCGGGCTGGCGAACTGTTCGCTCATTTCCTTCAGCGAAGAGCCCTCGAAGTAGAAGGCCCACAGAGTTTCCCGATCCAGGGGCGGCAATTGATCCAATCCGGCGCGAACCTGTTCCAGGTTTTCCTGTCGAATCATGGAGGACAGTGGTGTTTCAGTCGCCACGTCAAAGGTCTCCATGGTTTCCGACTCGAGGTAGCATTCCGCAGGCTTGCGAATGGCTCGGTTAATCGACAGGCGAACCGCGATGCGGGTGAGCCAGCCACTGAATCGTTCAGACTCCTGCAATTGCGGAAGTTTGCGGAATGCACGCAGGAAAACTTCCTGTGTGACCTCGTCGGCTTCCGCGGAGTTGCGCAGTCGCTGCATCACGACTCTGTGAATTCGGGCCTGAAACCGCTCGATCAACTGATCAAAGGCAGTGCGATTTCCAAGTTTCGCCTGATCAACAAGGATCAGCAGACATTCCAATGGCATGGGCTCGGTCATGGTCACTCTCCGGAGAACACCGTCGGAAGACATCGCCGTTCCGGGGAACAGACCTGATGACTTCCGAGTGCATGCGGGTGTTGAGGAATTGGTGTAATGAAGCGATTCGCAGAAAATGCGAGTGCCGGAATCTGCTGTCACCAGTCACATGGACGATGACGATGCTGAATCCCGGAGAGACTACGCTGAAGTGGCGACCCTGCCCGCGAATCAGGATTCGCGGCGTCACGCCCTGCCGATGTCGGATCAAAGGCCTTCTGATGAGGCGATACGATCCGAACCTGCATTGCTGTAGAAGATGTTCAGGGTAAGCCGTTGGGCTTCGCTCAGGGTTTTCCGCTGCCAACCGACAGCAACTGACAGCCATGTGCGCGATACGCACGTCGTGTCAGACCAGGCCAGCGTTGACAGGCCGTCGAGGAGGAACGCGAGGGCTTTCGACGCGTTATCCGTTGACAACGCTCATGTTCCGAGGAGAAACCCTGATGCCAGGCAGGCATCGCATGCGTGGGTTTCCACATCTCTGTACGGACTGTGGAGACACACACTGCGAACGCTCGCGCACTCACCACGGCAACATTGGCCACGGCTACGACGGTCTGAGCAATCATCGCGGTATTCAGCAGCATGGTTCTGCCTCCTCAATTGAAACCGGGCGCTTCCGCAGGGAATACCCGTTTCATAGTCCTCTGCCGCAAACTTGCGGCATTCAAAGCGAGCATCAACGTTGATGCCCGCGTACACACCGAGTCCCTGTTGCTGTCGGATTTGACAGCAGTCCGGAGCATATCCTGAAACGCATTGTACACGAACAGAGTCGTTCAGAGTCGTTTTCCGGTGCTGTATTCCAGACCGGATTTTCCGATTGCCCGGTGGGACACGTTTGACCGTCGTCTGGTTCGCGTCGAAACCGCCCAAAACCACAAATTTTGAAAAAAGGCCTGGAAATCGGGGCCGTGACAAAAATACACCTCAAAAACGACTCGTCAGACGTCAGTGACATAACTCCATGTCTCTGTGTAACGCCCTTCTTCGCGAGCGGATCACAGAAATCAAGAATTTTCCATCAGGACCAGATTCGATTTTTTGAAAATTCGCTCGGCACTGCGGGGAAAACAGTACTTCTTCACGGGTTTTCCCGCGGAATTGCGGAATGTCGGGAAACAGGACCAGACGCGGCATTCAGGAGCACACGCACTCAATAGGCAGCTTCCCGAAGGACGTAACTGGATGGGCGAAACGATGTTCACATGGGAGATCCGGGGCGTTTTTTGCTTGATGGCAACCAGGCGTCTGCCAAAACAGTGAGCGGTGCGGTGTCAGCCAACGAGCAGAGCAACTTCAAAGTGAACTTCAACAAACACAAACGTCTCGAAGGGCTGACATCCTCCTCTCGCCGGTGTGATGGAGCATGCCGGACGCACGTTTCGGCGGAGCGAAACGCGACAATCTTCTGGTTCCACTCCGTTTCACCGTCTATGGCCGTAGCACTTTTGACTGCCCGCTGGCCCGATTTCGCGGTAGACTGCCCCCGAATTTGTTTACTTGCCCACGTTCTTTTCCGGTCCGGGTGTCACTGGCACCAGCCGTGTCCTGCCGGACTGCGTCTGGTGGGGCCATCAGACTGATTAAGTCCCGCTGAGCGGTGGCGTTATGCGGTTCATTCCGTGATCACGTGAGGCCGTTCTCTTGTTAGCCATGATGCTGCCCGTATCCCCTGTTCGAATGACGAAATCAGGATCAATCTGTGAAAATCCCACTTCCCCAGGCTGCCGCCACCGAAGCTCGTAATCCCGCATCACGGCACATTGACAGCCTTTCGACCCTGCAACTGGTCGAGGTGATGAATCAGGAAGATGCGGGAGTCGCGAACGCTGTCGCTGCCGAAGCCCCCCGAATTGCCCAGGCCATCGACCAGGTTGCAGCAAGAATTCGGCAGGGCGGGCGACTGATCTATCAGGGCGCCGGGACGTCAGGACGTCTGGGGGTGCTGGATGCCAGTGAATGTCCTCCGACATTCACTGTACCTCCGGGGCTGGTCGTCGGGGTGATTGCCGGGGGACGCGTAGCTCTGACGTCGGCCATCGAAGGCGCTGAAGATCGCTGGGAGGAAGGGGCATCAGATCTTGAGGCACTTTCGCTGACGCCGATGGATTCCGTCATGGGCATTGCCACGAGCGGCCGGACGCCTTACGTTCTGGGCGGTATGCAGTATGCGCGGAGCAGGGGATGCCTGACTCTCGGACTGGCCTGCAATCACGGCTCAGCCCTGGCCAGTGCCGTGGACCTGATGATCACGACCGTGGTTGGCCCGGAAGTTGTCACGGGATCCACTCGGCTGAAGGCAGGAACCGCAACCAAGCTGGTGCTGAACACGCTGACGACCGGTGTGATGATCCGTCTGGGAAAAACGTATGGGAATCTGATGGTGGACCTGACCGCCACCAATGAAAAGCTCCGGGATCGCGCGGTTCGCATCGTGGCTGAACTGACATCCCTCGACTCCAGCGACGCAGCAGCACTGCTGCAGCACTGCGGGGGTGAGGTCAAAACGGCCGTTGTCGCTCATCTCCGCCAGATCTCCCCGGCCGAGGCCCGACTGCGTCTGGCCGCCTGTGGCGGTCATCTGCGACCAGCGATTGAATAATGCACAGAGGTCGGAAAAAGGGGTCAGAGCAGAAAAAAGGAAGAAAAAAGGGGTCAGGAACCAATAGTG
>CAIYBH010000267.1 GCA_903924405.1 uncultured Planctomycetaceae bacterium | reverse complement strand
GTTTGTCGAGGATCTTCCAGATACCGCACTGCGTTGCTCCTCCCGCAAATCTCAGCGAAAAGTAGCACCTCGACGTCCCCACAACCAGGTCAAGCCTCTCCATTCTCTGCAAATTCACTCCGACTTTTGTCGCTCGTGTCAATCGGGTGAGCTTGTCAGGAAAAATGTTTCTCGTAGGATTCGTGGTCGGTGGATGTTCAGGGGTGCGGCGGGAAGGGGGGAAGTGATGGAGTTATCGGAAGTCGGTAAGGTTGCACGACTGGCGAGATTGAAGCTGAGTGAGGCGGAGCTTCAGGATTGCCATAAGCAATTGGGGGACATTCTGGAATATGTGAAGTTGCTGGATGAAGTGGACGTGACGGGGGTCGCTCCCATGTCGCATCCGGTTCCTGTTCACAACGTGTTCCGGGAGGATGTGCCTGGGGAATCGTTGTCGCGGGACGAGGCCCTGCAGAACGCATGCAAAACTGACGGGCGTTTCTTTCTGGTCCCGCGAATCCTTGAGGAAAAGTAGGGCTGGCGTGGCGTGGTGCCGGGACTGGCGTCGGAAGTGTGAAACGAGGAAGAATGGGTTGAACACCCCCTCGAAAGCCCCACCGAAAGAATGCCTACATTCGGTGTACACGGCGCATTCCGACTCTCAGAGTGTGAAAATGTGAATCGATTCTGTGACTTCGGTCCGGTGACCGGTTAGAATCGGGTTGGTTTTCACTGCAGGGTTTTTTGTTCCTACGGGATGGTTTCCATGACAAACGTTGCTGATCGATTGATTTCCAGCCAAACCCTGGCCATTTGGTCTCCCGGGCCGATGGAGCTCGGCATTATCCTTGTCATCGCACTGGTACTGTTTGGGAACCGTCTTCCCGGAACCATGCGGTCTCTTGGACAGAGTCTGAAGGAATTCAAGAAGGGAATGCGTGAGGGCGAAGAGGGCGAACCATCGGACCGCTTGCAGTAGTCAGCAGATTTTGTGCCTTCAGTCTGCAGTGTGGCCATCTGGCCGAGGTCTGAGAGTTCAGATTGTTCGGAGGCTGGTACGGCTGCTGACCTGGTGCGGTGGAAAACTCGACTGGAACACGTGGTTGTTCACTGAGGAAATGGACCATGGGCTTCTTGCCTGGTGTGGGCTCAACAGAGATGCTGATTGTCGGCATCATTGCGTTGCTGCTGTTTGGCAGGAATCTGCCGAACGTGGCCAAAAATATGGGCAAGAGCCTCGCAGAATTGAAGAAGGGTTTGTCCGGATTTCAGGATGAGTTTCGCAACGTCACGCGGGATGCGGAGCGAACCGTCAACTATTCGCCGTCTGCGTCCTCCGGGGGGGCCAAGCCAGCGGCTCAGGAGCGTCCAAAAGTGACAACAGAGGTCGCTGCCTCGGATGAATTTACGGCTCCCAGGTTCGACCTGGACTGACCTGGGAGTGCGGGGATGGTGGATGGTGGTTCTGCCTTGGCAGATTTTGACCCCTACGAACCGCCTGAGGTCAATCACCGCACTGCAATAGGTTTCAAAAACCTGTTCGTCGTGAGCGCGACCGCTCTGCTGGTGTTTTCAGCGTCTTTGATTTGTGTTCTCGGGACGCTGATGATTGGCCTGATCCTGTGGCAGGAAACGTATGTTAAACGCCACTTTGAATGGGGCACGATCAGGGATCTGGTGCCACTTCCGGTGATTGCTGCGTGTGTAGCATTCGGTCTTTTGATCGCCATGATTACGACGCGAGCGGTTGTGCAGAGAGTGCTGTCGAGGCTTCGGTTGCTGTCGCTGCTGTCGAGCAGGCGTGCCGAAATGCGTGAGCAATTACAGGAGTACAGGAAGTCGGTTTCAGGACTGAGATCGTAGTTGTGCTGGTACTCCTTCGGGAACCGACCTGTCCGGCATGAACAACAGCCTGAGGAAGGGGTAGCAATTCTGCAACAGGATTTGATCAATCAGTTTGCCGTTCGTTTTCAGGACGTGGAGTGTGCGTTGCGTCGGATTCGAACCTGCGTACGGAAGACTCCTGTGCTCGACGTGGTTGGGTACCCGGATATTTCTGTACGGGGATTGTGGCTGAAGTGCGAAAACCTGCAGCATGGTTTCGCTTTTAAAGCGCGGGGGGCCTGCAATGCGGTGATGTCGCTGAGTGACGCAGAGGCACAGCGCGGTGTGGTGACGCATTCATCCGGCAATCATGCCGCAGCGCTGGCTCGCGCAGCCATTCAGCGGGGAATTCCCGCCTACATTGTCATGCCGACGAATTCGGCCAGGGTAAAACTGGAGGCTGTGCGACGCCTGGGAATCGAGCCATTGCTGTGCGAACCCACGTCGGCGGCGAGGGAACAGATGGCGTCCGAAGTGCAGCGTACAACGGGCGCGATTCTGATACATCCCTTTAATCATCCGGACGTCATTGCTGGTCAGGGGACTGCGGCCCTGGAGATACTCGAACAGGTACCGGACCTTGACACACTGATCGTGCCAGTGGGCGGTGGTGGACTGCTTTCCGGAACGTTAATCGCGGTGAAAACGCTCAGGCCGGACGTTCAGGTGATTGGAGCGGAACCCGAATGGGCGGACGACGCCTTTCGAAGTCTGCAGTCGGGAAAAATTGAGCCAGCGCTGCGCACGGATTCTGTGGCTGACGGCCTGCGAACTCCGCTGGGTTCACTGACATTTCCGATCATTCGTTCGCTTGTCGATCGAATTCTGTGTGCCAGCGAGGAGCAGATACTTCGGGCAACAGGCGAGTTGGCGCGGCATTGTCGACTGATCACGGAACCATCCGGCGTCGTGCCACTAGCTGTCCTTCAGCAGCATCCCGAGGTCTTTGCGGATCGCCGTGTCGTTGTCCTGATTTCGGGTGGCAACCTTGATGATCCCGGCCTGATCACTGGTTCCCTGTCGTCCGGTCTGCAGGCAGACTAGAGCTGCGGCGGCGATTGCTGTTGACGAAATTGACTATTCGCCGCGCACGATCCCAAGAATGAACGCCATGGAATCAGCAATTGGTTCCGGTGCCTCTCCCTTCCAGCTTGTCAGTCCATTTTGCTCGATCAGAAACAGCGCTGGAGTGATTGTGATTGGTGAGCCCTGATCGCTGAGGTTACCTGAGACACCCCAGCGATTACAGCAGGATTCCGGGGTTCCTGCGTTGGTATCCCGCAGTACCGGAAACGGGTAGGAAAGTATTTGCGGTTTGATGTCCGGGGCGAGTGGCGTGGAGATTGCCAGAACGACAAATCCAGCCCTTTTGAGTGTCGGATAAAACTCCCGTAGTTTCTGCAGCACAGGATCGCCGTCGGGACCGGTACGAGGATCAAAAAACGCCACGAGGATGCGGTGACGACTGACATAGCCCTGCAAACGCACAGGGCGATTGTTTTGATCGAGCAGCTGAAAATCGGGAGCTGGGCGAGCGGAAATACTGCGAGCGGATCCGGGAGCCGCCTGACGCGGGTGCTGCAGTCTCCACGCAGTGGACGCCACAACAGCGGACAGCAGCACGAGCAGGATCAGAAATCGCGGTTTCATTTGGTCAGTACTCTTTGTCCGGACAGTTACGAAAAGTCCACCTGGAAGCTCCTTCAGTCTGAGGGGATTCAGTTTCGGGAGCGTCGGGGGAACGAAGCCGCCGGGACAACACAATCCCGAAGACTCAGGCGGCCATTCGTCTGCGAGCGAACTGACTGCGGATATCCAGCACCGCCTCGATAACATCTGCCACGTCCTGATCCGACATGGAAGGAGACAGTGGCAGGCTCATCATATTCTGGTAGGCCGTATGGGCGACGGGAAAATCATCGGGATGGTAGCCGTATCGATTTCGGTAATACGAATGCATATGGATCGGAATAAAATGGACTGAAGTCCCGATATTGCGGGCCGTCATTTCTTCAATCACCTGATTGCGATCAATGGTGAGTTCACTGGGACGCATGCGCAGGACGTAGAGGTGCCAGGCATTGCGAACATGATCACGCGTGGAGGGCGTGATGAAAGCCGCGTGCGGTGCGAAAGCGGCGTTGTAGGCGGCAACGATTTCCTGTCTGCGTTCCTGCATCCGGGAAAAGCGTCGCAGTTGCTGCAGACCGAGAGCGGCCTGAAGATCCGTCATATTGTATTTGAAGCCGGGTTCGACGATGTCGTAGGACCACTTGCCACCGGCGGCATAGCGACTCCATGCCTCACGATTCATACCGTGGAGGCTGATGATGCGGGCTTTGTCCAGAAGTTCCTGGGGCCCCGTGAGCATACCACCTTCGCCTGTCGTCAGGTTTTTGGTGGCATAGAAACTGAACGCGGTCAGATTTGAGCTGCACCCGACTGGCACGCCTTCAAATTCGGCTCCCACAGCATGTGCCGCGTCTTCGATCAGGTGCAGACGATACTCATCGGCAATGGCCCTCAGAGCATTGAGTTCCACGGGATGTCCGGCGTAGTGCACAGCGACGATGGCTTTGGTGGCGGGAGTAATGGCCCGTTCGACCGCATCGGGCTGGATGTTCAGTGTGTCGGGTTCAACATCCACGAGTACGGGGCGGGCCCCGACGTGTTCAATCACGTTGACTGAGGCGGCGAACGTCATCGGTGTTGTGATCACTTCATCACCGGGGCCGATGTTCAGGACTTTCAGGGCGACATGCAGTCCGGCGGTGCAGGAGTTGAGAGCAAGTGCACCGGGCGTCTGGAATGCGGCGCGAAATTCCTGTTCGAACTGTCGCGTCCGGGGACCTGCAGTCAACCAGCCTGACCGAAGGGCTTCAATAACTTCATCGATCTCTTCCTGTCCGACGAGCGGAAGAGAAAACGAAAGGAATTTTTCACGCACAGCTGACCTCCCTGTCGCAAGTGCAGAAATCTGCGGGGCAACCTGCCCGAATGGTGTTTGAGTTTTCTGATGCACTGAGGGCATTTGAACCGCTGAATTCCGGCCGATTGAACCTGTCACCAACGCCGAATCCAACGGGTAGTGTCCCATCTATCGAGGATATCTAACACGTTTCGGCAATTTCCGCCAGAGGAACCAGTGGCCGCTCTGCATCACGAAAGGTCGGCCAGACTCCGTGATTCAGGAAACGCTTTTTGGGAGGTCTGCGGCAACTCGGTGGCTTTGGCAAATTTTTCGGAATTACTGCTTTGTGTGGTTTTCCGCTGGCGCGTTTTTATCCAACTAATTTACGTATTCCGATCATGCGACAAGTACGAACTGAATTGATGTTTCGGAGCCATCACTGACGTTAAGTGAGACAAATCGGTAGACGATCTGCTTTGATAACCCATGGAATGGGATAGCCCAGAGAGCCCTGAGAAGTGGATTTTCGGTCGCTCTGTCCAGCTAAGACTGGAATGATGAAGGCCTTGTGCTTTGTTGCGAAATGGAGTTCCTGATGCGACGTTACCGTCAATTGCGTGCTGCTGGAAACCTGCTGCGAACGGTGCTTGGGAGTCTGGCGGTCACTACCGGAACTTCACTGGCGTGGGGTCAGGAGACCTGTGCGAAGGATCCGGCCGCCTGCGGTGCC
>CAIYBH010000266.1 GCA_903924405.1 uncultured Planctomycetaceae bacterium | reverse complement strand
GCTACTGGGAGAACTCGCGGAGACCCAGGGAAGCGAACTGGGCGAACCTCAGTTGGCGCGACTGATCGAAGAAGCGTTATCGATCGGTGTGGAAGCGGTCGGAGCCATCGAAGCGGCAGGTGGACCGATCCGCGTACGTTCTCTCGCTGAGATTGTCGATCCATGCTACCGAGTGATTTGGCTTGGACTCGGGACAGGCGATGCTGCCGCATGCCGGTGGTCAACCGATCAATTGGAAGCCTTGCGTAGTCGCGGAATTGACGTTGACGACGGAACCAATTCCCTCACGTCGCTCCGCACTGCCGAGGCTCGCGGGCTTGGCCTTGTCGAAAACGCGCTGCTTGCCATTTCGCTGCCTCGGGATATGGAGAAGCGATGGCACCCTGTGTGGCTCGCGGTAAGAACGATTCTTTCCTTCAAGGCACTGGAGCAAACTCCAGTGCTGGAAACCCTGATTGATCGAGACCTCGTAACGTCGCTCGAACCGTTTACATTCGCGTCCGAATCGACCGAAGTCGCGCCACCCCAACCCGTTCGGCCGGTATGGTCTGTCGATCCTGCATTGCTGCGTGATCGCGACAGTGTTTCGGCAACCGAGTTGGAAGACCGCCTGGCCTGTCCTCTCAAGTGGGTATTTCGACACCGAGCCAATCTTCGTCCAGGTTCAATTGCCCAACTGCCGGATGACTACCGACTGAAAGGCAACTTCTGTCACAGGATTCTGGAGTACGCCCTCAACGACGGCGGAGCGTTGCCTCCGGTCGATGAAGCCGTGGCAAGAGTTGAACAACTGTTCGATGAGCGGCTTGAATTGGATGCCGCGCCGCTGGCTCAGTCAGACAAGTACCGTGAGCGACAGTCTCTCCGAAGGGAATTGGCAAATGCAACACGCGTTCTGATCAGTACGCTTGCGAGCGGCGGCTATCGCATCAAAGGCCTTGAAGTCGAAATTCAAGGCGAGGCTTTTGGCAAGCCTCTCGCAGGATCAATCGATTGTCTGATTGAACACTTAGACGGCAACGAAGGGATCATTGACTTTAAGTATGGCGGTAAGAAGTACGAGCGAATGATCGCTGAAGGTACGGCCGTCCAACTTGCTACCTATGCCTACAGCCGGTCAATCACAACGGGGCGGTTCCCGGCAGTTGCCTATCTGGTTCTGGCCAATGGTCTGCTCTTCACACCATCAGGCGGACCGATCAACGGTGATGGCGGCCGAACGATTATCGACGGACCGGAAATTCGCGCCGTGTGGGAACAATTCCGGGCAGCGATCACAGGCGCGGAAGAGTGGCTGACGACAAATGGCCAGATTCCGGCTCGACCGCTTCAGGAGTCAGACGATTGGCCGGCGGGCGCCACGATCGTTCTCCAAACTGACCTCAAGGCGAACGACGTCCAGTCTGTTTGCAAATATTGCGACTACCAACATCTTTGCGGGCTGAAGCAACTCACATGACAAACGTACTTGAAGTCGTCCGCGCAGGTGCCGGCTCCGGTAAAACCACGGATCTTTGCGAGACCGTCGCGAAAGCAGTTGCGAGTGGTCTGGATCCAGCCCGAATTCTGGCGACCACGTTTACCAGGAAGGCGGCTGCCGAGTTGAAGGGGCGGGTGCAGGCGAAGCTTCTGGAAGTCAGCGGCCATGCACATGCCGATCGCCTGGAGTTGGCTGCGATCGGGACCGTACACAGCGTCGCTCATCATTTGCTGCGTCGATATGCAATTGAACTTGGATTGTCGCCTCGATTGGAGGTGTTCGAACAGGGCACGGAGAAGGTTCTCAGCAATCTCCTCGCAACTATTCCCGTTGCGCGATGGGACGCGTTGTCTCAGCGTGCAGATTGCCTTGGCGTGACGAATCTTCCGGTCGAGATCCTGTCTCTGCTTGCATCAAAACGTGGCAACCGGATCGAGAATTCAGTCTTCGTTACGCAGTTGGCGGCAGGTGCCGACCGCGTCTGTGAGTTGCTCGCCCCGGGTGGCCCGGCAGCAGAGGCATTGCCTGTGACGCATCTGCATGCACTTGCTGAAGACGCTTTGGCACAGATCGAAGCGTTGGCAAGCGACACCACCAAAGAGACAACGAAAGCAAAACGCACTCTTCGACGGATTATGTCGTCAAACGGAGCGTTCTGGGCATCGTATATCGACGCAATGGCGATCAAGGCAGGTAAAAGGTCTGGCGCGGATAAGTTATTGGACCCGTTGCGTCTGCACGCAGCGGATGTACGGAGAAATCCACGGCTACACGAGAATGTGAAGGAGTTCGCTCAGCTGCTTGCAGAAGAGACACTTGCTCTTGAGGCGGAGTACGACGCCTACAAAGCAGAGCGAGGTCTGGTGGACTTTACCGATCTGGAAACGCTCCTGCTGACACTACTTGAGGACGAGTCGCTGAAATCAAGATTGTCGATGGATTACGACCTGGTTCTCGTGGATGAATTTCAGGACACAAATCCACTTCAACTGGCGATCTTTCAACGTCTGCGAACCATTGCCCCCAGAAATCGGTGGGTCGGTGACGCGCGTCAGGCCATCTACGGATTCAGGGATACTGATCCGCGTTTGGTTTCGGAAGTGTGGGATCGAGTGCCCGAAGAGTTTCGGTCCACACTGCCGAACAATCATCGAAGCCAGAAAGGTCTGGTCGAACTGGTCGGTGAATTATTTGCACCGCACTTTGACGAAGATCCACGCCAGCAACCGCAGAAACCTGGTGCGGCAAAAGGAGTTGAACGGTGGCTGTTCAGTTCAACGAATAACCAGCATGACGCGTTGTCCCTCGGGTGTGGCCTCGCTCAGTTGCACAAGGAGGGGATCCGCTTTGGAGACATCGCAGTTTTGGAGCGTGGCAACGCCCAGTTGAATGCACTGGCAGCAGCGTTGGATGAACTCGGCATTCCGTACCTGATTGAGAGTCCGGGGCTATTCTCAACGAGGGAAGGCGAACTATTGCTTGCCGGGCTTCGATTAGTCGCCAATCGGAATGATTCACTGGCAGCGGCAACAATTCTCCATCTTTCCACCGATCCGAACGAAACGACGCCACAATGGCTCTCGGATCGATTGCAGTCCCTGTCCGACTCACAGATCGATCCGGACACCGGTAAGCCGGTCTTTCAAATGCCGTGGGAAGGGCACGAACTACTGCTTCCACTCGAAGCGATTGACTTCCGCTGCCTGGCTCCCTCACTGGTCGTCCAGCAGGTGATCGAGTCACTGAATTTGCCGATGCGAGTGCATGCCTGGGGAGACTCAATCCGACGATGTTCGAACCTTGACTCGGCGACTCGCCATGCGCGCGACTACGAGGACGCGGCCATTTCCGGAAGCGGCAGCGCCACGCTTGCCGGGCTCATTCTCTTCTTTGAACAACTCGCCGCCGACAATGCTGACCTGAGGTATACGTCGCAAGGGCACGATGCGGTAACTTTGCTGACCTATCATGCAGCGAAAGGGCTTGAATGGCCTGTTGTCGTTCTGAGTGGACTGAATTCTGACCGTGATCCAAATATGTGGAAGCCGGTTGTGCGCAGTCCCTCGTTCGAAGATGATCCGCTGTTGAATCGAGAAATTCGGCACTGGATCTGGCCGTTTGGAATGTCTGACGGCCCGTTTCCAAAAATCAAGAGCGGCAGCGGTCTTGAACTTGATGCCCTGACATC
>CAIYBH010000265.1 GCA_903924405.1 uncultured Planctomycetaceae bacterium | reverse complement strand
CATGGCCTTGAGGGGAAATCATTCCGTTGGTGGCTCGGAAAAAGGCGTCGTTCCTCACCTTCCACACCATGGAGATTCGGGTAAGCCGGACATGGAGAGAGAAACGGAGTCGCGCCGCTGATTGGTGTGTTTCGCGGAAACGCGATGCGAGCGAACTTTGTGAAGCTCAATGGCTCACAAGACACACCATCGCGAATCGCAAAAAAACAGGGGGCGCCGAATTGCTCGGGCCCCCTGCTGATTTCTGAAATTGTCTGCCCTGCCCTGCCCTGCTCGCGAAGGGAGATCCGGGTGTAGCAACTTCGCTCGGAATTGCCTGGGCTGAACTACTCTTCCCGCCGATCGCCACCGATCAGGCCAAGGCGTACAAGATAGTACAGCAGTGTCAAAAGACTGCCGGCAAAGGCTGCGACGTAGGTCAGGGCTGCCGCATTCAGTACGCGGCTTACTCCTTCACGCTCGTCTTCAGAAATGATCCCGGCTTCCACGCACAGTCGTTTAGCGCGGGCACTGGCATCGAATTCCACCGGCAAGGTAACAAACTGAAACAAAACGATCGTTCCGAATGCGATGACGCCCAGCAACAGCAATGGCCGGGCACTCATGATGATGCCCATGGTGATCAGAATGCCGGATAGATTTGAGCCAATGCTGACCACGGGAACGAGGGCTGATCGGACCCACAGCGGAGCGTAACTGAAGGCGTGCTGAATGGCGTGGCCTGCCTCATGACAGGCAATGCCGACTGCTGCCACAGAATTTCCACTGTAGACATCCGGCGACAAGGCCAGAGTTTTGGACATCGGGTTGTAGTGGTCTGAGAGAAATCCCTGTGTGGGAACCACCTGCACGTCGTAAATGCCGTTCTGTTCCAGCAGCAGCTTTGCAGCTTGAGCTCCGGTGTAGCCACGCCGCGTGCTGATTCTGGAATACTTGTGGTAGGCTGACTTCAGCAGCAAACTGGCAATACCGGACATCGCCAGGCATGGCAGGGCCACAAATAACAGATATTTGATATCGAAGTAGAAGCCAAACACGTCAATTCTCCTGTGGAAGTTCTTTGCCTTCCTGCTGTGCCCGACACATGTCGGGCACGATTCTGAATTTCTTTTGTCCCCGATGCCTGTGCTGAGACGAGGACCGCGACCCTGATGGAGGCAATGCAGTCATCGTAACCGGCGGGAAATAACTGCCGAAATGGCATAGCTCGGACACGTCAGCATTCTACACGCAAGGGGCATTCCGGAGAGCAGAAATCCGAGTTCTCAGCGATCGATTTCGCACGATCCCGGTGTCCCGCCGGCGGGAGGACGGCGGATTTGGTCATTATTGACCGCTTTGCTGTCGCCCGGACAACGTCATGCAGGGGCTGAGCGGGGCGTATCGACCCGGGCGGTCTGAAAATGGTCTGGCTGCCCCTGCCAATTCCCGGGCTCATACCGGAATATGGCTGTTTTTGCTGGATTTGTCATCCAGGTGCCATGCACCTGAGCGATTTGAGGAGCGATTTGAGGGCCATGCACCGAGGGGATCCGTTCCGCCGTGTCAGGTGCCTGGCACTTTGGGTGAGAGGGTGTCGTATCGGGCGGTTTTTTCCTGCAGAATCCCTTCGCAGCTGCCCAGTTTCTGATTTCCCGACTCGCGCCGGCTGCAGTAGACTTGGTGAACGACCGAAAAATTACAGACCCGCTCGGGTCATTGTGGTTGCTGCCACGGTGTCCGGGCCGGGTTCCCGCCCACTGGAGAGTTTTTATGGCGCCCGCCCATTCGCTTCAATCACTGCACCGGCTGTCACGTCGCCATCTGCTCCACGTTGGCTACTCCGGTTTGCTCAGTTGTGGGCTGGGGCAGGCGATTGCGTCTCAGGTGCGTGCGGATGCTCCGGAGATTCGTCCTCGGGCGAAATCGTTGATTCTGGTGTTCTGTACGGGGGCCATCAGTCATCACGACACCTTTGACATGAAACCGCAGGCCGCGAAAGAGATTCGCGGGGAGTTTCAGCCGGTCGCGACATCCGTGGCGGGGACCCGGATCTGCGAGCATTTGCCGCGGCTGGCCACACTGACTCATAAGTACGCGCTGCTCCGAACACTCTCGCACAAAGACAACAACCACCTGATGTCGACTCATCATGTGCTGACAGGCCATCTGCAGCCGGGTGGTTTTTTCGACAAGGTGGCTTCCCGTGATGACTGGCCCTGTTACTCGGCCGGTTGCGAATTTCTGCGGCCCAGAACGGACGGCATTCCCAGTGGTGTCAATCTTCCGACGTTTCTGATGTCCAGTCCGCTGACGTGGCCTGGGCAGCATGCCGGTTTTCTGGGGCCGAAGTATGACCCGTGGCAGATCGTTGGGGATCCCAATCATCGGGACTTCCGCGTGGATGCGCTCACGCTGGCTCAGGGGATCGATCCATTGCGTCTGGATCAGCGTCGTTCCCTGCTGAAAACGCTCGACGGTGGCGCTCCCATGGCGCAGGATGCTGCGACCAGTCGAATGACGGAGGATCAGCGACTGGCCTTCACCATGCTCTCATCCGGGAAGCTCACGCAGGCTTTTGAGC
The DNA here is from genome assembly GCA_903924405.1 of uncultured Planctomycetaceae bacterium. Classification (GTDB taxonomy): domain Bacteria; phylum Planctomycetota; class Planctomycetia; order Planctomycetales; family Planctomycetaceae; genus SXXK01. The sequence goes on along the minus strand of CAIYBH010000265.1, from coordinate 4,391 downwards.
TGCATCGTGAGACGGATGCGGTGCGGGATCGTTATGGCCGACATCCGTTTGGTCAGTCGCTGCTGTTGTCCAGGCGACTGGTGGAAGCCGGAGTGCCCATTGTACAGGCCAACATGGGATCGGTGCAGAACTGGGACAACCATGGAGCAATTTTTTCGACGCTGAAAGACCGACTGTTGCCGCCGCTTGACCAGGGTGTCGCGGCACTGCTGGAAGATCTTGATGAGCGAGGTCTGCTGCAGGACACGATGGTCATTGTGGTGGGGGAATTCGGCCGAACTCCCAAGATCAACAATGACGCGGGGCGTGATCACTGGGGGCCCTGCTTCACAGGCCTGTTTGCTGGTGCCGGGGTTCAGGGCGGCAAGGTGATTGGTGAAACCGATGAAATCGGCGCTTATCCGATTTCGACTGCCTATTCCCCGGATGATCTTGGGGCCACGGTGTACACGGCGCTGGGTATTGAACCGCATTCTGTGGTTCGTGATCGCCTGGGACGTCCAGTGCATCTGAATCAGGGCAATGTTATTGAATCGCTGTATGACAGCGCTGAATCAACCTGATTTGTTCAAAGGTACTGAAGCGAAGCTCCGAGGAGCCGGGTGAAACTGACCCGGCTCCGGGAGCTCGTTTGTCTTAGCCCGAGATCACTTCTGTTCGGGGACGGGTTTGTTACTGTCCGGCTCTGTTGCTGTGTTTTCTGCCGGTTTTTTCGGTGTTGCTGGCTGGGCGATCGGCAGGTTGAATGGTGCCGCCACGCGTTTCCCTTGTGGAGCCTTCAATTCCCGGACCCAGATGTTGCGAAAGCGTACGGCATCTCCGTGGAACTGGAGTGAAATCGGCCCGGTTTCCGGATGAGCTTTATAGTGCGGCGCCTCGGTATAACTGGTGGCTCCGTGCAGTTCAAACTGATTCAGCAGCAGCACGCCATTCTGAATCAGTGTGACATACGCCGGAGTCAGCAGATCTCCGTCGCCTCGAAACCGTGGCGCGTTGAAGATGATTTGATAGGTGTTCCATTCCCCCGGCTTGCGCATGGCATTGGCCATAGGGGGCGTCTGTTTGTAGATGGACCCGGCCTGTCCATCGAAGTAGGTGGGATTCTCAAACGAATCCAGAACCTGCACCTCATACAGACCCATGAGATAGCAGCCGCTGTTTCCGCGTCCCTGCCCTGCCCCACGGATTTCAGTGGGAGCTGACCATTCCAGGTGCACCTGGATGTCGCCGAAGTGCTGTTTGGTGGTGATCGCAGTTTTCTGAGGGATGGCGATGCCGTCCTGGACCAGCCATTGATCGCCGTTTTCCCATGCTTCGAGGCTGGTGCCGTCGAACAGGACAATCGCATCCGAGGGTGGTGCATCGTTGGAGGTGCCGGGAGTCACCAGCGGGGGCTCCTGCCAATCCACTCCGCTTTTCCATTCCTGGGCAACGCTGAGCGAGTGGGTGCATGTGGTCAGGAAACAGAGAACACACAGGGCGAGCGATTTGGGGAACAGCCGCATGGGGACGATTTCCTTGGTGGGGACGGAGATTTTCCGGAAGACATCTGAGTCGTGTGTCACGAGATCCCGGATGTTGGCTTTGTAGAATCAGGCCGCCGGTGATGCAAATGCAGTGGTGTGCGGGGCTGGTGAATGTTGTTCAGGTGAATGAAGAGTGCGCGCGGCTCAGATGGAACTTCGCCCTCCCGACGAACTTCGCCCTGGTATCGAGGTGGTGTGTGTGGCTCAGGTGGTGCGCAGTGTGGGGAGTGGCAGATGTCCGGGTCGGTACAGGACGTTCCAGGCAGAAAAGGGAATGATGTGCTGGGAAGGCAGGACGAAGTGCACGCATTCCTTCATCAATTGTCGGACGTCAAAGTTCCAGGCGTCCATGAAACTGGTGGTGGTGATCCGAAACATATCTCGGGGACGCAGATCCTCGGTCAGTGCCCGCGTAAAGAATTCGGCCGCGTGCTGCAGCACGGGACTGTGGTTTTCTGAATTCGATAATGAAGAGGCGTTGTTACTTCCAGTCAGCAGGCTGAGCAATTCACTGCCCTGCCCTGCGTAACCGGTGGCTGTTGGCGTACTTTCGGGCGGTGTACAACCACAATCGCCGCCACCGCAGGCCTGTCGCGCGAGGTAGCGACTGATCAGATCTTTTGCCCGCTGCCGGTTGAAGGTGATGCGACCGGACAGCAGATCCAGGTGCTGTTCGAGGTTCACAAATCGGGCGAGGGGAGTCATGTTTGGGCCGGAGCGAAAAGCGTAGGACAGCGTGTGTGCATTGGGATGGGCGCAGGGCAGCGGTGAGAAGTCGGTTTCGGCCCAGCCGCGGGCCTGGTTGGCTACGGCTTTGATAACGTCCGGAAAGGTGATTCGGCGTTCGAGGTCTTCAGGCAGCACATAGCGGCCACTGTAGGTGGCTGGTTGAAAACTGACGCCGGTGATCCAGGGCCGCTGTATACCGAAGTCCACGAGCCGGCCGATTTCATGGTCATTGACACCGGGTTGCAGAGTGCAGACCAGGATGGTGTTGAGCCCGGCGTCTCCCAGTCGCTCAATGGCTCGTAGTTTGGTCTCTGTGAGTGATGCACCGCGGAGTGACTGGCAGGCGCTGTCCTGGAAGCTGTCGAATTGCAGGTAGATTTCTGTGCGGTGGCGCAGGGAGGCCACGGCATCCAGAAAACGGTCGTCTCGGGCGAGGCGGATTCCGTTGGTGTTGATCATGACGATGTCAATCGGCTGCTCACAGGCGTAACGATGGATCTGTTCAAACTCCGGGTGAATCGTGGGTTCTCCGCCCGAGAGCTGCAGGATTTCGGGTTGCCCTTCCGTCTGGACGAGTCGATCGATGGCACGGCGACAATCATCGACAGACAGATGCTGTCCACCCGGTCCACTGACGGCAAAGCAGATGGGACATTCGAGATTGCAGGCGGAGTTGATTTCGAGGATGCCGATACATGTGTGTTGTTCATGTTCAGTGCAAAGACCGCAGTCGTAAGGACAACCCTGGCGAACGTCAGTGCCCCACTGGTGGGGAATTTTTCCGGGCAGGCTGAAGGAGAGCCGGTCAAACCAGCTGGCGTCACTGCACACAAAGTCTTCACGCACCCCATGAGTTTTGCAGGTCTTGCGGAAGTAGATACGGTTGTTTCTGGCCAGAATCTTTGCCGGAACGACGGACAAGCAATCGGGGCAGAGGCTTTGAGTGAGGCCAAGGAATGTCGAGTCGCGAAATTCTGCCATCGTCCTGGCTGCCTGCTTGTTGATCCGGGGGAGTGAAACGGGAAAGGAGCCGCTGAGGGGGATGTGGTACTGGCACGTGTTTGAAATTCACCCGAAGTTGCAGCTGATGTTCGTCCATAAGTCGCAGTGCAGACTCCCCCTGAACGATCGTAGTCCCTGGCCGCGGTGTGAGCCAGCGATCGTCTGAGGATTGGGATGTTTTTTCGAGTTTTCGGGGCCAATGACGACGTGGTTGCTGATAGCGATTAGAGTGTGTTTTGGTTATACGGTGTCAGGATTGAATCTGAGGGGTTGCTGGCGGGTGATATCTGTCGGTGAGATCCGGAAGACGAGTGGCACAGGTGTCAGGCAGGCGAGTTTGGTAGCCCGAGAGGTTCAGGGGTCGCAAATGGTGATATCGCAGATGCTGCTTCCGTTACTGACAGTGGTAATCGGGCTTCTGATGTTTCCATTACCGCTGCTGAACGGTGACGCAGCGACTCGAATTGGAGCGTTGCTGACGGTGGCGGCGTTGCTTGAGTTGCTGCATGGTTTTCGTCGTGCATCGCTTGAGGATCAGCGATCAGCGTGGTCCAGTGGAGTGTTATCCCTTGGCCTTGGGTTATTGCTTTTCAGTGCTCCACTGCTGGTGACTCGTGCGCTGCAGTACTTTCTGGCTGGTTGGTTTGCTCTGGATGCGGTGCGTGCGATCAGTGAAGCGGTGCGGACATCAGCGGGACGGTCAGCTCAATTTCGGCGGGGGTTGCCCGGCATTCTGTGGGCGGTGACGGCGGGTGTGGCGATTATGTTCGGGACGCAGTGGCTGACCTGGGTGATTGCGGTGGCTGCGGGGGTGCGTGTCCTGAATTCGGGATTAGCGATGTGGCAATCGCCCCTGTTGACGCGGGCAACGTTGCTGGAGAGCGGTGGGATTCTGCGAGGATTGCCTCAGGATCCCGCGGTACAGTCCCTTGCGGAACGGATAGTGGGCGAAGAAACGGCGCGGGAAGCGGCAGATCGAGGCTGGATTCTTGCATGGCTGGTGACACTGCTGGCGATTCATCTGGGACGGATGGGACTGGACCGGAGTGCTTTGGGTTTGTTATCGCCGGGTTTTGCACTGGCTGGGGATGCGTTTGTCGCGTTGTTGATAGCCTTTCTGGGGGTGGCTCCTTT
>CAIYBH010000264.1 GCA_903924405.1 uncultured Planctomycetaceae bacterium | reverse complement strand
GTTGTCAGTTGTCAGTTGTCAGTTGTCAGTTGTCGGTTGTCGGTTTTGGGGGTTTGGTGGCGATGATGGCGACGCGGGTGAATTTTGCGGGGAGGTGAACGAGGCTGAGGCGGGTCATGCGGACCTGGCAGCCTTCTTCCCGGAGGATTTGCTGCATGCGTGTGAGGGCAATGTTGGCGTAGTGGTAGCGTTTGGAAATGAAGCGACCGGTGGGGCTTTCGTTCATTTCCAGATTGATCAGGGTTCCACCGGGTGCCAGCATTCGTATGAGTTCTCGCAGGCTGTCTTCGGTAGAGCTTGCATAGCCGACGACGGCGCCGACGCAGATCAGGTGAAAGTGGTTCTGTGGCAGAGTCACGAGTTGGCCGTCGGGTGTGACCAGTTGACTGGGGTGTGAGATATCGGCGACGCCGACTCGGATGCGCGACGGGTCGATCTGACGGATACGGGCATTGTCCAGGGTGGTTGTCAGAAAGCGGGATTCGAGATCGGTCGCGGTGAGTGTGGCGGAGGGAAAGCGTTCGAGGAAATGCAGCCCCAGCATCCCGGTGCCGCAGCCGGCATCAAGGATTTGCATGTGATCGCGGGGTTGCAGATCGACGCTGCCGAGGAATCGATGAATACTGCGTTCGTACCCCAGTGACTTCAGGAAGAAGTCATAGACGCGGGTACTTTTGTACAGCCGGGGGTTGAGCATTTGAAAAACGATCCAGGCGACTCTGAGTAGGGCAGGGTGTTGCGAGAACCTGACAAGAATGACAGCAGCGTGGTTGCGCTGGTGTTGTGTACTGCGGGGTTGGGGTTGAGTGAAAGCGAACCTATCCGATTTGGACGACTACAGGCATCGTTATTGTGGCAGGTTTTGGCGGGAGGAAAAGTGACTGGTGTCGTTGAAGCCGGCGAAGTTCAGTGGGACTGCAGCTGCAAGCGGAGACGATTGAGGGCGGTTCTTGCGGCGCGTTGGCGGAAGATCGCGAGGTTTCCGGACATACTGACATCGACAAGTTCGACGGCGTCCTGATTTCGGCAGGCGATCGCCACCAGTCCCTTGCGGATCGTGACACCGACGGGGGTGGTTTCATCGAGGAACGGGGATGAGAGCAGCAGGTAGTCGGCCTGATGGCACTTGAAGTAGCCGGGGATCATATCGTGAATCAGGGTGGCCCAGCGATCGAGTGGCGGTTGGGTGTGGCTTTGCAGGTCGTGGTGTGGATCGCCCCAGGCACCGGGGATGACCAGGGATTCTTCGACAACAGTGTCTGCGGCCTGCAGTTCGGTCATCCACAGGGCGAGTTGACCGCCGGTGGTCGCTCCTTCGAGGAGTGCGACTTGTTCGTTGCGCATCTGCAGTAACCCGGCGACGACGTCATGGAGTTCGGCATCGCCATCACCGTAGACGGCGTGTCCGAGTCGTTCGCGGATCTGCTGTTCGGTTTGTTCGCAGAGCAGGAGGGCGGTTTCGGGGGAGGGCGAGCGGGCGGTGATCCAGAGGGAGATGACGGCTTCGCTGGCGGTGATACCGACTTCGGGATTACGACCTCGTGCGGTCAGGTCGCCGAGCATTTTTTCGGCTTCTGATTCACCGTAGCCGAAGGTGCGGACGACTTTTCGGCAGAGTTGCATGCCGCTGGCCAGCAGATGGGGGCGGATCTGCTGTTCGAACATGGGTTTCATTTCGGCGGGGACACCGGGCATGGCGGCGATCAGGCAGGTGTGATGAGTTGCTGCCTGGGAAATGCGCATGAGGATTCCGGGGGCAGTTCCGCAGTGATTGGGAATGACATCTGCGAATTCCGGCCGATCTGCCTGGCAGAGGTTTCGTTCCGGCATCACGCGACCACGAGCCGTGAACAGCGCCTGAATGCGCAGCAGTGAGTCTTCATCGCGGACGAGTTTCTGGTGAAAGGCGTCGGCGAGCGCTTCGCGGGTGAGGTCATCGAGGGTGGGGCCGAGTCCACCGGTGATGAGGACGACATGGGAGCGTATTGCGGCGGCCTGGAATTCGGCGACGATGGCGGCTTTGTCATCGGCGATTGTGGTGTGTCGGGCGACGGTCCAGCCGAGAGCTTCGAGTTCCCGGCTGAGCCACTGGCTGTTGGTATCGAGACGTGAGCCGCAGGTCAGTTCGGACCCGATGGCGATGATTTCGGCGTCCACGGTTACTCCCATTCGATTGTTGCGGGGGGTTTGGAGCTGACGTCATAGACGACGCGATTGATCCCGCGGACGGAGTTGATGATGCGAGTGGAGATTTTGCCGAGGACATCCCAGGGGAACGGGTACCAGTCGGCGGTCATAAAATCTTCTGTGCGGACAGCGCGGACGGCGGCGACGTTTTCGTACGTGCGATCATCACCCATGACGCCGACGGACTGCACGGGCAGGAGCACGACGAAAGCCTGCTGGATCTCGCGGTAGAGATTGGCTTTGCAGAGTTCGTCGATGAGGATGGCGTCGGCATCGCGGAGGATGCGGAGTCGATCATCGGAGACGGCGCCGAGGCAGCGGACGGCGAGCCCGGGGCCAGGGAACGGGTGTCGCCAGACCATGGCTTCGGGCAGTCCGAGTTGTTCGCCCATCCGTCGGACTTCGTCTTTGAAGAGGTCGCGCAGGGGTTCAATGAGTTCGAAACCGAGTTCATCGGGCAGACCACCGACATTGTGGTGGGACTTGATGGTGGCAGCGGGACCATCGGGATTGGCCCCGCTTTCGATCACATCGGGATAGAGTGTCCCCTGGGCGAGGAAGCGGGCATTGGGAATGGACTTGGCTTCATCGCGAAAGACTTCGATGAAGACGCGTCCGATGATTTTTCGTTTTTGCTGGGGGTCTGAGACGCCGGCCAGTTCGGAGAGGAAACGTTCGGAGGCATCAACGACGTGCAGGTCGGTGCGGAAGTGACGGGAGAATTGTTCTTCGACCTGCTGGCGTTCGTCTTTGCGCAGGAGTCCGTTGTCGACGAAGATGCAGGACAACTGGTCACCGATGGCTTCGGAGATGAGGGCGGCCACCACGGAGGAATCGACGCCACCGGAGAGCCCGCAGATGACGCGATCGGTCCCGACGACATCGCGGATGCGTTGTTTCTGTTGTTCGATGAGAGAGCTGATTTGCCATGTCCCGTGGCAGCCGCAGATTTTGCGAACGAAATTGGCCAGCAGTTGTCCGCCGAATTCGGTGTGAGTGACTTCGGGGTGGAACTGGAGCCCGAAGATCTGTCGGTCGCGATGTCGGACGGCGGCATTGGGGCAGGTGGACGTGGACGCGAGGGGTTGGAATTCGCCGGTGAGTGATTCGACCTGATCGCCGTGGCTCATCCACGCCGTGAACGTGGGCGGGATTTCGTCGAAGAGGGGGTTGGAAGTACCGGGCAGCTGGTGGCAGGGAGCGCGACCGAATTCGCGGGAATGTGCGGGCAGGATTCTTCCGCCGAGGGTGTGGCAGGTGAGCTGCATGCCGTAGCAGATACCGAGGACGGGGATACCGAGTTCGAAGATGGCGGGATCAACTTTGGGGGCACCCGGGCTGTAGACGCTGGCGGGTCCACCGGAGAGGATCAGACCTTTGGGGTTGAGTTGTCGGATGCGATCGGCGGTGAGGGTGTGGCGCACGATCTGGCAGAAGACATTCTGTTCGCGGACGCGTCGAGCGATCAGTTGTGCGGTTTGTGAGCCGAAGTCCATCACGAGCACGAGTTCGTTGGTGGATGCTACGGGGGAGGTGGATGAGGTGTGAGCGGATGTGGCCGCACTGCCGGAACCAGCCATGAGCAATCGCAGTCGCAGGAAAGACGTCGGGGAACGAAGCCACAGAGACGACGAGAAGTCTTGTGGAAAAACGCGATAATCTAGCAGAGAAGTGCCATCAGGAACAGTGTTCCGGGCGGGTGATCCGGGGTGGCTGTCAGTTTTCCCGGGGTCAGTCATTCCATGCAATCCGGTCGATTTGTTAATTCTGCCTACAGTCTGAGTGTCAAACCGAGTAGACTGCGGCCGCCATGGGCGTTGTTCGGAGCTTAGCGATCGGGCAACGGTAGGCGGCTGGCCGTCGTTTGTCGTCTGTCGGTTGCGAGTGTGGGGCGGGCTGTACCAACGGGGCTCACACGGCGACTCATCACCCGGAATCGGAATCTGTTGCTGCCATGTCTGCGACTTCACCAACGTCCGTGCGTCTTGCTCTGCCTCCGGCAATTCGGGGGCTGCTGCGTCAGGTGCGTTTCCGCATTCGCCGGGATTCGCTGCTGAGTGGTGTGTTATTCAGTCTCAGCTGTGCGATTGCCGTCTTCTGGGGGACTCTGGGACTGGAGACCGGTTGGTTTTTGCTGCAGTATCTGGAGTTGCCGCCGGGGCTGCGAGTGATTCTGTTGCTGGTGATGGTCAGCGGGGCGGTGTGGCTGGGTGTGCGGCGGGTGATTGTGCCGTTGGTGCGTCGCATCCGTGATGCGGATGTTGCCCTGCTGATTGAGCGGCGTTTTCCGGAGTTTCAGGATCGGCTGGTCACGACCGTCGAATCGACGGGTGGGTTACCGCTGGAGGGGCCGTTGTCGCAGGTGATGCTGCAGCGTTCGATTGCGGAGGCTGAAGTTCTGGCGGGGCGAGTCCGTTGTGCGGAGCTGTTTGATACGCGACCGCTGCGAATGCTCTGGCTGGTGGCCGGCAGTCTGTTGTTGTCGGTGCTGATTCCGCTGGTCATTCAGCCGCAACTGGCGGTTCGCTGGTGGAATGCGTTTGTGTTGTGTCGGGATGTGTATCGGGTGCGGACCACGGACATCGTGGCCACAGTGATTGCGCAGCCTGGTGACCGCCGAGTGGAGTTTTCCGCCGAGTCACTGCAGCCTGTGTATCGGCATCCGCGATCGGCGGATCTGGAGCTGGAGTTTTCTGTGCCCCCGGATGGGCCGCAGGCGTGGCGTGTTCCGGATCGAATTCGGGTGGATGTGCTGCGTGCGGACGGCAGTCGCAGCCGTGCCTGGGTTTCTCAATCGTCCCCGCGCACCTATCGATTTGTGATCACTCAGTTGCGTGAACCTGTGGAGCTGGAGGTATTGGCGGGAGATTTTCGTTCGCGGGTTCCGTGGCGAGTGGATGTGGTGGACACACCGGGGCTGGACGCGATTCAGTTGAAGTGTGTGTATCCGGAGTACACGGGCTGGAATCAGTCGCGTGAATCGACGCTGGTGGTGACGGGCAGTGAGATCCCCTTGCCCGAGGGGACTCGGTTTTATCTGACGGCCGTGGCCGCGAAATCGCTGCAGAGTGCGCGGATTGTGACGGAGCGGTTTGAGGTCTTCGGGGATCGTCAGCAGACGGTGGTCCGGCTAACCGATGGAACGCCGCTGCAATCGCTGTCGCGACCGCTGGTGGCTGCGGATGGTCGCAGTTTGTCCGTGGGTTTTATGCTGGCTGGCAATGGGCCCGGGGACGGAACTGAGAGTGTTCGAGGTGCAGCGACCGCTGAGGCAAGTGCTGCTGCTGCCGTGGAGACGCAGGAGACTGCATCGGGTGGTGGGAGCGCGGAAGGGGTGTTGACAGCGGACGGGGATTTGAGGATTACGTCCAACACGAGCCTGCGATTTTTTCTGCATGACATGGACAACGTGATGTCTGCCAGTCCGGAGACGCTGCGGGTGGCCGGGATTCCGGATGCGCCGCCGGTGGTGGTGGCTCAGATGACGGGGATCGGGAATTCGGTGACACGGCGGGCACGGATTCCGGTGGCTGGTCGTGTTCGGGACGACTATGGGTTGCAGTCGGTGGGTTTTGAGTTTCAGGTGGATGACGAGACCGGCTGGCGTCCCCGGCCTCTGCGAGCGGCGGTGGCGGTTGGTTCCACCGAGGTGACTCTGCAGCGGGACGAGGCAGAGCCGTTTGAGTATTTCGAAGTGCAGCCACTGGAATTGTCGGAAGGGCAGTCGTTGACGCTGACTGTCATTGCGGCGGACGGCAATCCGGAACCCGGTCCGGGTATTACGCGCAGTGCGCCCCTGCCATTCCGGATTGTCAGTGATGACGAGTTACTTTCGCTGCTGTACACCCGGGAGATTGCGCTCAGGGCGAGGTTTGAAGAGATCATTGCGCAGCTGGAGGACGTGCGGAAGGACTTGAATTTTCATGGGGAAGTGGCCAGTCGCGTGGAGAGTGCGGCGGCGGCCGCGCCGGAAGACGTCATTAGTCTGGCCACATGCGGAACTCGCAGCAGCAACAGTCTGCGGCGGCAGGCGAATGAGTTGAGTGCGGTGCTGGAAGCCTTTGAGGAGATTCGGCGCCAGTTGATCAACAATGCGATTCCGCTGCACAATGCCGAAACGATGCAGGCGGGGATTCTGGATCCGTTGGGAGCAGTGATCAGTAACGAGCTGCCTCGTGCGGATCGGGCCACGGGAGCATTTCGAGCGGCCGCTGCGGAAAAGCGTCCTGTGAAAGTGCTGGTGCAGCAGGCTGAGACAGACGTGGCGGCTGTGGTTGCGTCACTGCGAGCGATTCTGGAGAACGTACGGGATCTGGCTGAGTTTCATGAGGCCCTGCGGGACCTGAAGCAGTTGTCAGACGAACAGAAGAAAGTGCTCGACGAAACCAGGAAGCTGCAGAAGAATCAGTTGTTTGAAGACCTTCTGAAATGAGACCATGGAGCATGGTAATGCGAACTCTGGCCGGACTGATAGGAGCCATACTGTGCGTCAGCCAATGGTCGATGGCGGTGGTGCCATGGAAAGAGCCGCAGGATCCGCCTGCCGTGCCCCCGAAGACTCCGGGAGAGCTGCGAGACGAGCAGTTGGCGATCAGTGGGCGGTATGCGCGGTTCGAGCGCATGCTGATGCAGATGGCCGACATTATGGCGCGTCAGGATCCGGAGCGCGCGGATCTGTTGCGGCGAGCGCTGGGCAAGGGGCGTGAGGATCTGCTGAAGGAGGACATTGAGAAGGCGGTGGAGTTGTTGAGTGCGGGCGATCTGGGCGCGGCTTCTGAAAAGCAGGCGGAGGTGATGGAGAGCCTGCAGAGTCTGCTGAAGCTGATGCAGAGTGAAGATCGGCGGAGCAGTGTGGAGAAGGAGCGTGAGCGGCTGAACGGGCTGTTGAAGGACGTGAAGACGGTCATTGCGGAGCAGCGATCGACGCGCGCGGCCACTCAGAATTCGCCGGCGCCCTCCAATGCGGCTCCGGGTCAGCAGCGGGCGATGGAGGGGACTGACAAGCTGCTGCAGGAGATTCGTGAAAACGACGGGACAGCAACGGATTCTGAGGCCATGCCGGAAGAGAATGCCCCCGGTGAAGAGCAACAGAAATCGAGCGACGCGCCTGCGGATTCTCAGGAAAAGCAGGGCGATTCCTCGGCTGAGAATATGCCGAAATCGGAGCAGAACAAGGGCGATTCTCCATCGAATGACGCCGGCAAATCGGGCTCAGAGCCGTCTGAGGCCGAACAGAAGGGGGCTGCGGGGAAGTCGGGCGACGAGAAATCAAAGGCCGGGAAATCGGGACAGCCGGGTGACGAAAAGCAGAAGGGGGCCGAGAAATCGGGCGACCGCCCAGAGTCCGCAAAGGCTCCTGAAAATGCCGAAAAATCGTCGGGTGGGAACGACCAGAAATCAGGAAGCAAATCGGACAGTAAGTCGGGCAAATCCCCGGGTTCCGCGGGAAGCAAATCCGGCAGCAAATCTAAAAAGGCCGGGGGCGAGCCAGCCGGGAAATCCTCAGGAAATTCGCCTTCGAAACAGCAGCAGACACCGGGTAAAGACGAGTTGGAACGTGCGAAGGAGCAGATGGAAGAGGCACTGGAGGCCCTGAAGCAGCAGCAGCGTCAGGAGGCGTTGAAGGCGGAAGATCAGGCGATGGAGGAGTTGCAGAGTGCGGTGGAAAAACTGGAGGAAGAGTTACGGCAGCTGCGGGAGGAAGAGAAGGAGATGATTCTGGCGTCTCTGGAAGCGCGTTTTCAGCGGATGTTGTTGCTGGAGACTCAGATCCATGAAGGCACGCTGGCCCTGGCTGCGACTCCGCAGAAGGACTGGCTGGATCTGTCGTACAGTCGTTGTCGTGAACTGGCGCAACAGCAGACCGAGCTGGCTCGGGAGTGTACTCAGACGGTCACGTTGCTGCGTGAGGATGGTTCCTCCGTGGCGATTCTGCTGGCGGTGGAAGACATCGAGGCGGACATGCAGTCCGTGAGTGGGTGGTTGCAGAAATCCAATGTCACGGAGCTGACTCAGTCGGTTCAGAAGGACATTCTGGAAGCGCTGAAGCAGCTGATTGAGACGACTCAGAAAGAGATGCAGGACATGAAGAATCAGAATCGTCAGCAGTCGACGCAGTCGCAGCAGGGAGCGCAGAAGCAGTCGCGACTGGTGGAGTTGATGGCGGAGATCAAGGTTCTGAAGAACATGCAGTTGCAGGTGAATCGTCGTACGAAGCAGGTGGATGAACTGATTCCGAACGCGGAAGCATCGAAGCGGGATTCGCTGCTGAAGCAGATTCAGGAATTGTCGGCTCGGCAGCAGAAACTGATTGAGACCACAAAGGAGTTGGCGAAGCAGGCTGAGGGGCCGTGAGATGCAGGCAGGTGACGACGCCGAAGTGGATGATTTTGATCCCTGGCTGCCGGCCGAGCAGGGGGAACGTGCACCGGGTTGGGAAACTGAGCTGCCTGGAGCCGGCTATGACTGCGAGCAGGATGGAATTATCTGTGGTGAGGTGGTGCAGTTGCCCGCAGTGTGCCTGGTAACGGGAGTTGCCACGAATCTGGTCCCGTTCTATCTTTCCGTGACGACGACAGGGCCTGGCAACGGGATCCTTCGGATCGCCGGGGTGAACTTTCTGCTGGGAGGTTTTGTGCTGTTTGTGGTGACGGCGGCTGGCGACTTGTGGGGCACGTGGAGCCTGAGTGCTGTCAACTACATCGCTGGTCTGACCGGGATGTTGCTGGGCAGTCTGCTGTACTTTTTTTCCCAATCGCGGCAGGTGTGTCACGTGCTGGGGTTTCTATGCCGTTCCCGTCGTCTGGTATGGCGTGGCGGCGAGGTGGTGCTCTGGATGGCGTGGGCTGGCTGGAACTGTGTGATCAGCATGAACCCGGTCTATCCCACGTGGGTTTATCTCATGGGAGCTGGCGTGGTGATTGGGAGCACCTTTGGGATCCAGCGTGTTCTGTTGGGTGGCCTGCAGTTGCGGGCGAAAGAGTTGCCGGGAAAGCGGTTTCTGGTGCAGGGCTTTTCGCGTTCGGTGCTGGACCGATTGCGGGGGGAAGCCTGAATCGGAATGGACCGAGTATTACTGTGGCGGGGCTGATCAGTGTCCGGAGGGCCGGGGGGCTTCGCGTGGCGGAACCTGTGTCTGACGTGCTGAACGAGATTGAAGCTGGGCCATGCTGGCAGTGGGAGAGCAGCGGGTGAATATTCAGAACAGGAACGATGATAATCCGTTTGCGGTGCTGCCGATGCATGACACGGAGCGGAGTGTGCCTGATATGGACCTGCCGATTTCGGAGCACACGGAATTTGAAGTGGTGGAACGGGGAATTGTGTGTCGCAGTGGACTGCGCCTTCCGGAATGGTGTCTGCACACCGGCGGCGAGTCGCCCCTGAAACCGATGGTGATCAATCTGGTGGATTTGAGCGTTCTCGGGAGCAGCAGCATCATAGGAAGAGTGCTGCGGGGCGTTCGTATAGGTTTGACGGCCGTTGTGGTGGCTGTTCTGCTGACTCTGGGGATTTCGGCCCTGTCTGGTGTGAGCGGAGGCCTCGTCGTCACTGTGGCAGTGCTGGTGATGGGGGGGGTGAGCGTTATGCTGTGGTTTTCACGTAAAAACGCGAAGTCACGGTCGGTACTGCCGGTCTGTCGCCTGACTGGGTTTGTCAGTCGCTTTCGATATCGTATGAGCATTATTGTTGGCACACTGCCGGCGGTGCTGATCTTAGTGAGTTCATTCACGCAACTGGCCCTGCAACGGCTGTATTTGCTGATGAGTTGCTGGGTGGGCCTCTGGCTGTTGCAGATCATATTGACGAGGATGTTCTGGAGTGGAACGCGTTTGAATTGTCAGCGGCTTCCCGATGGGCGTTTTCTGGTTACAGGATTTGCACCTGGGTACTGGCGACGTCTGGAAGTTCAGCGTGAGAAAGGGCAGATGGAATGAGCGGTGCTCGGGTTGTCAGATGCTGAAAGTGGCAATCGGAGTCGGTGGTGTTAATTCCAGTGAAGGATCAGGGTTCAGCCTGTGTTTTCGGCCTGAGCGTCATTAAATCCGGCGACGGTGGCGGTTCTGAAGAAAGGCAACGTGGATGGTGATGCCTGCTGATGAGAATCCGTACGAGGTCATGACATCACTGGAACCGATGGCTGACGCGGGAGCGGAGGCGGTGGTTGAGCATGGGGACTTTGAACTGCACGGTGGTGGACTGTTGTGTCGCAGTGGTCTGAGGCTGCCTGCGTACTGTCTGCATACTGGCCGGCCGACGGGGCTGAGTCCATTTCCGATGACGCTGATTGACATGGCGGGGAATCGCGCGGGGAGTCTGGGGCGAATTTTCAAAGGTGTGCTGATCGGGCTGTTGATTCTGATTGCGGCGGGTGGTGTTTCGCTGCGACTGGGAGCGGTGACGGGATTGAGTGTGGGTGTGCTGACCATGGCCCTGACGCTGGTACTGGTGTTTGTCCTTGTTTATCTATGGCAGCGACGTGTGGCACAGCCCGTGACGTGCAAGTTGACTGGGTTTGTCACGACCGGGCGGCTGAAGTTACTGACGTGGCTCCGGCTGATGCCAATGTGTGGACTGCTGCTGAGCTTGGTGATACGGATGACGTGGTCGGACACCGTTGCAAATCTGAGTTTGTTTCTGGTGTTCGTTTTGCAGTTTGTGATCAATCGGATGTACTTCCGAGGTGGGCGATTGTCCTGTCAGCAATTTCCCGACGGTCGATTTCACATCACGGGTTTCACTCCGGTTTTTCTAGAGCAGTTGTCACCTGAGTCATCGAAATCGCCGGACGTGGGGACTGTTGGCGGTGGCGCGAGTGGGGCGGACAGGGTTTGGGGTTGATTCGCAGGAGAGACGGAGAACGTCGGCGAATGGTTATTGCTCCCTGAATTGAGGGGTTAGAGCGGTTGGCCTGATGTCTGGGAAGTTCGCCAGTGGGATTGGGGATAACGAATTGTCGGAGGCCGTGGGTGGCGACCGTGTTGGCTGGTGATGGCTTGTGGTGGGTTGTCAGCGGGTGGGGGTGCACGGCTGTGGTTTTGTGGGGCCGGTTGTGGACGCTGGTGTAACCTTTCGGACTGGGGCGTGTGGGATTGTTTTGCGGACGGAGAACGGGGTGGGAGCCAGGGTGGTAATGAAAAGGGACGAGACAGGAAAGATGTGCAGATTTGGGAAGGCACGAGGCCGATATTCTCGATCTCTGAAATCCATCGTGGGAAGTTCAATGGAATCGGGCCCCTGAATTGCGAATTTTTGTTGACAATGGGTCCGCCGGACTGAAAAATCCGCCACCGAAAGGATTCGGCCGTTGAGTTGACAGAGTTCATCTGTTTGCTCGGCATCCCCTCGCAAAACCTACACCTGCAGTCCTTCTGACAGATCCGGGCGCCGGTTCTGTGAAACGGTCTGACGTGGGCTTTGCACGCAGAACTCCAGGGAAGGAAAAATGCTCGCCGTTTTTTCGCTGTTTGTTACCACTGGAGCTATTGAATGCTGTCTCGCTATTCTGAAGCGGATGAAGGTCTTGAATCACTGTCCGACATCGAGGGCTATGAGTTTCTCAGCGATCTTGACGCGGGATTTGAAGAAGAGCTGAAATCCCTTGGCGTGGATCCTTCCTCGCCGACGGCTGCCAAGCCTGGTTCAGAAGAGAAGGTCATGATGCTGGCGGCTCGCTATGCCGCAGGATTGCCGCTGTGGCACGAAGACGACTGCTACGACCATGGACCGGGCAGTGTTGGCAATCTGATTGTGGAAGACGATCTGAACGACGACAGTTCAGAGACATTCGATCTCGCGTGAGAGGCTGTATCGGCCTGTTCAAACGCAGCGACGCCGCAGATTCTGCGGCGTCTTTTTTTGCTCGGTGGGCGATCGCAGGATTGAGGCCCCGCTGGACACGGACACCGGATACCGATGCGGTTTCGGTTGTTGGAGGGGGGGGGGCCGAATTAGCGGCCACGGGTTTCGGTTGATCGGTGTGAACTGGTCAGGGGGAGGAGTTGCCGCCGGAGAGTGACCGCTGGTAGGCGTCAAAACTGTTGCGGTATCTTGCCGGCGGTGTGGATTGACGCCCGGTAGTGTCCTGGCGATCCCGGTCGCGTGCTGTGGTTCCCGTGCGAGTTTTTCCCTGGGACTGCACGTCGAGGCTGCGCAGCATTTCCTCGAAGGATTTCCGCGAGAGGCTCTTTTCGCGCAGTTGCTGATCATTCAGTTCACGTTCCTGCAATTGCTGTTGCATGCGCCGCGTAAACGCTTCCAGCTCGGCTTTGGTCCAGCCCAGTTGATCAAGGAGTTTCTGGTCAACTTCACCGCGGTCCAGTTCCTTCTGCAGACGTTTGAGGGCGAGCCCGGCGGCGCGGGCGGCGTTGTCCACTTCCGCATCACTGGGCTGCTGTGCTGGTTCCATGGGTGGTGTTTCCGATGGTCCCGACGACGCGGCATTGTCGTCCTGTGCCGCGGGTTTTTCGTTGTCCGCATCGGGGGCGCCACCGGCCTGTTTTCCGGGTTGTGGAGAAGTCGCGGGAGGTGGATCTTCGCCGCGGCCGTCATCGGACGCTGGCTGGGATTCCGGTGCAGCCCCGGAGCCGGCCTGAACGCCTCCTGTGGCACCCGGTGTGCCGATCGCGCCTTTGCCACCGCCCCCAGGCTGTTTGCCGCCGCCGGACTGCTGGGCACCGGCCTTCCGGGCGCCGCCTTCGCCACCGCTATCAGACTTTTGCTGACTGCCGGATTGCCCGCCCGATTTCTGATTTCCGGACTGATCCTCCGCTGTCGACTCGGGCTGTTCCGCTGACGATTCTTCTGGTGCGGAGTCCTGCTTGTCGGAGTTTCTTTGTGGATTACCTTGCTGAGAGGATTTGTTGCCGGACTGCGCGTCGGCACCTGGCTGTGAATCTGCCGAGGGATCGTCCGGAGAGGGCTGGCCGGCCTTGCTGGCCTGCTTTCCGGTTCCCTTTGTGTTCTGGGGTTTGTCGGAGGCCTTTCGGTCGGAGGGTGTGCCTGAGGCCGGGTCGTTTTCGGTCACCGTTTCGGAGTCGTTGGTAGCGTCTCCATTCGGAGCCTTTGGTGTGGTGGAATTGGGAGAGGACTTGCCGTTTTTGGCGGCCTTGTTGTTGCCGTTTTTCTGCGGATCAGCGTTTCCGGGGTTCCGGGCAGCGGAATTGCCCGACTTCTGTTCGTCGGACGAAGCGCTTTCCGTGGCATTATCCGGCGAGGAATTGCCGTTTTGCGAACTGCCCCCCGCGGCAGCTCCGCCACCGGATTTCTGCGAGCCTGCGGCCTTAGAGCCGGTTTTGGAGGGGGCGGCTGAGGCACCGGACTGACCGGCAGG
This sequence comes from uncultured Planctomycetaceae bacterium, assembly GCA_903924405.1. Taxonomy (GTDB): domain Bacteria; phylum Planctomycetota; class Planctomycetia; order Planctomycetales; family Planctomycetaceae; genus SXXK01. The sequence continues at coordinate 28,326 of CAIYBH010000264.1, read as the reverse complement.
AGCCTGGCGGCTCTGGCTGGCATTGCCGTCGGAGTTGTTCCCCTTGCCGTCGTTGTTGTTCCCCTCGGATGGGGAAGGAGAGGACGAGGGCTGTCCGTCTGAGCCTTGTGGCTGACTGTCGCCGGATGGATTTGTGGTTGAGTCGCCGCTGGGGGCCGAGTTGTTGCCGTCGGATAGTTTTCCGGAAGGCGACGTCGAGGGGTTGTCGCTGCCGGGATCGGGTTGTTCTGTGGACTTTTCGCTGGTGTTCTCAGGTGACGCGTCGTTCTGCGGCGATTCAGTCGTGTTGTTGCCGGACTTTGATCCCTTGCCAGGTTCCGGGGTGTTCTTTTTGGGGGCGTCCTGTTTGTTCTGCCCGGGTCGTTGTGTGGCTTCCTGGCCAGGTTGTGTGTTGGGTTCTGTAGTCCCTGGCTGTGCGTTTTCGGGCTGCATTTTTTCGGCGGCAGCATCGGGTTGCGTGGGATCCTGTGGTCCACGTTTGCTGGACGTTCCGGGTTGATCGGTTTTTCCCCTGGAATCGCCGGTCGGGGGCTTTTCTGCAGCGGCATCCTGGTCGTCAGGGCTGTTGGCTTCGGCTGTTTGTGCTTCTGGAGACGTCGTTTTGTCTGGTGTGTTTCCAGCGGATGGTTCGGGGGTGTTGGTTGAGGGGGACGTGGCTGCGGCACCGGGCATTTCTGCTGGTTGCGGATTGGTGGTGTCTGGCGCGTTGGAATCGGAGTTGGGTTGCTGACCGGGCATAGGTTTGTCCGGGGCATTGTCCTGCGGCAAAGGAGCTGAAGGATCAGCGGTGTTTGCGGAGGAATCGTTCTTTGTTGCGGATGGTTGCGGGCTGTTCCTGTCGGGAGTTGTGAGAGCTGACGAGGTGTTATTGTCGGGTGAATTCTGAGGGGTGGCCTGCTGTTCGGAGCCGGACGTCTCACCGTTTGGAGACTGTTGACTGTTGGACGCAGCATCGGGAGTTCGAGAGCCGTTGGTTTTGCGTTCGGCACTGGACGAAGCAGGATTTTCGGATGCCGATGGTGAGTTGTTGGTGTCGGATTCCGGCTGTTGATTCATGGATTCGATCAGGCGTTGCAGGGCTTCGTCATCCTGCACGGGCTGACGCTGGGGAGAATCTGCGGGAGGTTTGGGCTGATTTTCGGGCGGTGTGCTGTCGGACGTCTGTGGTTCCGGAGGAGCAGAATCCTGGGGAGTTCTGGTGGAATTCGGGTCGGGACGATTGCCGGACGTCTGGTCGGACGCTGCAGATTGCCGGGGGTCGGAGGGCTGTGTGGAGGCCGTCTGGTTGGCGGATTCGGTGGTGGAGTTTCCGGACTGTGGCTGTTCGGAGGCTTCCTGCGGGGAAGTCTGCTGAGCCAGTTCGCCGGTTTGTTGCTGTCGCTCGCGGCGATCGCGCAGTTGTTGTTCCTGCATCTCGCGATCCTGCGCCAATTGCTGACGGACTTTGTCATCGGGCAGTTCGGCTTCGATGCGCAGGTTCAGTTCCCCGGTGCGTCCGACGTTTCCGAGAGGAGGTCGATTGTCACGGGCTTCGATGTGATAGGAAACGATGTCACCGGGTTTCAGGCGGAGCAGGGCCAGTTGAAATTCCCAGGAACCTGCCCAGCGTTTCACGAAACCGGAGGAGGAAGCATCCATCAGGAATTCTGCGGGCTGCCGTGGTTGACCGTTGACGGCGTAGTGCAGTGAGACATTGCGCAGCAGGAAATCGGGGTCTTCGGCTTCGACCAGCAGGGGGACGATGGCGTTGGCTGCGACCTGCAAATCGCGGGATGGATCAAGCAGACGAACGACGGGTGCCTGATCCTGCTGGACGTCGATGGTGTAAACGACGGGTTCTGGATCCTGATGGTTTTCGAAGTCCGTCACCTGAATCCGATAGTACCTGGGGAACGTGCCGTCTTCCCGACTCTGCAGTTTCAGTTTGGCCGAGAGCTTTGTTTGATCGACCGTTACCGGGAGTTCTGTGGTTTGTGAGGCGAAGGATGGTTCGTCGGAAAGTTGCAGGACGGCGGACCGCAGGGGCACGTTGCTTTCGGCTGTGATGGTGGCGGACGTGTCCTGCCATGCGTCGATCATGCCGGACTGTTCGACGCGGTCTGGCAGTTTCATGTAGTCCGGAAACTGATATCGGATGCTGGTCACCTGGGCAGAAGGTGGCTGGATGACGCGAATCTGAAAGAGTTCGCTGCTGGCATCACCGGCGACGATGCGGTACTGGAGATCCTGTCGCACACCGCGATTGGATTCCCCGGGAAGGACCACCTGGAATCGGCGATCATCCTCTGTGGCCTGCATGGTCAGAGGTTCGTCGACAAAGCGGCGGTCGGTGGTGGTGTAGAGGACACGGACATCCGGCGGGATGATTCCGGCGACATCAACCTGAAACTGCAGGTGGGTGCCTGCGGGAACGGATGCGTTTCCCGGCAGAATGGATTCCAGAACTGTGCGCGTGGCGACGTGCGTATTGGCGAGAGTCAGAGGCCGCAGCAGGCTGATGGACTTGGGGCTGAGAACCGCGTAGAGGCAGGTCAGCAGGACCAGCAGAAACAGAGCGGTTCCGAGGCGAATGAGGCTGCGACGATCGACGGCTTCTTCCACATGCACCTGAACCAGTTGCAGAGCAGCGCGTTTTTCGAGTGTCTTTTGAATGACAGCACCGGGTTGTCGACCGGCGACCTGCAGGTCCACGAGAGTCAGAAGACTGCCATCGGGATCCGCATGACTTTGATCCAGAACGCGGGCTGCAAACAGGGGGTTGACCTGGGAATCCAGGCGGCGCAGCACGCTGCGGTAGAGAATGGCGACCAGCGTGATCACGACGAGGCTGAGCAGCACGAGTCTTGTGACCGGGCGGAAGCCTCCGGCGATCACCCAGTGGTCCAGCAGTGTGAAGACCAGCACATAGCCCACAAGCAGCAGGCCTGCCAGCACCAGAGCAACCATCAGATCGTTGGACTTGATGCGACGGCGGGTTTGATCCAGTTGAAAACGTACGAACTGGTCGGGATCGACGTATGAGTGTCTGCTGTTTTCTGACACGGTTGCCACGGCTATCGGTTCCCAGGGAAGAAGGGAAGAGACCTGACTCAGAAACGGAGACGCTGTCATTCCGGGAAAAGTTCCGGCGACTCAGAGTTTATCGGTTTCAGCGGTCATGTTGCAGTCAAAACGAAAAAATCGAACGGGTCAGGCGAACTTTGCGGATCGCGCCGGCAGCGGGGGATGGGTAACGGAGCGGGTGGAATCCGGGTGGAGGGGCGCGGTGAAGGAGGACGTTGTGTGAGGTTTGCGGCCAACGTGGAGGTTGTTTGAGTGTTGCGGCTCAGGTGGAACTTCGCCCTCCCCGAGGGGTTTGCGGCTCAGGTGGAACTTCGCCCTCCCAAAAATTTCGCCCTCCCAAAAATGTGCCGGCCCCAAAATTTTGCCGGCCGGACGGGGGAGCGGAGGTGCGTTGGGGAGGGATGAAATCCCGGGAGCGGACTGGCGAGTGTTGAAGGTCTGCACTTATACTGTGGGTCGGGCTTATCCGACCGTTGGGCGGTTGGGAAATTCCGGCGATGTTGTTCCTGCGCACCGGGGCACGGTGGGGCAGGGCGGGCGGTCCCGACAACGTGGATGGCTCCCGGCTTGCTCTCATCTGTCGGACGAAGTTCTCTCAGCACTGTGGATTTACTGTCTGTCGAGGAAACACGATGTTGCTGCGTACCTGTTTTCTGTTGTGGCTGCTGACGGCAGCCTTGCTGGTTCCCTCCTCGGTCGGTGCTGCGGAGCCAACGAAGGATCTGGTGGGTGGAATCAAGCCTCTGGCTATGATTCTTGGAGGGCAGCACCGCCAGTTCGGGCTCACGGGATCTGTGCAGTTGCCGATCGATGGACGTGGGCAGAAGGTTGCGGTGAATCTGGTGCGATACAGTGACAGCAGTTTTGATCTGTCATTGGATCATGAGGAGTATGCGATCATTCTTCGTCGGCGGGACGACGTCACATTCCTTGCTCTGCCGCGGCATGGCACCGGGTTTGTCGGGCGAGGGGCGGTTCCGGCGGAGGACCAGTTAGCGCCGGCCGGTCTGATGCAGCGACTGATTTCCCCGGCGGCGGACCTGAGTTTTCTGAATCTCGGGTTGGCGTTGCTGGGCAACGACAACATTGAAGAAACATTGAAGTCCTTCGCCGGCATTGCCAAGCTGGAATTGACCTCCGCGACCGGCAAGTGGGTGACCGGCAACACGGAGCTCACGTTTCCTCAGGCGGGAACGGTCGAGTTGAAATCGGGTGATGTGCAGGTGCAGTTGGTAACGACGACAACTGTGGGGACTGCGGAGGCTGCGGAATTGCCGGGTTACCGTGTGACTGAGCTGGACCGGGGAGAGCTGGAACGCACGTTTGTCCGCGGGATCCGACGGGCCACGGAAATCCTCAAGCCCGGCCAGTCGCTCACCGAGCCTGCCGAGAGTGCTCGTACGGCGGAACACGGGACACTGCAGTGGATTGACGGTCAGCGTGTTGTGACGCTGTGGGGGACTCCTGAGCAGATGGGGACGGCGCATGGCCGGTTGCTGCCGGAAGAGTCGCGTCGTTGTATTGAGTCGGTGCTGTATTCCTTCGGGACGGCGAATGTGATTCGCACGGGGCGCTGGTTTCGGCAGGACCTTCAGGATGCCTATGCGCGATTGTCGCCGCATATTCCGGAGCGTCACAAACAGGAAACAGAGGCGCTGGCCGTGGCGCTTGGATATGAAGCTGAGACGCTGCAGGTCCTGAATGTTTTCCCGGAACTGTTTCATTGCTCCGGGTTTGCTGTCTTCGGATCAGCGACAAAAGATGGCAAGTTGTATCACGGCCGTGTTCTGGACTACATGACGACGATTGGGCTGCAGGATGCTGCCACGACGTTCATTGTGCGACCGGCGGGGCACTTTGCCTTTGCGAACGTGGGCTATGCGGCGTTTATTGGCAGTGTCAGCGGCATGAATGCGGAGAAGATTTCGCTGGGCGAAATGGGTGGACGCGGGGAAGGCCTTTGGGACGGAGCGCCCATGGCCACGCTGATGCGCCGTGCACTTGAGGAGTGTGACACGCTGGCTGAAGTGCAGGATTTGTGGAGAAACAGTCCGCGTACCTGTGAGTACTATTACGTGTTTGCGGACGGTGAAACGAATCAGGCGGTCGGTGTAGCTGCAACGCCGGAGTCGATTGAGTTTATTGAGGCGGGCGAGGGGCATGAGCGGCTGGGGGCAGGAATCCGTGATGCGGTCGTGCTTTCGGCCGGCAGTCGACTGGAGGAGTTGCGTCGGCGAGTGACGGAGAAGCATGGCCAGATTGACACAGAGCTGGGGCAGTGGCTGATGAGTCGTCCAGTGGCGATGCAGTCCAATCTGCACAACGTGCTCTTCGTACCTCAGGACGGTCTGTTGTATGTGGCCAACGCCAGTCACAGTCGACCTGCGGCTGAGATGCCGTATGTCCGGATAGATCTGCAGGAGCTGCTGAAGCAGGCGGAGATCAAAGCTGTTCCGGCTCAGGCTGCGGCTCGTTGATTTTTGTTTCGCCCTGGGAATCCTGAATGCCGGGTGTCCGCTGACTGGTTTGTGGCGGCCGCCCGGTTTGTGTTTTGAACGACAATGGTCTGAGGTTGCGTGGTGTCGTGGGGCATCCGGCTTCCCGGCCGATTGGGAACCTTCCAGCCAATTCTTCAGACGGGCTCCCATGCTGCAGCTTGGTTCAATTCCGATTTCACTGCCTGTGGTTCAGGCGGCGCTCAGTGGATACAGTGACTGGCCGATGCGAGCGTTGGCGCGCGAGATGGGAGCACCTTATACCATAGCGGAAGTGGTGATTGATACGTTTGTCACGAGTCTTAAAGAACGCTCGCGGACAAAGCATCATCTGCTGGTGACTGAGGCGGATCATCCGGTGGGGGCTCAACTGATGGGGGCGGACCCGGAGACATTTCCGGCGGCTGCCGTGCGGCTGGTTCAGGCGGGTTTCGATGTGATTGACATCAACTTCGGCTGTCCCGCCAAGAAGGCGTCGGGACGCTGTCGTGGCGGCTATCATCTTGGTCAGCCGGAAACCGCCATCAGGATTCTGCAACTGGTTCGTGACGCGGTGCCGCCGCGGATTCCGGTAACGCTCAAGATGCGGCGTGGAATTGATGAATCGGAACGCAGTCGGGAGCAGGTGTTTCAGATTCTGCAGGCTGCGTTTCGGTATGGCATTGCCGGAGTGACGCTGCATGGGCGTACGGTGGAGCAGAAATATGTGGGTTCCAGTCGCTGGGAGTTTCTGAAGCAGGTGCGTCAGGAGTTTCCGGGTGAAACGTTGCTGGGAAGCGGGGACCTGTTTACTGCGGTTGATTGTGTGCGGATGTTGCGAGAGACCGGGGTGAATGGGGTGACTGCTGCGCGGGGGGCGATTGGTAACCCCTGGATTTTTCAGCAGGCGGCGGCCTTGTTGCGAGGTGAGCCGCTGCCGGAGGCTCCTCACGTCCATCAGCAGCGCGACGTATTGCGGCGGCACATGGAGTTGGCGGAGTTCGCACTGCCGGCGGAGCAGTGTCTGCGTCAGGTTCGAAAATTCTGCATTTTCTACTCTGCCTGGCACCCTGAGTTTCTGCAGGTGAGGCAGGCGTTTGCGACGGCGGGCACAGTTGAGGCCTGGAACGGCGTGTTGACTCGGTGGTATGGAGAAAACCGCCCAGGCTGTTTTCCAAAAAATCCTGGGAATCTGAGTCTGGAAAGTTCGGCGAAAGCAGAAATGGTGCAGCCGCAGGACACGCTGGTGCCCCCCCAGGATCCGCAGAGCCCCTGAATTTCCGTGTGGGAGCATTCAGATTCATGGGGGGATTTGAGCGAAATGTGGTGGTTTTTCCGAGGCTTCTGAAAAGAAGGGCAGGAAAAACGTGAATTCGCGTTTGGTTTTCCGGAATTTGCTTGATTTGGCCATCGGGACTTTCCCGGAAAACGTCCTGAAAACCTTTCAGAAAACTCCAAAACAGCCTACAAAACACCGAACACGGGACGGCGGCATTCGCTCGGTACCGTCAAGCCTGTAGACTCACCACCCCCCGATAGCTGGGCGACTCCCCCATGGATCTTTCCCGGGAACTTCAAAGCAGCAGTGAACTGACCGCCCGCCGGTCGCCGGCGGCCACTGCGCGGTCTGGCCCGGTTTTGCTGCCCGGGGCCGTGATTCCCGGAGTTCCGGAGTTTGTTCCGGCTCTGGGCCTTTCGGGAGCCAATCTGCAGACCGTATTCGCCAGTTTGTTCCCTGGCCGCACGGCGATTCCGGGAACGGTGCAGCGTCATCTGCGACTGGATGATGGTGATTTGATTGTGCTGCACGATAACTGTCCGCCCACATGGGAGCGGGGGGACCATGTGGTGTTGCTGCTGCATGGGCTGGGAGGCTCGCATCAAAGCGGCTACATGGTGCGTATGGCAGCAAAGTTGTCATTTCAGGGGATTCGTGTTTTTCGGATGGACCATCGCGGTTGTGGCGCGGGGGTACACCTCGCCAGAAATCCGTACCACGCTGGCCGAACTGACGACATCGCGGCGGCCATTGCGATGCTGGAGCGGGTGTGTCCGGGATCGCCGATTTCGGTGGCTGGTTTTTCGATCAGCGGTAACATGTTGCTGCGATATCTGGGTGAAAACGCAGAGGCGTTGCCATTCAGTTTGTTCCGGGCTGTGGCTGTCTGTCCGCCGGTGAATCTGCATCATTGTGCAACACGTCTGAATCAATCGTCTGCTGGTCAGCGATACGACTGGTACTTCACGCGTCGGCTGATCAGTCAGATTGCGGAATCACCTCAGTGGCGAGATCATTTACCGCTGGCAAAAATACGTCGTCCCCCGCGTCGCCTGTATGACTTTGACGAATTGTACACGGCCCCGGCTTCGGGGTTTGAATCGGCGGACGAGTACTACACGACGGCTTCATGTGCCAGCTATATCAGCCGCATTCGGGTGCACACGACCATTCTGGCTTCGCAGGACGATCCGGTGGTGTGTTACCAGCCTCTGGCGGAACTCCAATTGCCTCCCAATGTCACTCTGTGTCTAACGAAGCACGGTGGTCATCTGGGGTTCATCGGTCGGGCTGGAGTGGATCCGGATCGCCGCTGGATGGACTGGCGACTGCTGGACTGGCTGATGGAATAGGCCGGAGCCTGGCATGGCGAAACGGCGTTAAGCCCGCAGATAGTCGCGTTTCGCTCCGTCGAAACGAACGTCCGGTTTTTTCACGGCCGCACCCGAGATACAAGCAACTTTGCACAAGCCAGCTGAAATCGCCCCTGACCTCCGGGATTGCGGTCTTTTCGCCATCCCAGCCGGAGCTGATGGTGATCGATCGCCGCGCCTGAGTGGGATTTGTGCAGGCTGTCCCGGAGCTGACTAGCGGAACAGTTCGTCGCCGAATGGATGCAGGGAATTGAGTCCTCCGGGTTTAGGCAGCGCGGACAGGAACAGTTCTGCCAGCCGTACGTCTTCTGCGGTGGTCAGTTTGATGTTCATGGGCCAGCCGTCAACGACGTGTACGGGATGTCCGGCGGCTTCCACGAGTGAGGCGTCATCGGTGACGGAGGCGAGTTTGCGGCAGATCGCAAACGACTTCTCAAGGACGCTGCGTTCGAAGACCTGAGGAGTTTGTGCCTGAACGAGACCGGTGCGATCAACGGTTTCTGTGATCGCTCCTGCCGCGTTGACGCGTTTCACGGTGCTGCTGATGCGCAGGCCTGGAATTGCGGCCTTGTGCTGGGTGGCTGCGGCGAAGACCTCGTCGATCCATTTGGCCGTCAGCAGTGGCCGTGCGGCGTCGTGGACGGCGATATAATCGGCTTCGGGGCGAACGGCCTGCAGTCCTTTGAGCACGCTTTCGGCTCGCGAGGCACCGCCTGTGACGACCTGCAGATCCATGAAGGCGAGATTTGCGCGATAGGTTTCCCGAAACCACTCGAGGTCATCGGGGGCCACGACGAGGATTGTCTGGCAGACGTCATCCCGACTGAGGAAGTGTTCTGCGGTACGAACCCAGATTGGGCGTCCTTTGAGATCAATGTAGGGCTTCTTTTTCTGAAAGCCCGTCATTCGGGTACTGCTGCCGGCGGCCGGCAGAATGACTGCAAATCGGGACATGGTTGAAGAGATTTCTGAGTGACGAGTCCTGTATGGGGCTGCTGAAAAAACGGTTGTGGCAGAATGAGCCAGGTTGGGAAATCGCGGACGGCGACTTCCAGGAACGGTCGCGGGGAGGCAGCGGTCGGATCCATAGGTCCCGGGTATTTTCCCGGAGACTGTACAAGGGAGCCCGGGATGAGCTCGGAAACTGCAACCACGGCTACTTTTGCGAGGCGAGCGGGAGAAATTACCTGCTCGGAAGAATATTACCGTACCGACCAACTCGTGATCAACTACAGCGGGGTGCTCAGTGCTTAAGGCGGCAGCGGCGACCTGTCGAGCCAGGCCAATGCGGGTGTGCAGGAGGAGAGTATTTGCTGACGGCTCGTCCCTGTTTGGGCTGACGTTGTTCTTTTTATGGTCACGCGGTTGTCTGGGGCGGCAGTGCCGCCGCGTCCGGGGGCGACGGGGTTTCGCGTGAGTTGTGACAGTGCAGGATTGTATGGGAGCAGGATTTGGGAATAGTGATGGATGGCTGCAGAGGACACGCGAGGGATCGGGTGATAGGATCCGCGGTACCCCCGGCGGATCTCCTGTGCAGGAATGGCTGGTGTTTTCGGTAACCAATTCAACTCTGTCAGAAGCTCGCGACTGCGAATGAACGTCTCATTGTCTGGTGAACAGCGTCTTCAGGAGTGTGCCGGTCAGGTGCGATCGTTGCAGACGGCGCTACTGGAACTGGAGCAGCAGGCGTTGATGTTTCGGTTGCCGGGACTGGTGGAGCAGGAGTGGTATCAGTTGCTGCGGCAGAAATTGATTCCGCAGTTGGGGGAACGGGCATTTCTGGTGGCTGCGGTGGTTGGCGGGACGAATATCGGGAAGAGTGTGATTTTCAATCATCTGGCGGGATGTCGAGCCAGTGCCACCAGTCCGCTGGCGTCGGGGACACGGCATCCGACGTGTCTGGTGCCGGAGAGTTTTCTGAGTGAGCATCAACTGGAGCAGGTTTTTCCGGATTTTCAGTTGCAGCGCTGGACAGATCCGTCGCTGGCACTTGAGGAAACGGAGACGCATCAGTTGTTCTGGCGAGTGGAGAAATCACTGCCGGAATCCTTACTGATTCTGGACACACCGGACATAGACAGTGACGCGAGGATCAACTGGGTGCGAGCGGATGCTGTTCGTCGATCGGCGGACGTGTTGATCGCTGTTTTGACTCAGCAGAAATACAACGACGCGGCGGTCAGAGAATTCTTCCGTCGGGCGGGTGATGAGGGGCGAGCGGTGATTGTGATATTCAATCAGGTGCTGTTGCCGGAGGACGAGCCGTACTGGCCGCAGTGGCTGGAGACTTTTTGTCGTGAGACTGGGCTGCAGCCGGAAGCTGTCTATCTGGCGCCAGCAGATCGACGAGCGGCGGAGGACCTGCGGCTGCCGTTTTTCGAACGGCGGCATGAGCGATGTCGAGGGGGTGTGGGGGACACCGTTGTGGATCCTGAGCAGCCCGTGAGCCCGGCTTCGCACTTGTCGCGTTTACGATTTGCCGACATTCGGATGCAGACGCTGCGAGGGTCACTGCGGGAATTTTTACATCCGCAGCGTGGGGTTGGCGGGTGGTTGAAAGAGTTACGGGTGGCCAGTCAGGAACTGGAAGCAGCGACATCGCGATTGACGGCGGAGGGTTTGATCCAGATTCGACACTGGCCAGCTCCTGCGAATTCGGTGTTTGTGTCGGAGTTACGGAAGTGGTGGCAGCAGCAGCAGACGGGGTGGGCGCGATCGATCAATTCGGCCTACAACGCTGTCGGGAAAACGCTGTTGTGGCCATTGCAGGCTGCGGGGAAGGCTTTGCGGAAAGAGTCACCGGCGCCGCTTGAAGATTATCGGGAGCGTGAATGGCTGGCGGTATTGAATGTGGTGGAAGAGGTGTTTGAGCGACTGCAGTGGATGGCTGAATCGGGAAATGCATTGATTCGGGAGCGTCTTGAGCAGCTGCTTACGGGTGATGTGCGGAATCGGGTGATGACAACGCTGCGGGTGCGTCATCAGGAGTTGGGACTGGAAGCGGAGCTGGAGCGGGTGATTGCGGAGCAGATGGCTGCACTGCAGCTGTCGCAGCCTGAAATTTTTCGACTTTATCAGCAATTGAACAACGTCTCAGCGGCCGTGCGTCCTGTGACCAGCATCGTTTTGTTTTCGCTGGGATTTGGTCCGGCGGGGGATCTGGTGGCGCCATTGCTGGGTCAGGCGGCGGCATCTGCGGTGGTGCATGTGGTGGCGGATGTGGCGGGTGGGACGACGGCGGCGATCGCGGGAGAGGCAGCGGTTTCGTCTGTGGCGGGGGCGGGGAGTGGGCTATTGCAGACGTGGTTTCATCGGCTGCAGACGGCATTTTCGGCGCGGCGTGCGGCGTGGTTGTCGGAGCAATTGCATCGGGAATTGCTGGGCACACTTCCGGAAGAGCTGCAAGCCGCTGTGGGGCTCAGGACGTCTTCGGCGTGGCTGCGTGTTCAGCAGCATGTGCAGCGGCTGGAATCATTGATTTGAGTGTTGAAGACAGGCGGGATGCAGCGAGGGGTTGGTCTGAATCAGGCGGGAAGGAATGGAAGCGAGAATCATGACACCGGAACTTGAGCAACTGACGCTGCTGACTGAGATCGATGACCTGCTGAATCGGATTCGTCGCTGGAAGCAGCAGGAGGTTCCGTGGGAGCCGGCGACGAATGCACGGGCGCTGGTTGGGGAGGTGCTGAATCGTGTGCAGTCTCTGCGGATTCGTCTGGAGTCACCGCTGGTCGTTGCGACGTTTGGTGGTACTGGTACCGGCAAGAGTACTCTGGTGAATGCATTGATTGGTCAGGACGTGACGCAGACGGGTCGGCAGCGGCCGACGACGGTGACACCGGTGTTGCTGGTGCATCCGGGGTTTGATCTGCAGGGGACGGGGCTGGATCCGGACCAGTTTCAGGTGAAGCGTCTGGAATCTCCTGTTCTGCGGGATTTGATTCTGATTGATTGCCCGGATCCGGATACAAGTGACGTGGCGGAGCAGGGGAGTAATCTGGCGCGTTTGCGAAGTATTCTGCCGCACTGTGATGTGCTGCTCTGCGTGTCGACGCAGCAGAAATATCGGAGTGCGAGGATCACGGACGAGTTGGCAGATGCGGCGGCTGGGTGTCGTCTGGTGTTTGTGCAGTCGCATGCTGACCAGGATTCTGACATTCGTGCGGACTGGAAAGCGGCGCTGCAGTCGAAGTATCAGGTGCCGGAGATGTTTTTCGTGGATTCGCGGCGTGCGTTGCGGGAGCAGGCGCAGGGGCTGAAGCCTACCGGGGACTTTGGCCGACTTCAGGAGTTATTATCGAGTCAGCTTGGGGTATCGCGTCGGATGGCAGTGCGACGAGCCAATCTGATTGACTTGCTTGAGGAAGTGCTGGCGATCAGCCGCAGCCACTATGAGGAATCGCTGGTGGGAGTGCGTCGGTTACTGGGGGCGCTGGATGATCAGCAGACGGAACTGAAGGAACGGATGAGTTCGACATTGCGGGCGGAATTACTGGTCAACAGAAATCTGTGGGAGCGTCGGCTGCTGGGGGCGGTGACGGACTTATGGGGGTTCAGCCCGTTTTCTGCCGTATTGAGATTGTACAACGGGTTAGGGGGCTTTCTGGCATCATTGACATTTCTGCGAGCGGCATCATCGGCGCAGATGGCTTTGATTGGTGCGGTGCAGGGGGCGCGATGGTTACGGCTTCGAGCGGAGGAGCAGTCGGCCGAGTCGAGTCTTGAAAGGCTCTCTGCATGCGGGATAGCGGATCATCAGTTGCAGGAGGCTCGAGTTCGTATTTTCGGATATCTGCGTGGATCGGGGATTGAGTCGGGTGAGTATCTGCAGAAGCGGGATCTGGAAGAGTTGCGGCGTCAGGCGGCCCGTATGGAGACTCATTTTCTGAGTGATGCGAGGCGGACGATTGATCAGTTGATAGAGAAGCTGGCGGAGCAGCACACGGCAGTGGTGGAACGCTGGACGATGGAGTGTTTGTTTCTGTTGTATCCGTTGTTTGTGACGATGCGGATGGGCTACAACTTTTTCTGGAGTTCATTTCTGGGGCCGATTCTGGGGGTCATGTCACAGGCGGCACCTCTGCTGACAGTGGATTTTTACATTCCAGCGATTTTTTTCCTTGTGGTCTGGTCGAGTGTGGTGGTGCTGATGTTGACTCAGCGTCTGAAGCGAGGGCTGACGGACCACATTGGACAACTGGCTCAGCGGATGGCGGACACTCAGTTTCCGGAGGGATTATTTCCCGGGTTGGAGCGTGTGTGCCAGGAGATTTTGCGGGAGGACCGCAGCCTGCAGGATTTGAGTGAGCGGACGGAGAGGTTTCGCCGTCGATTAGCGGATTCGACCCCGTTTTTGGGAGTGCGACGAACCTGAAGGTCGCCGATTCAGGCATGAAATCCGGGAAAATACGGCGTTTTTTCGAGATCAGATTTTTTTAAAACCTGATCTTGGATTCCCCCGCCTCCCTCGGTACACTCGTTGTTGGGAAAAAACCCAACGCGAGCGAAAAACGTTGTGGACCGAGTGATTGCCCTGACGATTTCGTGATGCGTGTGGATGTTAACATCGGTGAGTGATGTTGGCAGCAGGTTGATTTCGCGAGTCGGCTCAGATGATCACCATCAGTCGGCTGACCGGTCAGTTTACCGGTCAGTTTACCGGCGATGTTGATTCTGATTTGGTACGACCGATTCGTTGGCACCAGTATCCACTCCGGGTTTCAGGGAATGTTTGTTGTTGGGTGGTCGCTGCAGATTTTTGGCGGTGATCTGAACATCAAGTCTGGCAGGAGTGTCATCAGAGAGCAGAGTGGCGTGGTGTGCTGCGCGGATTGCGGTTTCTGTGTGTGTGGGTCGTAGTGTGAGTTGTCGTTTGGCGGATGTGGAAATTGGGACGTCGGTAAGTTTAGTTTTGGTTCAGGAGCGGGCTATGTTGGTTCTGAAACGTCGCAAGGGTCAGGAAATTGTCATTAACGGTCAGATTCGGATCGTGGTGGTTCAGACGAACGATGGCAGTTGCAGTCTGGCATTTGAAGCGCCGGATTCTTATCGCATTCGTCGGGGCGAGTTGCCATCTTTTGACGACCCCGTGTTTCACGGCAGTCTGCCGACACTGCAGGTGCAGTCATGACACGGCATGTGGGCGATTTGATTCGTGAAGCCCGGCAGGCTCGGGGAATTTCCCTGAGAGCTTTGGCAACACAAATCGGCATCCATTTCAGTCATTTGTCAAAAATTGAAAATGGCAAAGATCAGATTGGTCGAAAGGCGCTGGAGAGACTGGCAGAGATTCTGGAGATTGATCCGGGCTTGATGCTGGGAGAAGCTGGGCATCAGGAGCGTCCATTTCGTGTTCTGGGAAATGTGGCGGCTGGTGTTCCGATTGATGCCATTGAGAACGTGGAGACGTTTGATCTGACGCGTGTCTTTGATCCGCAGGATCATTTTCTGCTGCGAGTTCAGGGGCAGTCGATGATTCAGGACGGGATTAACGATCAGGATCTGGCGATTATTCGTCATGCCAGAACTGCTGACAATGGCGAAACGGTAGTTGCTGTCGTGGATGGCGCCGAAGCCACGCTGAAGCGTTATCGTCGTGTGGGCAGCACAGTGACTCTTATTCCGGCCAATGATCAGATGACGGAAATGGTCTATGCCGCGTCAAGGATTGAAATCTGCGGTATTCTTGTGGGACTTGTGCGTACAGAAATGCAGTGACCTGACATGACAGAGCAGCGACCTGACAAAAAGTCATCAGAGATTTCGGAAGTCGCCGGCCGAGCGACTCTGAAACAGCCTCGGATCGGAATCAATCAGATGGACATGGGAGGCTGGGTGCGTGTTTATCTTGGGCAGGGTGAACCCAATGGCGAACTGGCCCCATTTTTATCGCATGCGCTCAATGGCTGGTTCCGCGAACGACCTCATCTGCGTCTGCGTTTTGTGCTCCCGGTTACTCGAAATGGCAACACGGTCGAGTTGCATGGCTGGTACGAGCAGATCTGGTTTTCGGATCAGAGTCCGATGGCGAAAGCCGCGCCCAGAACTCCTGGGGCGCAGGCATCATGACAGATGTCCGGGGCAGATGTCCGGGACAGTTCGGTCGTGGGGAATTCAGACCATTCTGACGGCTTTCAGAATGCGTTCTGTGCCACATTCAGACGACTCAGATCGGACAAACAGGACCGTACGGCCAGCGCGGCGATTGGGGCGCAGATGTTTGCCGACATCGATCAGATCAGCATCCGCGGTACACCCGGTGGGTTCATCAAGGATATCAATCCCGCGCTGGCGAATTTTTTCAGCGGGTACAATTCCGGACAGGTCATCCGGCCATTCCCCATGAAGCACGACACGACCATTATCGCCTGTGGCAGCCAGACCGATGGCGGCCAGAGCTCCGATGACGCCGCCATTGGTGCCACCAAGGCCTTTCAAAAACAGATCATGCGTCGCGGCGATCGCAAAGGCCTCTGCCTGATGAACAAGTTGTCTGCAGCATTTCCGGCCGAATTCAGTGACAGCAGCGGGTACGTGGTCGGAGACACACAGTCCGGGATCACTACCCACCTGATACCAGTCCCGCATTACGGATTCGCACCGTTGTTTCAGGGTTTCCGTGCTGACCGAGCCTTTGGGTTGCAGGGCAATAGATGCTGAGCCATTTTTTGAAGTGTAGGGCACACGGGGATCAAACAGCAGCTGGTGCCGTACGATTCGGATGCAGGTCCAGTGATCTGCGAGGGCGCGAACAATGGCTTTTGCGAGTTGATTTGTTCCGGGGGAATCGAGTGTGTCGGTATCATCCAGACCGATGAGTATCATTCGTGTGGTTCCTGTCGTGAGTCGTCGTGTGTTTGTCGACCATAGAACAGCACGATGGCGCTGAGTAACCCGGCCGCAACGCCGCACAGGCAATAGGTAATGCTGGCCTGCCCCAGCCATTCCATGAGGGGGCGTCGTCCCGGAAGTTCGAAGCCGGTGGCTTTCAGGCCACCACGAACGCCAAGTGCCAGTAGATTGCTGAGCAAACCGGCCAGCGTAAACCCGACGTACTGTTGCCAGCCTGTGTTTGCCCTTCGCAAGGTCCAGTCGAGCAGGGGGCCTGTGGCAATCAGGCTGGTCAGAGCGCCGATGCCGAGGCCCTCTGATTTTAGTCCGCTGAGATTCAGCAGAGACGCAACGAGCAGGGCGGAGGTTCCCATGATTGTTCCGGCACCGCGACGGGGAACGACGGCCAGCCCGAGTGCCAGTGGAAAGACGACTCGCAGAATCGCGTGGCCCGGAACGCGCTGGATGCCGAGGTCGATGCAGGCGGAGCAGAATGCGGCCACGGAGCCGAAGACGAACAGCAGCATCCAGTCGGCTAAAGGGGCCGCAACGGAGTCCGCGACGAGGATTTGCAGTCGAGTGGTTGCCGCCAGTCCGGAATGCCGCCTGAGGATCACCAGTATCGCTCCTTTGTCTTAACAGAAACGGGATCCGAACGACTGTGCCGGGGCGTAAGTTGAGCCGGCGGTTGGTACGGCGACAGTTGTTTTCGTTCGAACCATTTGTCGTGGGAGGCTGGGGAGTTTACTGAAAAAAGCTGATGTCTAAACAGGGAATTGTGAAAAAGGGACAGACGAATGGATTTGTGGGATCTGCTGGCAGTTGTAGAGGAGGGTGAAACGATGGTGATCCGGGACTTGTGGCACGCACGCGGTTTGAATTAGGGGAGGGGCCCGGCTGGGATGGCGAAACGATGGCAATATGGAAAATCAGGGTCGTTTTTTGCTTGATTTCGGAGCGGTGTTCGTGCACGGAATTCGCGAGGTAAAATCCAGCGCGATCGTTTTGGCGGAGCGAAACGCGACTTTCGCAGGCTTAACATCGTTTCGCCATCCCAGGGCCCGGCTGGTGGATTCACTGCTGAAAATTCGGTGCGCAGGATTCGTCGGAGTGAAACGCGCCTGGTGACTGGTCCAGCCCGATCCACGATCTCAGGGAAAGTGTGCGGAATCTGGCGGGTTTTGTGCAGCCACTGCGCGCGGCCTGGCGGAGAAGAGTGCTTTATTTCCCGGGAAAATGGCCAGCAATGGCGGGGCCACGAGCTGAATTGCCGAGTCCGGTCTTGACCGGAATTCGGAAAATGAACAGAGTGGGGGTTGGCAGGAGAATGTGCGCGGTGTTCGGGACTCGTCGGAATGTGCTGCCGGGCAGAAATGGTGGCGATTTTCGGCGTTCTGGATAGGTTGTGCAGGAGACTGTCGAGGAGGCCTGGAGCCTTTTTGTGACGGTTGTTTGTGCCTGGAAACTGAATCGGGCATACACGCTGTTTGTCTGTCGCTGCCAGGGAAGGAAGCGTCGCCATGAGAATTCCGCGCTGGGTATCCGGCCTGTTTATCTGCGTGTATATCGCGCTACTGTCATGGGGTGTCGTTGGGCATGCCCTGAAGATGCCGTCAGTGGGCAACGCGTTTGGATATTTCGTGGTCTGGGACATGTTTTGCGGCTGGCAGGCCTACGACAACCGGACTCATATTATTGGCGAGGACTCACAGGGCAACTACTACGAGATTCGAGAGCCCTGGGGGGCTTTTCAGCCCTTTGGCAATGTGGATCGGGTGAATTACGACGTCAGTAACTATCTGGCTGCGCGGCATATCCGAAACGTGTTGAAGCACAGTGATCATCCGCCGCTGGACCGGATCTATGTCGTGCAGGAGATCTGGGCGAAGCAGTACAATGTTCCTGATCATCTCTGGAGTTGCTGCTTCCTTGAGCCCAGGGACAAGATGTCGTATTTCAATCTGCGAGCGATCTGTACGGAGGATGGTGTACCGATTGAATCGAATCCTGACTGGTTTACTGCGCAGACACTGAAGACGATTGCTGACAATCCTCGTCTGCGGCAGCAGGCTCAGAGTGCTCAACCGTACTACAACACGTTTTTCAATCCTCGAACGGATGTTGGCAGCGCAGTATTTTCTGGTACACCGGGGGTAGGTGTCAGCACCAACTGAGGTGCGGACGCTGACCGTTGTGTGGGGTTTGGTCAGGCGGTTGCTGCGTGGAGCTCGGAAACGGAATCGGGCGGAGCGTGGCGGTAATTTCCGGTGCAAATGGAGTTGCGGCGATGACATCATCAGCAGGTAGTCGTTCTCAGACGCTGATTTCGGGGCTGAGAGACTTCTTCTATGACGAGCAGGTTCCGTATGGAATGGCGCTGGTCAGGATGTTTTTGCCAGCAGTGGCATTGATTCCGATGACACGGCGATTTTTCCGTGTTCGAGAGATTTTTTCCGCTGACGGGGCACCTCAGCAGTTGGCGGAATTGTTCGGGCATGGAACGCCGTTGCCGGAATTGTCTCCGGTACTGGCTTCGGCGTTGTATGGGTTGATGTTGTTTGCGATGGTCTGCGGGATACTTGGATTCCGGACTCGCATGTCATTCATGGTTGCCACGCCACTGTATGTGTATTTCAACATGCTGGACGCTGTGGGGACAATGACCAAGTATTCGGTGATTGCCTCACACGTGCTGTTGATTCTGTCGTTGTCCAACTGTGGCGCGGTCTGGTCGGTGGATGCTGTCCTGCGGCGATGGCGCGAAGGAGCGGCGGCAACAGCGATTCCGCCGCGGTATCCGGTCTGGCCTGCGCGGTTGCTGCAGTTGCTGTTTTGTTTTGTTTATTTCGGGGCTGCGATTACCAAGATTCAGACACCGGAGTTTTTCAGTGGCGAGCAGATGCGGTACTGGATGTTCAGCAACTGGAACTATCCGAATCCGCTGGGTGAGACGATGGCCACATGGACCTCGATTCTGCTGATCAGCGGTTACATCACGGTGGTCTGGGAAATCACATTTCCATTTCTGGCGTGGCGTCCGGTGGGGCGATACTTTGCACTGGGGATTGGTGCGATCTTTCACTTTCTGACGATTTTCGAACTGGGGCTGCTGATTTTCCCTTTCATCTGCACGGCCTGCTACCTGGCATTTCTGATGGAAAAGGACATTGTGCATCTGCGGCGGTTTCTGAAATCCGTGCGATTTCCCACGGAGGCGATCGGTAGACCTCGTATTGCGCTGGCTCGGCTGATTCAGGCGAGACCCGCGGCACTTCCGTTGCCTGCTTTCTGGGGTTTGCTGGCGATTGTGGTGGTGGTGGTATCGGCTGAGGCGGACTATCGCATCGACGTGTACGGGCTTCGGCGCAATGGTGGCCCCTTGCCATTGCAGAAGATGGATCCAACTGTCGCACGGACTCTGATCAATTCTCAGCGGCCGCTTCGTGAGAAGGACAAGTTCTTTTCCTTTGACATCGGCAGCATGATAATGGCGGGGCAGTTAGCCAACCGCCGTCAGGCATTTGAATATGGTGATGTGGTGATTGCGCAGTGCAACATCAATCCACCTCATGAAGATTTGTGGGTGGAGTGTGTGATTGAGGATGAGGAGCAACGGATCATTGACGTCGCTGGCCAGTTTGTGACTCGGGATCAACTGTACGCCAACTTTCCCTATCAGACGGGAAACAAGCTGGTTCCGGGGAAATACTGGGTGGTTCTGAAGAGTTCCGGGCAGGAAATTGCCCGCCGCCCGTTTACTCTGACGGGCGATCCGGAATCGCTGCCACCGATGTCGCCCATGCTGACAAACTGATCGGCGTGTGCAGTGACTTTCAGGGCGTGGGGTAGCTACGGAGGCTGGCTGAGTCCGGGAATTGGCGTTTTCTGAAGTTCGGGAGTCGATTTGCTGCAAAAAAATGGCTGGCGCAGTATTCTGCTGGGAACAGGAGGCCGGATACGAGTGACCCGAATTGAGCGGCAGGGCTGGCATTTCCTGGTAACGACTCTGTGTGGGATCTTCGCTGGTGACTGATGGGTACACCGTGAAGTGGTTCAGAAAGCTGCTATGTCTTCAGTTACCTTCTCCGCCTGCTACGTGGGCAGTTTTGATCCCATGACGCTGGGACATCTGGACATCATCCGCCGAGCCTCCCGGATCTTTGGGCATGTGACGGTGGGCATTGGTATCAATCCGGACAAGAATTCATTGTTCACTCCGACAGAACGAGTCGAATTGTGTCGTTTGTCGTTGAGTGACCTGCCGAACGTGGACGTGCGGACCTTTGACGGTCTGGCGGTGGAGTTTGTGCGGCAGTGCAACAGTCGGATCCTGCTGCGAGGTGTCCGAACATTGTCAGATATTGAAGCAGAGTTTTCGATGACGCTGACGAATCGGGTGCTGGATGAGGAAATTGAGTCGGTGTTTCTGATGTCTGCTGAGCGATTTGCTCACATTTCCAGTTCGCTGATCAAGCAGATTGCAAGAATGGCGCGAGAAGGTGTGCGGGATCGATTGAAGGACTTCGTCCCGGGCCCGATTATTGAGCCATTGATTCGCCGACTGCAGGATCAGGAGAGGCCAACCTGACCTGTTGCGTCTGGTGGCATGCAGCAAAGTGGTATTTGGGGTTTCCTGATCGGGGTGATGGTTCCCACGGGGACTTTATCAAAGTGAAAAAGGCTGACGGTTATGGTTAAAACGGCATCCACCATGTTGCCCCTGGGGACTCAGGCGCCCGAGTTTTCGCTGCCAGACGTGACGGGCAGTCTGGTCACTCGCAGTCAGTTTTTCAGCAAGCCGCTGTGCGTGATTTTCATGTGCAATCACTGCCCATTTGTGATCCATATTCGTGCGGCAATGGCTGCATTTGCTGCTGAATACCAGGCTCGAGGACTGGCGGTTGTGGGAATCAGCAGCAACGACGTGGAGCTTTATCCTCAGGATGGTCCTGACGCCATGCGTGAGGAAGCTCGGAATGCGGGATACACGTTTCCGTATCTGTTTGATCAGTCGCAGGCGGTGGCGATCTCTTACAAGGCCGCCTGCACTCCTGACATCTTCCTGTTTGATGCGGACCACAGTCTTGTGTATCGCGGTCAGTTTGACTCCAGTCGCCCGGGCAATGGTCTTCCGGTGACGGGCGCTGACTTACGAGCAGCCTGTGATTTGGTGCTGGCAGGCCGGGACGTGACGGTTGAACAGCGTCCCAGTATCGGTTGCAACATCAAATGGCGTCGTGGGGCTGAGCCGGATTATTTTACGGGTCTGTCGGCCGGCTGAGATTCTGCGGGGGGGCTCATATCGTCCCGCGGTAATTCCTGTTATAGTACCGGCGATGGCACCTCAAGGCACCGACGACAGCTGGGCTGACGTGACACGACGGCCGTTGCGGTTGCTGTACTCGTCCCTGACCGAAAGTCACGTGCCTGTCGCACAGGTGGTTCTTCAGGCGTCGAAGATTTTCCTGGAAAGTGAGTGGTGACGGATGGGTACGGAAATGTCTGGTGGATTGTCGACGCTCCACAGTCTGTTGCTGCAGCTTGCCGAAGCGGAATCCAGACTGACGGATGGCCCGCGTATGATCGGTGTTTCTGAGCGGCAGATTGTTGCTGTTGAGCAGCAGATGGAAAAGCAGAAGCAGGCCATTAAGGACGCTCGGAAATCTGCGGACGACATCAATCTGAAACTGAAAACCAAAGAGTCCGAGATTCTGAAACTGGAGGGGCAGTTAAACGTAGCATCCTCCAACAAGGAATACGAGATTATCAGGAACCAGATTGCGAACGCCAAAAGGGATCGGGGAGAGATTGAGGAGCAAGGGCTGCTGGCGCTCGAGGCTGTAGATACGGCCAACGGCAAAATGAAAGAGCTGGAAGCTGAGCTTCAGAAACGAAAACAACAGTTGCAGACAATTCGGAATGGTTTCGAAAACGATAAGCCGCAATTGCAGGCTGGTGTTCAATTGTTGCAGCAGCAGATCGCTGAGGCAGAGAAGGTGATTCCGGGTAATCAGATGGCGACATGGCAACGATTGCGTGCCGCGCACGGTCCCGGGGCCTTGTCACCGCTGGAGGACGATTTCTGCAAAGAGTGCAGTACGCGCGTGACCAACCAGGATCAGGTGCGTCTTCGAACGGGTGAATTCCTGTGTTGTCGTGACTGTGGTCGCGCCTTGTACAGTCCAGGCTAAGTCCGGCGTGGTGCTCCTGGTTGTGACTGAGCGCGACGCTGGACGGCATGGATCACCGTGGATGCCAGTGATGAGCAACGACTCAAGGGTGACCCAGTCCGGTTTGCGATTCTGGTGAAGTTGGTCTGGTCAGATGGGTGGGCGGCACAACTTGTCGGTAGCAGTCAAGCCGTTGATGCGGTGTGGAATGTCGGTGGAACGGCAAAGGCAGGGAGTCGGCTGTTCGCGTGAGATGCAACAGGGTACGCTCCGAGTGTGATTTCTGTTGATGTGGCTTGAGTCTGGAAGTGTGAAGAAAGCGGGTTCGGTGCTGCCGCCAGTCATGAATTCTGCAGCGATGCCGTCCCCGGGGCCGCAACTCCAGGGGACTGCGACGCTCTTGTTAGCCGGTGAGCGGCTGGAGTTGCTGCCGGACGGGGCGGTCTGGTGGAGGGCACGCTCGACGGTCTTTCTCAGTGACACGCATTTCGGCAAAGAGGCGACATTTCGATCGGCGGCGATCCCGGTTCCGGATCAGACGCAGCGCATTCTGCAGTCCATGGAACGAGTTCTGGTCAAAACCGGGGCAGAGCATCTGGTGGTTCTGGGGGATCTGATTCACGCGCGTCGAGGGCGTTGTGAGCTGACATTTCGTCAGGTAGCGGAATGGAGACAGAAGTTTTCGGCTGTGACATGGACCCTGATCCGCGGGAATCATGACGTGTCGGCGGGCGATCCCCCGGCTGACTGGCAGGTGCGATGTTTTCCGGAGCCTTTTTCAATGGCTCCTCTGGGATTATGCCATCACCCTGAGTTGGCAACCGGGGCCTCTATGGCGGGTCATCTGCATCCGGTAGTGAGACTGACAGGGCCGGGGCGTGATTCCCTGCGGCTTCCCTGTTTTCTGCTACGCAATTCGACACTGATTCTGCCTGCTTTCAGTTCGTTTGTGGACGGCAGAGTCCTGCGTGCGACGCCGGGTGATGAGGTGTTTGTTCTGGCTGATCAGCAGGTGACAAAGGTCATGTGACGGAAGCAATCGGGCTGCCACAGGGACTGGCAGGGACTGGTTCGCCGGCGTTGTTTCAGGGGAATCCGGATAATCATATGAGTGGATTTGAAGCAAAGCCCGGGGCTGTGGAGAAGGAGTTCGGAATTCCGATTCCTGGTGTGATTCTGGAGGAAGGGGCATGGGCGCGGACTGCTCTGAAGAAGGTTCCGGAGGGATTTCTGAACTGGAGTGAGCTATTTGGTCGCAGTGCTCCGGTGATCCTTGATATTGGTTGCGGAAACGGGCGGTCCATGCTGACCAGTGCGGTTGCACGTCCCGAGCTGGACCATCTGGGGGTCGATATTCTTCCGGTGGTTATTCGCTACGCAACGCGTCGTGCAAATCAACGTGGGCTGGGCAACACTCGCTGGGCTGTGATTGGCGGGCGCGAGTTGCTGGCGTTGCATGTGCGGCCGGGGACGGTCGCTGAGATTCACTGCTATCATCCTCAGCCCTGGTATCGGCGGGATCAGATTCCGTTACGACTGATCACACCGGAGTTTCTGCGACTGGTGCATCAGGCTCTGTCGCCGGGTGGTCGATTCGTACTGCAGACGGATCATCCGGGATACTGGAAGTACATGTTGAAAATCCTGCCAGTATTTTTTGACTGGAATGAGCGAGTGGAGCCATGGCCATATGCACCTCAGGGAGTGACTCGCCGGGAAATCATTGCTCGTCAGCGGGGCTTGCCGATTTTTCGGGGTGAGGGGACTGTGAAGCCGGGCCTGGATGCAGACGAGGCGATTCGACTGGCGGAAGCTCTGCCGCTTCCGGTGTTCAATGCGGATCGGCGTCTTCAGGCGTTGGATCAACTTGAGCGAGAGACGCAGGGTGGCAAGCCCGGGGCGGGGCGGAGCAGGGCGGGGGGCGCTTCAGCAACGCAACGGCGAGGAAATCGGGGTGATCACAACAGGCGTCGACGTGGCTGATGCTTAGTCGTGTGCTTGTTCGCGAGCAGGGTCTACGGGGGGCCTTGTGTCGTTGTGGTTCAGAGAAAAGGCACGTGGAAGCAGCTCAGAAAGCAGCACACATTCGGGAGGTGTTCCGGCAGGCTGATCAAGGCTGTCCAGCAGGACCAGCATTTCCGGGTTGAACTCCGTCAGAAACTGACGGCAGCTGCCGCAGGGGACAGGGATTCCCGGAAGTGTGATGCAGATCGCGGAAAAGTCACGAAGTCCCATGGCGATGGCACGACAAACTGCGGCGCGTTCAGCACAGATTGTCAGGCCATAGGATGCATTTTCGACATTGCAGCCGGTAATGATTTCTCCGGTGGTCGTCAGAAGTGCGGCCCCGACAGAGAAACGGGAGTAGGGGGCCCACGCGTGCTGGCGAACCTGTCTCGCGTGCGTCTGCAGTGTCTGCCACTGACTCGGTAGATGCGGAGTTGCCATCACCTGCTCCTTCAAGTTACGTGAGAGTTGATCGGTGCGGGTTCGTTGTTGCGCTGGCGAGTGAGGGGCGATAGGCCGGAATGCTGACAGGGCGTCCGGTTAGCGAGTGACTGTGGGGTGATGTTTTGCGGAGAAGGTCACTACTGAAATTCCGACTGATGGAAACAAAAAGGGGACCGGCGAACTCAGGTGTTCGGAGGTCCCCCAGGAAGAGCGTTAGCGAGCAGTCTCGAGGTGTCTCATTTGATTGAGACAGGTCAATGGCTCACTTACCGGCGGTTGCGGCCTTCGCTTTGAGTTCTTCTGCGCGGGCCTTCAGTTCTGTGGCCTTTTTGACGGCTTCTTCGGAACGTGTTTTCATTTCATTGGCCTTTGCCACGGCTTCATCGGCCTTCTTTTTGGCTTCATCAGCGGCGGCTTTCTTTTCTTCCGCGGGCTTTTTCAGAGGTTCAACGGCGGCTGTGGCTGTTTCCACGGTCTTCTGAGCCTCTGCGACTGCGGCTTCGGCGGCGGTGACGGCGTCAGCCGGAGAATTGGGATCTGCCTTCAGATCCGCCAGTGCCTTATCGGCAGCGGCCTTCGCCGCGTTGGCAGCTTCGAGAGCTTTATTGGCGGTATCAAGAGCTCCCTGGGCTTCTGCGTGAGCTTTGACGGCCGCTTCATTAGCCGCTGCGGTTTCGGCGACGACCTTGTTCTGAGCTTCGGCAGCGGCAGCCAGTTCTTCTACCAGTTTGCCGGCATCTTCAGCCGCGCGACCGGCTTCTGCGATCTCGCGATCACGATCTTTACGGAAGTCTGGAACGATCTGAATTTCGGGGACAGCGGCCTTCAGAGTTTCCTCGCCGGCTTCGGTCACAGTGGTCTGCCAGACGAACAGGCGGCGAAGAGACTTGATATTGCCCAGTTGTGCCAGTCCGGCATCCGTGATTTTGGTTTCGTACAGATTGAGGTATTCGAGGGCTGGCAGGGCGAGGATGTGGGCGAGTCCGGCGTCTGTAGTGGCCGTTTTTTCGAGGTGCAGTCGGGTCAGGCCGGAGAGTCCGCTAAGGTGCGCCAAGCCGGCATCCGTGATTTTTGTTCCTCTGAGATTCAGGGAGTGGACACTGGCGGCGTCTTTCAGGATAGCCAGGGTTTCGTCGTTGATTTCGCGATCCGCGAGATGAAATGCCACGGTCAGACGCAGGTCATTCTTTGCCAGTGGCATGGCCTGACCACCGGCGTCCTGGATTTTTTGTACCAGAGCTTTGTCTGCATCAGAAAGGTCCTGAGCCACTGCTGCACTTGTCAGCATCAGGAAGCACAGCATTAGTCGCGTGGTTGTCATCTTGTTCTCCTCACTCTCGCCTGTCAAAACAAGTCTGGCCGTAAAATCAGCCCGGGACTTATGGAACGGTCGTTTGATCAGCTTCGATGATCAATATTCCCCGAGGTCAGAATTCAGCTCAGGGAGACATCAGGGAAACAGACACGGTGCGGTCGGATTTCGACCAGAAATCTCCGCCCATGGGACTGTTCCCAGCGCTTCAGAATACGGTGCCAGTGGTCTGAAGACAACGCTGGAAGAAAAATCCCGGGATCGAGTGTCATTTTTCGCAGGAAAAGCGAGAATCCGGGATAGCAGATTTCTGATGCCAATTCGTGGAAAACGTCTCCGTCGGACGCCCCGCGACCTGGACTTCGGGGGCATGTTGGATTCAATTGGCACGAAAAGGCGCCACGGTCGTGGCGTATTCGATCGCCGGGTGTGCTCGTTTCGAGGTGGGTTTTCATGACGTCCGCTCCATTAAGTATCGCCACCATCGACTGTCAGCGCGACAACGCGCGGGACCTGTTTCGGCAGTTGCGAGACAAGCTCAGCCCGCGTGGAGAAGTCGTTTCAGAGGCCGGCCGGCAGCGAACGATCGAATTGTTCGGCGAACCGCTCAGCCCACGTGAGGTGGTGCGGCGGATATGTGATGATGTCCGTCGCGAGGGGTTATCGGCGGTACTGCGATACACAGCGCGTCTGGATCGCAGAGAGTTAACGGCCGAAACCGTGCGGGTGTCTGCAGAAGAGTTGGCCGCCGCGGCGGCCGAGGCGGATCCGGAATTTCTGCGCACAGTGCGAGTGATTCGGGATAACATCATCGCATTCCAGAAAGCGGTGCTTCCTCAGGACGCGGAAGTCGTTCGTCAGACGGGTGCTGGTCAGGTTCGTTTGCGGCAGCGTCATTTGCCGATGAAGCGTGTGGGGATCTGTGTTCCGGGTGGGGCTGCTGCTTATCCGTCTACGGTGCTGATGACAGCGGTGCCGGCAATGACAGCTGGTGTTCGCGAAATCGCCATTGTGGTACCGCCGACCGCCTTTGGTGGCTACAACCGGGATCTGCTGGCAACCTGTCATGAAATCGGTGTTCAGGAAGTCTACAGGGTTGGTGGTGCCCAGGCGGTGGCAGCACTTGCATATGGTGTGGAAGGGATTGCCCGAGTTGACAAGATCGTGGGGCCGGGAAATCTGTTTGTGGCATTGGCAAAGCAGCATGTGTTCGGGGATGTGGACATTGACAGTATTGCTGGTCCCAGCGAGGTGATTGTTCTGGCTGATCATACGGCAAACCCGGACTTTGTGGCGGCCGACCTGATTTCGCAGGCTGAGCATAGCCCCGGTTCGGGGGTACTGGTTACGTGGCACGCGCCGCTGATCTCGGCGGTACAGGAGGCACTGGAGCGGCAATTGGCACGACTGGATCGTGGTGATCTGGCGCGACAGTCGCTGGAGGAGTACGGTGCCCTGATTCTTGCTCGGAGCGCCAGTGAGGCTGCCGAGCTCACGGATCTTCTGGCACCGGAGCATCTTCATATTTCCATGGACAGCCCGGAGGAGATGCTGGCGAGGATTCAGAATGCCGGAGCAATTTTTCTCGGGCACTATACCCCCGTGGCTCTTGGCGATTACATTGCCGGACCGTCCCACGTGCTGCCGACCGGAGGAACGGCTCGATTTGCCAACGGGCTGGCGGCGACTGATTTCCTGAAGCGAAGTTCAGTAATTCATTATGATGCGGACGCGTTGCGAGCGGAGGCGGGCATGGTCAGACTGATGGCCGAGAAAGAGGGCCTAACCGCGCACAGCGCGAGTGTGGATATCCGGTTGAGATCCGAGCAGGGCTGATCGTGCGAATTCCTCTGCGACGCCACTGACTCGGGCGGGGACGGGCCGGTCGGGTGGTGGGCGGTCATGAGGTTCTCTGAGCGACATGGATTGAGTTAGCAGACCTGCCCATTAGCCCATCGTTTGTTAACGCATCCTGCCTGGGCACTCAGATGTCACAGAGGCGAGTGGTCATGGCGAGTCAGGCGGAGTTGGTGACTCCGGCGGAACTGGTCGTGTTTTGACGAACTCGAAGATCCGTGATCCGAGATCAATCGCAAGCACCCGCTCGCGAGTGGCGTTGCTATCAGTATGATGGCCGTCCTCCCGGGCCTGATGGTCCCACATCGATTCATTATCAGGCAAAGAGCCTTGAAGAAAAACGGTCGTCTCTTCGCGACTTGCCGAATGGCATTCCGTCACGTCATGTGATTCGCAGAGTCTTACGTGCTCTTAAACCGGAGGCCTTTCAGGAGTGCATTACCGACTGGATCAGTCGACTCATCGGAGGCACCGACGATGGCTCGCAGCGGCATGTTGCCATTGACGGAAAGACGCT
>CAIYBH010000263.1 GCA_903924405.1 uncultured Planctomycetaceae bacterium | reverse complement strand
GAATGGAGTGATTCTCACGATGGCTCCGCTGGTGGTTTATGCCGAGGACACTGACGGCGATGATATTGCAGATGTCCGCCAGCCGCTGTATGGCGGATTTGTGGAAGGTAACCAGCAACACCGCGTGAATGGGCTCCGCTGGGGACTGGATGGCTGGCTGTATCTGGCGAATGGGGACAGTGGTGGCCTGGTCAGCGGACTGGGGTCCATTCCTGGCCGGGCCGAGTCCATTCCGCCGGCGGGGACTCCTGTCAGTCTGCGTGGGCGAGATCTGCGGATTCACCCCGAATCAAATGCCGTCGACGCCGTGGCTGGAACAACGCAGTTTGGCCGCGAACGAGACGACTTTGGTCATTGGTTTGGCAACAACAATTCCAATCCGATCTGGCAGTATGTTCTTGAGGATCGTTACGTCAGACGCAATCCGCATGCGGGAATTTCCAGCGTTACGAGGCAGGTGGCTGCCGTTCCCGGCGCGGCCCCTGTGTTTCCGATCAGCCGCACTCTGGCTCGCTTCAACGATTTTGCCTACGCCAATCGATTCACGTCGGCCTGCAGTACGATGATTTACCGGGATACGTTGCTGGGAGCTGAATTCTATGGCAATGCCCTGACCTCTGAACCCGTGCATAATCTGGTTTCGCGCCTTGTCATGAGTCGGAATGATGACGGGCTGGGAACATTGTACCATGGTGAACGAGCGGCCGATGAGCAGCAGTCGGAGTTTCTGGCGTCCACAGATAACTGGTTTCGGCCGACAATGCTGAGAACCGGTCCGGACGGTGCGATCTGGATCGCAGACATGTACCGTGCTGTGATCGAACATCCGGAGTGGATTCCGGCCGAGTATCAGCGCAAGATGAATCTGTATGCCGGCAGCGATCGAGGTCGCATCTATCGCATCATTCCGGACGTCACCTGCTGTGATGTTGCGGCAGCAGATGGGGATGCCGCCGACAACCCTCAGGGCGACTCTGCGAAAGGCAATTCCGACCTTCGCAAACCCTTTTCCCAGCGATGGAATCAGGTCCCGTTGCATGAACTGACCGCAAGGTTGGCCAGTCCCAATGGCTGGTGGCGTGATACGGCCCAACGAATCCTGCTGCATCGACGGGAAGAGGTTGCGAAGAATCCTGAAATTCTCGGGCAGATTCGCGAGCTCGTTGGGCATGGCGGCGCTGTTGGGGTTCAGGCAATGGCGACCTTGTCGTCTTTGCAGATGGCTCCGGTTGGCGATGAAGGCCCTGTGGAGGTGGACGATCTGTTGCAGGGGCTCAAGTCGGACGATGCGGAAATTCGTCGGCAGTCTGTTGAGCTGCTGGAACCCGCGTTGCGGTCCGGGAACCCGGAGATTCTGAGACACCTGGAACCACTGCAGCAGGACGTCAGTTCGGCCGTACGTCTGCAGTTGCTGCTGAGCCTTGGTGAAGTGAAAGGCGGCGCGGCCTCGGAAATTCTGGGAAAAAGTCTGTTGCGAAATGCGGGCGATGATCTGCTGGTGGACGCAGGCATTTCCTCGCTGACACCCGAGAACATTGGCGGCGTGATTCAGGCAGTTCTGCGGGCGCCGTCCGAAGAGTGGGATGAGTCGCTTGCGGGCAGGCTGCTGGCCCAGGCGGCTTCGATGGGACAGACGGATCAGCTTGCAGCACCGCTGATGCTGGTTCTGCAATCGTTGAATTCTGAATCCGAATCGCCGCGGATGGTTGTGGCCGCAGAGACCGTCAGCGAAGTACTTCGCAGCGAATCCGGAAAGTTGCTGGCTGAGAACGATGAACTGCAATCTGCACTGCGGCAGGCTTCTGAGGTTGCGTTGGCGATTGCCGCAAATGCAGGGGAGGAAGCGGATCGCAGAGCTGTTGCGCTGGGGCTTGTCGACGCCTGTCGGGGCCTGCAGCGGGGCGACGTCAATCCAGCAGAGTTTCTGGCACCGCAGACCCCGCTGGCTGTGCAAAAGGTGGCGGTAGGGATGGTCGTTCGGGCAGATCAAATGCCGTTGCTGCAGGCGACGTTGAAACGTGCGCCAGAAATGGAACCCGAGATTCGCGCCGCATTTTTTCAGGCGGTCATTCAGAAGCCGGCCATGATTCCTGAGCTTCTGCGGGCTCTGGAAATCGGAGATTTGTCGGCAGAAGATCTGGATGCAGCGCAGCGAGACGTTCTCGTTAATCATCGGAACTCGGAAATTTCGACACGAGCGCGAGAGCTGTTGAAGTCCGGAGCCGTTTCCAGTCGTGACGAGATCGTGATGACATGGCGACAGCAGATTCAAAACCTGAAAAGTGATGCCAATGAGGGTGCACGCGTCTTTGAAAAACGCTGCAGCACCTGTCATCGACTGCAGAATATCGGAAAAGACGTCGGCGCGGATCTGGCGGCCCTGAAGGACCGTTCGACAGAAGCGCTGGTCACGGCTATCCTGGATCCCAATCGCGCTGTTGAGGCAAAGTTCCTGAGCTACACGCTGGTGACGAATGATGGGCTGCAGTATTCCGGAATGTTGCGAGGTGAAACCGGAGGTGCACTGACCCTGATGGCCAGTGACGGCAAAGAGCAGGTAGTGCCGCGAGTTGTTGTTGAAGAACTCATCTCATCCCGCCGGTCGCTGATGCCTGAAGGTCTGGAAAAGGACCTGAGTCCACAGAATCTGGCGGATGTCATTGCCTTTGTTCAGTCCACTGGCAGTCCGTGGAAACAGTTTGAGGGAAACGTACCGCAGTTTGTAGCGGCGCAGAAGGATCGTACGGTTGTTCTGCCCGCTTCTGCTGCCGAGATTTACGGGCCAAGCCTTGTTTATGAAGCTCAGAACGGAAACCTTGGATTCTGGTGCAGCACTGAGGACTATGCGCGCTGGTCGTTTGAAGTGCCTGCGGGAGGTGACTGGACTGTCGAAGTGGACTTTGCCTGTGACGACAGCACGG
>CAIYBH010000262.1 GCA_903924405.1 uncultured Planctomycetaceae bacterium | reverse complement strand
CTTTTCTGACCCCTCCTTTTCTGACTCCTGACCCCTTTTCTGAACCTCGCATAGGCTAAGGAGACGCTGGTGACGCAACCTCGCACGCTGGAAGACATGTTTGAACAAGCCCGACTCATGGAAAATGACGTCGACCGGGACCTGTTTATCAAAGCGGTCTGCGACGGTGATGCGAGTCGTGAGCAGCAACTGCGGCAGCTTCTGATGAGCGCTCAGCGTCCCAGTCCTCTCGACGGGACACTGACAGAAGTGGCACTGGCTCGGAGCTATCTGACGGGTGAACTGACCACGATTCAGATTGGCCAGTGGAGACTGCTGCGTGTGCTGGGCAGTGGCGGCATGGGCGTGGTCTACCTTGCAGAGCAGCGGGAGCCTGTGCACCGGCAGGCGGCCCTGAAGATGATTCAACTGGGATGTCAGAGTCGTCAGGCCATCTGGCGTTTTGAACAGGAGCAGCAGACGCTTTCGCGACTGGATCACCCGAACATCGCCCGACTGATTGATGCGTCAATTCTTCCCAGCGGGACGTCGTGGCTGGTGATGGAATACGTCAGAGGGCAGGATCTGCTCAGCTTTTGTGAACAGTTCGGAATGACGGTGGAACAACGCCTGCATCTGTTCCTGCAGTGTTGCTCGGCCATTCGCCATGCGCACCAACAGGCCGTGATTCATCGGGACCTGAAGCCCTCGAACATTATGGTTTCCGGCGACCAGAATGAGGCGATGGTCAAGGTAATCGATTTTGGGGTGGCGAAAGTACTGAGCCAGACCGAGTCGCTGGCGGGCCGACTGAGTCCATCAGAGGGGACTCAATCCGGTGTCATGCCCGGGACACTGAAATACATGAGCCCGGAGCAGGCCCGGAACGGGGAGATTCCTGTCGACACCCGAACCGATGTGTATTCCCTCGGCGCCGTGCTGTATGTGCTGCTGACGGGGCATGAGGCGCACAGCGGCAGCGGAACCGCAGGCGCTGTTGAACAGCTTGAACTGCTGGAGCGGATTATCAGAGATGAGCCCGTGACCATGTCCCGGCGAGTGCTTCAGGAGGCACACGGTGCCGAAGCATCCCGAAGAGAATTGGCGAGTCGCCTTGCTCGACAGTTACGTGGCGATCTGGATGCGATCGTGCAGAAGGCGATGGCAAAGGAACTGAGTCGGCGGTACCAGTCAGTGGCACAGCTCGCCGACGACATTGAACGTTATCTGAATCGCGTACCCATTGATGCGAGGCCGCATTCTCTGGGCTACCAGATCAGTCGTAAGCTGGTTCGGAACAAAGGCGTGTGTGTCGCCGTAGTATCGAGTTTCGTCTCGCTGCTGACCGGGCTGCTGATTGCCGTCAATCAGCGGAATCGCGCTGAATCCTCAGAATTGTCGCTGCGATCACGAAACTATGCCGCAGATCTGCTGCTGGCCTCCCTGCTGCAGCAGCAGGGAGATTCCACGCAGGCCAATGCCGCGATTGAACGCCAGATCCCGGTGAACGGGAGCCTGGATCCCCGTGGTCTGGACTGGCAACTCCTGCGCGCTCTATCGGTCAACGACGTGAAACTTCTGCGCCGGGAACCACGTTCTCTGTATTTCGTTTGTCCGCTTCCCGGGGAACGCGAGATTGCTGTTTGCGGTCAGGACGCTGACATTGTCCTGCTGGATGCTGAAACCGGCAAAGTTCGGACGCGGATTCCCTCCGGGCAGGGTGAGGTGAATGGACTGGCTGTTTCTCCGGATGGAAAGTTACTGGCTTCAGCAGGCGATGATGGCACGATTGCGATCTGGGACATCTCCACGGGACAGGAAGTCGGGAAACGCGGCAAAGTGCATCAGCGGCAGTGCTGGCAGGTGGGTTGGTCACCTGATGGGAAAACTTTGATCACCTGCGGAAATGAAAAGGGCGTACAACTGCGGAGTTTTCCGGAGTTGAAGTCACTCGGAACCGTTCCGACACTCACGGATTTGGAATGTCTCAGCGTCAGCCATAGAGGATTGATCGCTATCGGAGGTGAAGCCGGTACGTTAACAGTGGTTCCGGTCCCCAACATGCAGATCGGCAGCGCAACCCAACTGGAGCTGCAGAACGGTTTCGCCCCGAGTGGTCACTTCTTCAACACCTCCGCTGTTTGCTTTTCTGCGGATGGAAGTTACCTCGCAGTGCTGTCTCAGTCTTCAAAAGTTCAGGTCTTCGATACCTCGGAAGGCGTCCTGCGGGAGGTTATGCAGTGGGAGGTTGCCGATCGCGCACTGAGCGTGGCGTTTTCCGCGAATGGGCAGCTTTTGGCCGTGGGGCTGCGTAACGGCGGAATAGAAGTCGTAAACGTACGCTCGCCACAGTCGGCCCTGAAGCTGACCCTGTTTCAAAAGCCAGCGGGCGGTGGACCACTGCGGTCTGTTTCAGGTGGTTTTCAGGACCTTGTGGAATCCAGTGAGCCGTTATCCACGGATGGGACGTTTCCAGCCGATACCCGACAGATTGTGCTGCAGATGAAAACAGCCGACGCCGCAGGGGGCTACGCTGAGAACTACCGATTTTCACGCGTAGATCCGCAGAGTTCTGCCTTAGGAGCAGACTACTTTGTACCTGAGGGCGTGAGTGTATCCGGGCGAACGGTCACGCTGATGCTGCCACGCGAGATCCTCCTGGCAGAACAGCAAACCGGGGGACAACGGAATTGGCAGGCGCATCGAGACGAAGTGATCAGCGTTTGTTTTTCACAGGATGACCAGTCTCTGATCTCGGTCAGCAGAGATGGCACCATTTGTCGTTCTCGGTTTGCCAGTTGGCAGCCCATGGTGCTTGTGCGAAGAAACGTGAATGGGGTGGTGCTGCCGATCGGTGACCGAACGGTCATCACACGGCATGGAGGAGAAGGAACGAATGTGCCGCCCGGGAGTTACGCCACCGGCCTGGTTCGCCCCGTGGATCAGGTCATCCGCCCGGATGATGCCGGATGGCCTCTGAAAAACCAGTTTGCACGCCATTTTCAACTGACACGTGACCGGCGATCATTGGTGGTCATTTGTGAAGACGAGCGGCAAATCAACAGCGCCGTCCAGGTTTATGACATTGACCGGCAGGTCCTGCATCCCGTGTTTGAAACTCCTCCCGGAGATCGGATCACAGCTTTGACACGGGAAGGCAGTCGGTCGCTGCTGGTCTACGAAGTTCAGCGCGTGACGGCCGCAGACCCCGGAACAAAACAGGCCGAACTGTGTGTGCATGACCTGCAGGCCAACCGCGTTCTGAACAGAACACCATTGAATGGCAATGGTGTCGCGGAAATCCTCACATCATCTGACCAGAAATGGTGCGTGGTTGACGGTCGACCGGAACTGTCTGTGTACAGCATGCCGTCTCTGACTCACAAGGTGCTGCCCGCTCCACGATCGACCCGGAACTCTCTGATCATTCTTCCGGACAATCAGACACTGATTGTGGCCTTTGCGGACCGCATGTTGCGTCGTTATGACCTTGGAACGGGGGAATTAATTCAGGAAACTCCCGTGATTGGACGGGAAATCGAAGGCCTCACCATCACCGCGGATGGAAAGACTCTGCTTGGCTGCAGCTCTGACGGTACGCTGCAGGCCTGGCAGACGAATCCCTTTCTGCAGTCGATGATCCTGCAATTGCCGGTCAGCAAATTACGCAATCTCAGTCTGGATCCGTCCGGAAATGCAATCTGGCTGAGGGATCAGTACGACCAGTTGTTTCTGCTGGATGCCCGACTGGATGCCCGATTTCTGTTGCCTTCCAGCGGAGCTCCGTACTGAATCACCGTACGGGCGTTGCGTGGCGTACGATGTGATTGTTCACGTCCGATGTCGGCAGAGCTTGTTGGTGCGGCTCTCGCAGAAATCCTTCGCCTCACTCTTTTCGCAGCATTCCATACTTTCGCATCTTGTTGTAAAGGGTCACGCGACTAATCCCCAGATTTCTTGCCGTGTTGGTGCGACTGAAGTTGTTTCGCAGCAGCGCCTGTTCGATCATTTCCTTTTCCGTGACTTCAATCCGGTTTTCCAGTGATTCCCCGCGACGGACCGAAAAGAATCCGGACACAGACGGATCATTCCCGGGACCAGCGGTCCCTGCTGGAATGTGAGTGGGCAGGCAATCCACAGTCATGCGGCCATCCTGACTGTAGATGACGGCGCTGCGGACCGAGTTTTCCAGTTCACGGACATTGCCCGGCCATGGGTAACGCAACAGACACTCCACGAATTCGTCTGTGATTTCCATCACGTCGACGCCAAGTTGTGCCGCGTGATGATGCACAAAGTAACGAGCCAGAGGTTCAATGTCCGGCAGGCGTTTCCGCAGTGGCGGAATGACGAAGCTTAAGGTGTTCAGACGATAGTAAAGGTCCGGGCGAAACTTGCCCTGTTCCACCAGTGGCTGCAGCTGCAGATTGCTGGCTGCAATGATCCGGGCCTTGACTTTGATCGTGCGATTGGAACCCACAGGTTCAAATTCGCCCTGCTCAATCACTCGCAGCAGTTTCACCTGCTGATCCGGAGTCAAAACGTCAATTTCATCCAGTAGAATCGTACCGTTGCCTGCCGCAACAAACTTACCTTCCTTGTCTGCATGTGCGCTGGTGAAGGCGCCTTTGACATGTCCAAACAATTCGCTTTCAATCAACTCGCCCGGCAGTGCACCACAGGCGACGTGCAGAAACGGCTCGTTGGCACGAGATGACATGTTGTGAATCAGATTGGCAAGGTGCGTCTTGCCCGAACCCGTCTCGCCAATCAGCAGAATTGTCACGGCATGCTTTCCCGCAACTTCCAGACGCCGCAGCATTTGTCGCAGCTCAGGCGTCCGCGTGCGAAATTGATCGGCGAACTGGCTGCTGTCAACGGCAACTGTCTGAGCCGGAGCTGGCTTTTCTGAAACCAGCGGCAGACTCACGGGCAACCGTTCAAAAACGGGCGTCGGAGCTGCAGGCGTCACGACCGGCTGAGCAACGGCTTCCCATGCGGCAACTGCCGTCGGAACTGTTTTGGTTGCCGCCAGCACCAACTCGGCATCACCGTTCAGTATTCGATCCGCAACTGCGGAGTAATTGTCTTCGTTGCGATCCATTTCGACCACTTCGACCCGGTCGGCGACGTCTTCCGGAATCGATGACTCGGACAACTGGCCTGTATGCACCACGATGACAATTCGGGGCACGGCACACTGCAGCGTCAGTGCGAAGGTACGAACCATCTGCTGCGGGTTGGCGCCGCGACTGTCTATCACCAGATAACTCGCATTCTGAGCACGACACAACCGGGGCACTTCCGCCGGCGAGTAACATTCCATGAGTCGACAATGTCCTGTCAACGCACTTCCAAGGCTGCGAAGAAAGCCAGGAGAACCACTGCAGATCAGGGCGGTTTCAAGTTGCACGGCAGGTTCCTGCTAATGAGCGTCGCGGATTCAGTTCTATGATGTTCAAACAGTTGCGTGTCCGGCGATGGCAGTTCACACACTTTGTTAATTCCATGTTCAAAGCAGAATCGATGCCATGAGTCAGTTTTTTTGCCCAGGTAGAAAAAACGCTGAGTTTCTCTGTTTGCGCCACAAGGCAATGCTGCCAGAGGGCAACGCGTGTTGACTCTTGGCAACGTTCCCCAAAACTGTTGTGTTTTCGCCGCATGCAAATTTCCAGTGTTTTTGAGGCGCCGTGATGCATTTCTGCAACAGGGATCAGACTGCGGGGGGCTGTTGTCGCCTTGTCGATGCGGTTGTGGCGTTCCACGTTGCTTCGTGTGTTCAGAGGATGCATCACGTGCGTGCCTCCGCAGGATTCCGGGAAATCCGTGACGAGAAACCGCAAAACATGGCGGTTTTTAGCTGTTTTCGGTTTTCGTACGGCTGCAGAAAGCGGAATTCTGTCGTCGAGTCGACGGGTGGAGAGGTGCATCCAGCGCTGTTGTCTTCGGTATCCAATGCTTTGGATTCTGCGAACCTGTTGCGAAAAGGAAACGGCGATGTCAACACGTCGACCGGTCGATGTTCCACCCGAGCCCGCGTGAGGTTTGAACGGGAAGGCGAGGTTCCACCCGAGCCGATTGAGGTTTGAACGGGAGGGCGAGATTCCGCCCGAGCCGCGTGAGGTTTGAACGACCGGTCGAGGTTCCGCCCGAGCCGCGTGAGGTTTGAACGGGAAGGCGAGGTTCCACCCGAGCCGATTGAGGTTTGAACGGGAGGGCGAGGTTCCACCCGAGCCGATTGAGGTTTGAACGGGAGGGCGAGGTTCCACCCGAGCCG
>CAIYBH010000261.1 GCA_903924405.1 uncultured Planctomycetaceae bacterium | reverse complement strand
GGGAGGGTGCGGCTCCTGCCAAGCCGCAACCCTGTTCGACCTTCCCTTTTTCCTGCAAACCAACTCTGCCAATCGCAACCGGCCGCTGACGCGTCGCCGCTCACAAAACCTATGCGGCTCAGATGGAACTTCGCCCTCCCTTTGCTGCCAATCGTAACCGGCCGCTAACGCGTCGCCGCTCACAAATCCTGTGCGGCTCAGGTGGAACTTCGCCCTCCCTTTGCTGCCAATCGCAACCGGCCACCAACGCGTCGCCGCTCACAAAACATAAGCGGCTCAGGTGGAACTTCGCCGTCCCCGGCCACGGACCTCCCCACGCACAAACCGAACACTGAACACCGAAAACTATCCCCACTCCCTCACGGTCGCGGCTCGTGCTGGGACCTCAGTAATCCCAGTCCTCGTGGCGGACGGGGAGGCGATTCAGCAGGGCCCGGCGCTCCTGCCACTGCGGCATGTGCCGGTCCATCAACACAAGAAATCGCTTGTTGTGAGTCGGCTCCAGCAGGTGCAGCATCTCATGCACCACAATGTACTCCAGACATTCCACCGGCTTCTTCGCCAGATCCGTGTTCAACCGAATGCTGCCCGAAGCCGGATTGCAGCTGCCCCAGCGCGTCTTCATCCGCTGCACAAAAAACGAACCACCTTCACGCCCAGACGCTTTTCCCAGCGCTCAATCATCCCGGAAACTTCCAGACGCACCTGCTCCCGGTACCAACGCTCCAGAACCGCCTGCCGCTGCTCACGATCCGCCCCCGGTCGTACACTCAGCGTCATTTTTTGAATACGCACCGTCACAGATGCCGGCTGCTCCCGCTCCAGCGCCGTCAACAACAGCCGCCGACCCCACACATAATGACTTTCGCGATCAACATAGTCCCGCGCCGTTTCACGCTCCTGATACTCCCCAGGCGTGCTATTTCCCAATCCTCCCGTATCACCCCGATTTCCGTCTGCTTGTATCCTTTCTTCACTCCCCTGCGAATCCCATCCTCTCCTGGTGCGCTCGCACTTTGGATTCCATCGCGTCGACCTGTTCGGTCAGCACCGGCGGCGGTTTGCCATAACGCTGCGCCAGCTCATTCACCCGCTGCGTCAGCGTTTGACTGATCCGATCCATCTCCCCCTGAATGTCCGTCTCCACCGTCGCCAGCCACTTTTCGTCCACCACCATCGCCTTGACGTCGGCTTCGCTCAACTTGCCGTATTGAGCAAACGGCTGGCCGGCGTACTTGTCGCTGACGTACTTGATGAATAGCAGCACCAGCACATAGTCCTTGTACTGACTGGCATCCATCCCACCACGGAGTTCATCGCAAAGCCATGCGAACGAATTCCTTACCGGGGACGCGTCCTGTTGACGCGGTTCAGGTGATATGGATCGAGTGACGTAGACCGAGTGACGTAGACCGAGTGACGTAGACCGTGTGACGTGGAGCGTGTGACGTGGACAGAATAATGGTGTTCAAAGCGCTGATCGGCTGACAGGGATCGAGAGTGTATTCATCGGGCGACCCTGCTCGGGTCACGCAGATCCGGTAATGTAGCTCAGGCGACGCAGATCAGGTCACATCCACCAGCCCGCAGCGAACCGCGGCCAATCCCCACCAGCATCCTCGGCGCCCGCCGGACCGGCCGAGCCCCCAATGCACGCCGGACTCGACCCGAAAAACAACACCCCCGCCGCATCCCAAACAACCCTCGAACACCCCCCAAACCCGCACCCGCAACCCAGGCCCGCGAAAACCCCTCCCACCCAGGGTGCAGACTACCAACCAAACCCCACCAGCAACAGCCACCAACCCCCCGGAATCCAGCGGCACCGCCCATCAAACCCGCCCAACCCACAGCCCCAACGCCCCAACGCCCCGGAACACAACCCGATCGCCCACACCGCCTCAGAAGTAACCACATTCCGCGACAAACAATGCTTCAGAAGCGTAAGCGTACACCACAACCATAGTTGACGATGGTCGTACCATAGCAGATTTCCTGTTTCTGTTTCGTCAGGATGTGGAGGCTCGGCGAATAACGCGTTTGAAGAGTGCTGCGGTGTGGGAGGCGTGGCGAGATCGGCTGCAGTGGTATCAGCAGGCGGATCTGACTGACGCGGCTTTTTGTGAGTGGGAAGGCGTTTCCCCGGCGGCGTTTTTTCTCTGGCGGAAGAAGCTTGCGGCTGGTTCTGAGATGACTCCGCGTCAACCCTCGTCACGGTACCAGGCAGAGGGTCGTCCGGTTCCACGATTTGTTCAGATTGTTCCCGGGGTGAGTCCGGCATCGTGCGCTTCAGACAAGGTGGTGATGACACTTGTCGACGGGGCTCATGTGGAGCTTTCTGCAACTGATCATCAGTTGACCGCGCGTAGCGTTGTCCGCTTCCACGCGGGCATTCGGCAGCGATGCTGCATGGGGGTACTCGATGATTGCGATCCCTTCCGGAGCGACGATCTTTCTGTGCACAACGGCCACGGACACAGGGACGCACTCGTCGAATAACCTCTCGGCGCGTCCCTCTAATCACATCTGCCCCACAAGCAGGGCCAGCGCGCATTCTGCGGGCTTTTGGTAAAATGGGAAGGATTGCGCTGGGCGGGGTTTTCTCCTACGATCCTGGGATTAGCGTCCGCCCCCAAG
>CAIYBH010000260.1 GCA_903924405.1 uncultured Planctomycetaceae bacterium | reverse complement strand
GTTTGTCGAGGATCTTCCAGATACCGCACTGCGTTGCTCCTCCCGCAAATCTCAGCGAAAAGTAGCACCTCGACGTCCCCACAACCAGGTCAAGCCTCTCCATTCTCTGCAAATTCACTCCGACTTTTGTCGCTCGTGTCTGGGGGGGAGGTGAGTCGGTGGTGTCTTTGCGAAAGTGTGGTCAGCTGGCAGATAGGCTGAACTGATTGTGTCGATTGTGTCGATTGCGGGGAATGGTGGTGGATTGTGCGAGGTGTTGGTGGCAGGGATTGCTGGAGAGGGTGTGTCGTCGGCAGCAATTGGTGGTTGTTATGTGAATTTGTGTTTTCAGGCTCATCGGATCGTTGAGAGAACTGCGGATCGGTGCCCGCGAAGATTGGTTTTGCGGTTATTGTCCGTTGAGTCATGGCAGGAAATGAGCCGCCGGTTTTCACGAATAGTTTTTGGAATCTTCCCCGTCCGGGACCAGGAATCGACTTATGGACAACGTTGCTTCCGCGACCACAGGCTCTCGCCGACTTCCGATTTCATCCACATGGTCGGGAATGATGTGGGGATTGT
Organism: uncultured Planctomycetaceae bacterium; assembly: GCA_903924405.1. GTDB lineage: Bacteria > Planctomycetota > Planctomycetia > Planctomycetales > Planctomycetaceae > SXXK01. The sequence continues at coordinate 19,657 of CAIYBH010000260.1, read as the reverse complement.
GCGTTACGGTACTGTTCTATCTGGTAGCGCCCTATCCCGCGGCAATGTTCAGCGGAGGCCCGGAGTTTTATCAGCGGTACTTCTGCGGGCATCCGCTCGAGTACGTGACGTCGGCGATCTTTTTCATCGGCATGGCGATCCTCTGGCAGAAGTTTCGTCGCCTGCCTTCAGAGCGTCGCGCCATTGAAGAGACGAGGAGACTGGCACACGAACAGGGGTGGTCGGCATCGGGACAGGATACGGGATCGATAGTGGCTGCGATGAGTTCCTGGCTGGAAACGACGGCCATTCGGAACGTGCGTACCACGGTGATGGGGCAGCGTTTTGAAGATGTGCTGCATCATGTGATCCGTCGTCCGGAGACCGCAGTTGACGACCATCTGAAATATCTTGCGGACCTTGCGGTGGACCGGCTGACGCAGAGTTTCCAGCTGGTGCGGACGGTGACGTGGGCAGTGCCGATCATGGGTTTTCTGGGTACGGTGATCGGGATTACGATGGCGATCGCCAATGTGACTCCCGAGCAGCTGGATTCTTCACTTCCTGAGGTGACATCTGGTCTGGCCGTGGCGTTTGATACGACGGCGCAGGCCCTTGGAATGTCGATGATTCTGGTATTTGGAACATTTCTGGTGGAGCGCAGTGAGCAGTCCGTGCTGAACGACACAGAGCAGTTCGGGATTGAGATGCTGCTGCCGTGTTTTGATAAGGGCGGCGTATCCAGCTCTGCTGGTGCTGATGCGGCCGTGGCGCAGTGGACTGCTGAGATGCTGTCGCAGCAGGCGGAGTTCTGGAATGCCCGGTTTGCCACTCTGCAGATGGACTGGCAGGCGACGCTGCACCAACAGACCACCACACTGGCACAGGCACTTGCCAATGAGACGGAAGCGACGCTGAGCGCGCATCGCGACAATCTCGGACAGGCGCGGGACAGCTACGCAACGGCTCTGCAGCAGGGTTCTGTGGCAGTTGCAAGACAATTTGAGACCGCGGTATCAACATTCGTGCAGCGGGTTGATGCATGGCAGACAGCCCTGCAGGCTACGTCTGTTTCGGCCGCCGGACAGGCTGAGGAGCTGCATCGTCTTGGGCGAACTCTGCTGCAGATGACGGAAGCCGAAGAGCGTCTGGTGAATCTGCAGTCGCAGCTGAATCAGAATCTGGAAACGTTGCGTGTGGTGGAGACGCTGGAGCAAACGGTGAACAGTTTGAATGCGGCTGTTGCGGTGCTGACAGCCAAGACCCATTTGAGGGCGGCTGCCTGAATGGGTGTGCTGTAGCGGTTGCGGCAGCAGTGTTGAGCAAGGCAAGGCTGATGGTGCCGACGGGCGTAATTTGAGGTGGACTCAGCGAGGTTTCCCGCTGGGGAAACAGACTGTCTGTGAACCGACCGAGATGCGATTTTCACGGTGATGAGAGAGATTCATGGCTCGGCGACAGCATCAAAACTCTGTATCGCTGTTTCCATTTCTGGCAGTGCTCGTCTGCGCGATGGGTTCATTGATTCTTCTTCTGCTGGTGATGACGAGAAAGATTCGGCAGGATCAACAGGCAATTCCGGAGCCGGCGGCTGCGTCGGTAGTTTCTGAGGAGGCCTCAGTATCACGGCAGAGAGAGATAGCGACATTGTCGGCTGAAGTGAACTCATTGCAGCTGACAGTGCAGTCACTGAGGGAGCGAGTTAAGCAGCTGGAACAGGCCGTGGTTCGCCATCGATCTGCGGTTGCGGATAAGCAGGCGCAGTTGTCTGGTCTGCAGTCCGAAATCCGTGCAACGTCATCGAACACGAAGGGGAAAGCGGCGGAAGAGCTGGACCTCGAGTTGAAAACGCTGCGGGAGCAGGAATCGCGACTTGTTGCGGAGTTATCGGAGACTGAGCGTGGATTGCTGGAAAAACGCGATCAGTTGGCTCGAGCAGAAGATGCGATGAAGGATGCGGAGATCAGGCTCTTTGAAAAGTCGTCTGCGGTCGTCAGTTTGCGGGAGCAGGTCCGGAAGGCGGAGCAGGCTGCTGCCGCCTCTACAGGGACGGAGACTCTGCTGCAGTTTTCCAACTCAACGGGTTCCTCACGAACGCCCATTGTGATCGATGTGACCTCTCGGGGCTTCGAACTCCTTCCGAATGGTGTCGAGATCACCATGGGGGATATGGAGAGCTTTCCTGTTCGAGACAATCCATTGCTGTCTGCAATTCTGGCGACTCATCGTCACCGCAGCGGTCGAGCGGTTACGGATGCGCCTTATGTTTTACTTCTGGTTCGTCCGGGTGGAAGTCTGGCATTTTATGGAGCGCAGAGGATCCTGACGGAATCGAATATTCATTACGGATATGAGTTGATTCTGCAGGATCGTTCGATCGTGGCGGGAGAGCCTGACCCTGGAGAGCCGCCGCTTGTTCGGCTGGCCATGGCGGAGGCATTTCGGCGTCGTGAGAATCTGTATGCGAAGTTGTTTGCCATAACTGAGCAGGAGCGCCAGAGACAGGGGGCTGCCGGCGGTGGTGGCGTGGGTGAGTCCGAGCCGCAGGAGCGAAAGTTGACGATTCGGCCGGACGGTCGTGTGATAGAAGAAACACCGAAGGCGCCTCGTCGACTGGAAGGGAAATTTTATGCCGGCGGCGTTGCACCTCCCCCATCGTTTTTCGAAAACCGTGCCGAATCTCAGGCTGCGGGCAATCCGCGGGGCCGCATGCAAGCCGCAGATGCTGAGCGACTGGCCGAGGAGTTTGCTGAGCGTTATGCGCAGCAGCGTGCACTGGCCGAAGCGGCTGTGGCGGCGAACCGTGTTGCGGAGGGAGCCGAGGAGCAGAATGTTGTTACAAAAAAAGGGGTGTCGGATCCGTCTCTGGGTGATGACGCCCTGCGAGGTTCCGTCTTGCGGATTGAGACTGAAAAACGATTTGCGGATGCGATGTTTGGCGGCGACGGGACTCTGCAGGGAAGTCGCTTGATAGGTCGTCGTAGTGATGCGTTTTCGGGTAGCCCATTGAAAAGCTCGGCGGGCGGATCAGGAGTTCCGATTGCCGGGGGCTCGGGGTCTACGGCACTGGATCAGTTGCTGTCGGAGTCACGGGCAGGAACGGCTGCATCAGCGAATGGGCAGGCCCAGAGTGCGACAGCGGGGGCGAGCAAACCCAATTCCCCGGAAGTTCCAGCTCTGGCGGCTTCGAATACGCAGGCAGCAGGGGAAGACGGTGTGCCGTGGTATCAGTCCTCGAAGTCTTCTGAGTCAGGGAAGAGCCGAGCCGGGGGCGTTCCTGGCAGTGGCCAGTCGGATAACGATTCCACGGGGGAATCTGCTTCGGATGTTTCGGGGGATCGATCTCGGGTGGATCGTGACACCATGCGTCGACTTGGGGGTCGCGGCAAGCGCAGTTCGGGCGAAGCGATTCCGGTGGGGATCGTGGTGTTTCTGGACGAACAGCACATGACGATAGCGCAGCAGTCGGCGGTGAAGATTTCTGAACAGCAGGTGGAATTCGCCGAAGCTGCGCTGTTGAAGGGCATGAACATCGAGCTGCAGGATGCCCGTCGTTCGCCGCGGGATGAACTGATGCCGATCGTGCGATTTGTGGTGAGTCCGGGGGGCGAGAAGTGGCGAGTGCCGCTGGCGGCTTCCCTGCGTCGATCAGGGATTCATTCCGTGGTTCTTTACGAAGTGACGCCGTACATGCTGCCTCGGGATGACGCGGGATATGCTCACCTCGCAGCGGCAGCGACGGAGGAAGCGCCATGAGCCGTCGAACGCAGAGACCGGAGCTGGAGTTCGGTTCAGATTCCTTTCTGGATGTTGTCTGCAACATCGTGGGAATTCTGATCATTCTGATTGTGGTAGTGGGTGTGCGTCTGCAGCGTCAACCGCCGGCGCCGGCGGCGGTGAAGGTGGAACCGTCGGTGAATGTTCGTCGGGAAGCGGAGGAGCGGTCGCTGCAGCAGGCCCGGGCCCTTCAGCAGACGCTGGTGAAGGAGCGCGGGACTCTGGAGGCCGAAGAACAGCATCTTTCGGAAGCACTTGCGGCAGCTCGGGGTGAGGACGGAGCACTGGAACAGCAGTTGGCCCAGTCGCGGGGTCAACTTGAGTCCCGCACGACGGAAGTCGCGGGCAACGATCGTCGTGTGCAGAAGCTGGAAGTGGAGCGATCAGCGGTGGCCGCCCGCATCGCCTCATTGACGAGTGCGATTGGAAAGAATCGAACTCAGGTTCAGGAGCTGGAAACGGCCCTGCGTCGGGCCAGCGACTCTGAGGCGGCCGCGTCGGGGCGAATTCGTACAGCGGTTGTTGAAACACAGACGCTCGCTGACCAGCTGCAGGCTGCTGAGCAGAAAACGCAGCCAGCGGATCGACTGCAGCATCGCTTGTCTCCGGTTACGCGTCCGGTGGAGTCGGACGAGCATCACTTTCGGATGGACGGTGGTTTTATCAGCGAGATCCCTCTGAATGATCTGCTGGAGCGGTTGCGGGCGCAGGTGCTGTCGCGAAGTTCGGCAATCATGCGATTCAACCAGTTCGAGGGCCGTGTGGGACCGGTTGGCGGCTATTCGATGAAGTACACTGTGGAGAAAGACGGTCCTTCAGCACTGGAGTCTCTGCAGATGGGAGATGGGCGTGTGCGAGTGAATGTTTCCCGCTGGGAAATGTTAGTCGAGGAAACGTTGTTGCAGGAAAGTGTGGAGGACGCGGTCCGTCCGGGTTCGAGATTTCGACAGCAGTTGGAAACGTATCCGCCGGATTCGGTGATCACGTTGTGGATTTATGAGAATTCTTTTGCGGGCTTTCCTGCGATCCGCGAGTTGGCGCATGGACTACAGCTCCGAATTGCGGCTCGCCCGTTACCGGACGGCACTCCGATTATTGGGTCGCCAAACGGCAGCAAGTCGACAGCGCAATAGACGCGTGTGGCTGAGCCGCAGCGAGCCCCGGAGGGCTCGGTACAGCTGATCCGGTCCCCTGCCCTGCCCCGCCGCTGGTTTGGTGGTTTGCGTCGCAGAAGAAATGCCTGGAGCGTGGACGGAGGATCAGGCCTTGCTGAACGGGCTACGGTGGTCAGGAATGGGGGGGGCCGTTGCCACTCTCTGTTCTGGCAGATCACCGAGGTGTCCGGTTTGTGTGGAAGCGACAGCCTCCGATTTCGCGGCCGGGTGAGGGATATTGAAAGCGGTCTTCTGGCGCACCTGAACGAAGATTGCAGCAGACTTTGTGGCTGTCGGGGGCAGATTGCCGCCGGTGGGCTCTGTTTTTCAAAGGTGCAAGGGTTTATTCTGCGGAAGATTTGAGATTGTGGAAGGCGGAAAACAGAGGACAGGTCATGACGTTGAGGAACTTCTGCGGCCGGACTCGGCGTGAGCTTCTGTGGCAGTCTGGGAGTGGGTTTACCGGGCTGGCGTTGACGGCGCTGCTGGACCGGGATGGATTTCTGGCGAATCAGGCGGTGGCAGCGGACGGGGTTACGGCCTTTCGAAATCCGCTGTCGGCGAAGGAGCCGTTGTTGGCAGCGAAGGCGAAGAGTGTCATTTTTCTCTACATGTATGGTGGTCCCAGTCAGGTGGACACCTTTGATTACAAGCCATCGATGTATGGGATGGACGGGAAGACGGTGGAAGTCAGGACCTTTGGCCGCGGGGGTCATCGGAATCAGGGCCGAATCGTGGAGCCTCGGTGGAAGTTCCGGCAGTACGGGGAGTGCGGCAAGTGGGTGAGTGATTTGTTTCCGCATCTGGGTCGGCAGGTGGATGACATGGCATTTCTGCATTCCATGACGGCCGATTCTCCGATCCATGGATCGGCGATGCTGATGATGAATTCCGGGCGGATTCTGAGTGGTCATCCGTGTCTGGGGTCGTGGGTGAATTATGGTTTGGGGAGTGAGAACGAGGATCTGCCGGGATTTGTGGTCATGCTGGACCCGCGTGGTGGACCGATCAGTGGAGCGAAGAACTGGAGCAGCGGCTACATGCCGGCGACATACCAGGCGACGGTGATGCGATCGCAGGGCAATCCGATTCTGGATCTGAAACCACCGAAAGCGATTGCCGGATCGGCGCAGCGTCGACTGCTGGATACTCTGCGTGAATACAATGAAGAGCATTTGGTATCGCGTGAGGACAACACGAACCTGTCGGCTCGGATTGCCAGTTACGAATTAGCATATCGGATGCAGTCGAGGGCACCAGAGGCGGTGGATCTGGGCGAGGAGACTCTGGCGACCCAGGAGATGTATGGCCTTCACAATCCCCGAACGGAAAAATTTGGACGGCAGTGTTTGCTGGCGCGGCGGCTTGTGGAGCGGGGTGTGCGATTCATTCAGATCTATTCTGGTGGAGCTCACAACGACGACAACTGGGATGCGCACACGGACATGGAAGCGAACCACACGCTGCATGCCGGTGAAACCGACCAACCGATAGCGGCATTGATTCAGGACCTGAAGGTTCGGGGCTTACTTCAGGAGACGCTGATTGTTTGGGGTGGGGAATTCGGGCGGCAGCCAACCGCAGAGTATGCAAAAGGCAGTGGGCGCGATCACAACAGTTATGGATTCACCACGTGGATGGCGGGAGGTGGTATTCGAGGTGGAACCAGTATTGGATCAACGGATGAGTTAGGCAGTCAGGCGGTGGACAGAGTGTTTCAGGTGAAGCATCTGCACGCAACGATTCTGACATTGCTGGGTTTGAATCCGGAACAGTTGACGTATTTCTTCGGCGGATTGGACAATTCACTGGTGGGCGTGGAGGGGGCTCAACCGATCCGGGACGTGATGGCATGACCGGCGAGACGTGAGAAAGCGGCAGAGAGCGTTTGGGGGCTGGTGACAGGGTCTGTGGCAGGTTTGCGATGACGTGTGGGGTGGCACGTGGTTGCCGGCTCACCATTCGCAGACAACGCCCGTGGGGCAGCGTACGAGGCCGGTGAGTGTCTGCAGCACCAGTTGCCCATCTTCATCAATGCCGGCACAGGTTCCGGAGATTCTGGAATCGCCGGTCTGGATGGAGACGAGGCGTCCATTAAGGATGTTGTGATGATTGGCTTCGGAAAGGGCAAGTCGGGGCTGGCTGACCAGTTGGCTGATGCGGGCATCCAGTTGCAGCAGGATGCGGATGAGAACATCGGTCAGATCGAAGGGTTGTCCCTGCAGATCGGACAGTGACGTGGCGCGTTGTGACACGTCTGCGGGGGCATCTGCAAGTGAGTTATTGACATTGACGCCGATCCCGATGATGAGTCCCTGCAGATCGGCGTTACCGTGTTGTTCGACGAGTATTCCGCAAATTTTTCGGGAGTTCGTGAGGACATCATTGGGCCACTTCAGAGAGAATTCAAGGTCAGCGGCGAGGCTGGCGAGTACGTCGCGGACAGCGAGTCCGGCGGCGATCGCGACCATCGGGCGACGCTCGGGCGGCAGTGGCAGATCAAGGGAGCGGAGGACGAGAGAGAACGTGAGTGAGCCGGCGGCGGACCACCATTGATTTCCGCGTCGTCCGCGACCGGCGGTTTGTTCGGCGGCGAGCACGAGTGCAGGAGAGCGGGAGATCAGCGGTTCCAGGAGCTCTGCGGCGAGTGTATTGGTGGAGGTGAGGCTGGGGTGATATTCGACATGCTGGAGGCTGGTATCTCGCAGCAGGCGGTGGAGATCGAAGGGGCAGGACTGAGATTGTCGCATGGTACGGACTGTGGGGCGGCGGTGAGATGGAGATTTGCGGGCTGAAAATCTGTTGGACACTGGAGTATCCGACCGGGACGATGTCGAAGCAAATCTGTGATGGTGAGAATGGTAGCACACGGGTAGCAGGAACATCTGTTAATCTTTGGCGACGTGACGAGCGTTTTTGAGATTTCAGTGGCCGTGGCATCGGGAGATGTTGGCGAGACAGGATTGCCTGGTCTGTCTGGCGATTGACTTCTGATGCGCTGAGGATTTGATCTGTGGGGAAAGGGTGTTGTTCGCTTCGAAACGAGCGCGTGATGCCTTATTCTGAGGCGAGTCTCTGGCTGCTGCCGGATCGGCGGCGTGGAAGCATGTGAGGCGTGGCGGTTTCTGGTCGGCCGGGCGATGTGTGTCCGAGACCAGGCATTTTGTTTGATTGATTCAGGTGGGAGTCTTGAAGTGAAGATCACGGGTGTGGATGTGTGTCCGCTGACGGGCGCGACGGTGGACGGGGGTTGGCCACAGGGGCATGAGCCGCAGGAGAACCTGCATACACTGGTGATTGTGCATACGGATTCGGGGCTATCCGGATTTGGCAGTTGTTTTACGTCTGGTCGGCTGATTGCCGGTGCAGTGGAATTATTGTGGCCGCTTCTGAAGGGGCGTCCGGGTAACGAGCCGGAGCGAGTTTCGGAGACTCTGCATCAGTCAACCTTCTGGCAGGGTCGTGGTGGATCCGTGACGCACGCGATCAGTGGTATTGACATCGCGTTGTGGGACATCATGGGAAAAGCATGTGGCCAGCCGGTGTCACGATTGCTGGGTGGCAACTACCGTGATCGGATCAAGCCATACGGATCGATTCTTTTTGACGAGCCGGAGGCGTTGGCGAGGACATTGACAAGTGTTGTGGAGCGGGGATTTCGAGCGATCAAGATGGGGTGGCGGCCGTTTGGGCGTCGGGACCGTGCGTTTGATGAGTTGCTGATCAAGACGGCTCGAGCGACTGTTGGGGACGAGGTTGAGTTGATGGTGGATGCGGGGGGCAGTGAGCAATTCTGGCCGCACGGAACAAACTGGGCGAGGAATACGGCGGAGATGCTGGCGGACTACAATATTGTGTGGTTTGAGGAGGCCTTGCCGCCGGATGATCTGGATGGTTTTGTGGAATTGACACGAGTCTCCCCGGTGCCGATTTCCAGTGGCGAAGTGCTGACGCGCCGGCAGGCGTTTCAGCCTTGGTTGCAGCGTCATGCGGTGGACATTATTCAGCCGGACGTGACCAAGAACGGAGGATTGAGTGAGTTCCGGCGGATCGCGTGGATGGCCCAGGACCACAACGTGCAGGTCGTCCCGCATGGGTGGAACACCGCGATCGGGTTGGCGGCGGATCTGCAGATTTCTGCATTTCTGCCGGTCGCGCGGTATGTGGAGTATCTGACGCCGTGTGCGTACATTGACGAGTTGACGACGGAGCCGTTTCGAATTGACGGTGAGGGATTATTGACAATTCCTCAGGGGCCGGGTTTGGGTGTGGAGATTGATTCCGGGAAGCTGAAGCGATTCTGTCCGGAGCGAATCGAGTTTCGCTGAGGGGCTGGAGAGCAAGTGGCAGGGCGAACCGGGGAGGGTTGAGTTGTGCTGGGACTGATTCTGAAAAGTTTGTTGTGGTATCGCCGGACTCATGCTGCTGTCCTGCTGGCGGTGGCGATTTCTGCAGCGGTGATTGGTGGTTCGCTGATTGTTGGTGATTCGGTGCGTGCCAGTTTGCGTCAGATGACGCTGGGTCGACTGGGCCGCATGACTCATGTGGTCAATTCTCCGCGTTTTGTGCGGGAGCAGTTGGCGGCTGAGATGCAGGCTGGTGTGGGGTCTTCGGTGGACGGGTTGCGTATCGCGCCGGCATTGTTACTGCCAGGGAGTGTAGAGAAGCCGGGTGCGGATGGAACGCGATTGCGGGCGGCTGGGGTTCTGCTGACGGGACTGAAACCAGGGGACTGGGATCTGTTCAGTGTTGGGGAATTGTCACCACCGGGTGATTCCGGGATCGTGCTGGGGTATCGGACGGCGCAGGAACTGGGGGCGCAGCGAGGGGATCGGGTCTCCGTGTGGGTGGAGTTGCCGTCATCAATTCCCAGAGACAGTCTGATGGGCGATCGGGAGAATCTGACGATCGAGATTGAATTGACGGTGGAGGGAGTGCTTCCGGAGACAGCTGGTGCTTCCCGTTTTTCGCTGCAGCCCAGTCAGCAGTTGCCGTTGAATGCGTTTCTGTCGTTGTCGGTTTTTCAGCAGCGTTTGAATCTTGAAGAGCGACAGGCGACTCGGCGTAATCCGACAGCGAAGCCGGCGAGAGTGAACACGCTGTTGATTGGTCGTCGGTCTGTGGACGCGGCGATGTCTGAGTCGACGCCTGTCTCAGACCTGATGAGGCAGGATACGGAGGACGTGACCGTGCTGCGTCGGGCGCTGGAGAAGTCGTTGACGCCGGAAGACATCGGGTTGCGAATTCGACCGATAGAGAAGCGTGGATATCTATCGGTGGAGAGTGACAGCATGATTCTGGAGGACGCTGTTTCAGAATCGGTACTTCAGGCGGCTGAGGCGATCGGGATGCGGGCCTTTCCGACGCTGGTTTATCTGGCGAATGAGCTGTACGCCACGGCGAGGAGTGGGACTGGCGAGCGTTATTCGATGTACTCCATTCTGGCGGGACTGGATTTTTCTCAGCCACCGCCACTGGGGCCGCTGGAGTTGAGTGATGGTCGTCCGGTGCCGGCGTTGACGGAAAGCGAGATGGTGATTTCTCCGTGGCTGGCGGAAGATCTTCAGGTGCGTGAGGGGGATACGATTGAGGCGCGATGGCACGAGGTGGGCAGCCATGGGGACCTGCCGGAGACGAAGCGAACGTTTACCGTGCGGGGGATTCTGAAGGCGGACGATCCGAGGGCTCTGGACCGTGACCTGACGCCACTGGTGGAGGGGGTGACGGATGTGGACAGTTTCAGTGACTGGGACCAGCCGTTTGAGATGGAGATGGGGCGAATTACGCCGCGAGACGATGCCTGGTGGGAGGAGTATCGGGCGACTCCGAAGGCGTTTGTGGGACTTGGGGTCGCGGAGAAATTCTGGAGTAGTCGATTTGGAAGGTACACGTCGATCCGTGTGGCATCTGAGGGGGTAGCGCTGGCTGCTGACCGGCTGGAGATTCTGCGCGATCGACTGGTGCAGGAAATTCGTGCGAGGGTCAGCCCGGCGCGTTTGGGACTGGTTGTTCGGCCGATCAGGGTAGAGGGTTTGATGGCGGCGACGGGTGCCAGTAACTTCACTTTGTTGTTTATGGGGTTCAGTTTCTTTCTGATTCTTTCAGGCTTATTGCTGGCGGCGTTGATGTTTCAGCTGGGTGTTCGGCAGCGTGTGCAGCAGATTGGATTGCTGGAGGCCCTTGGTTTTTCGGCCGCTCGGGCGCGGGGTGTACTGACACTGGAGGGGCTGATTGTTGCGGCTCTTGGCAGTGCGATGGGTTGCTGGCTGGCGGTTGGTTTTGCGAAGCTGATGATTTACGGATTGACAACGTGGTGGGTTGGAGCGATTGGAACGCGATTCCTGCTGCTGGAAATACGACTTCAGTCACTGGGCATAGCGGCCGGTGTTTCTCTGATGCTGGCGGCTGGTGTGATCTGGAATGCGGTACGTCGAATGACGAAGCGATCACCGCGGGAGTTGCTGAGTGGTCAGTCATCGGAGGAACTGGAGTTGCGGCGAGGGCGACTGGCGGAGCTGTTCTGGACGGTGTCGTTGTTATCCGCGGTTGTGCTGGCTCCGGGTTTACCGATGGCGGTGATGGCTGGTGTGTTGCCGGCGACAGAGGCGTTCGGGGGAATGTCCTGGCAGGTTGTCAGCTTTTTTGTGTCTGGTTTCTGCTGGCTGGCTGTGGGGTTGATTGGTCTGCGTCGCGCGTTGCGTCGGCGAAATACTGAACTGGTGACAGGCGCGGGATTGCAGAGTCTGACGGGATTATCGCTGGCGAATGCGGCCCGTAATCCTCAACGCAGCCTGTTGACAGCATCGCTGATCGCGTTTGCCGCGTTCGTGATTGTGGCGGTGGGAGCCGGGCGTCGAAATCCGGTTTCGGAGACACCTGAGCGGCGATCGGGGAATGGTGGCTTCAGTCTGGTGGGCGAATCGTCATTGCCGATTCTGTTTGACATGAATACGGCCGATGGGCGTTTGCGTCTGGGGCTGGGTGCAACGAAAGCGACGGAGCTTCCGGAAGGAACAGCCATCTTTGGCTTTCGAACTCGCCCGGGTGAGGATGCAAGCTGTCTGAATCTGTATCAGGCGAAGTTGCCAACACTGCTGGGAGCGACGCCTGAGTTTCTGTCGCGCGGCGGCTTCCGATTTGCGGATACTCCTGGCGAGAACCCGTGGAGTTTGCTGGCGGATGAGAGCGGGGAGCCAAAGGTGCAGGCAGGGGATCGGGAGTTGCCGGTGATTCCGGTTATTGGAGACCTGAATACGCTGCAGTTCAGTCTGAAGAAGAAGCTGGGTGATGTGATCCTGTTCCCGGATGCGGAGTCGCCGACGCATGCACTGCGTGTGGTGGGGATGCTGGACAGCAGTATTTTTCAGGGGGTGCTGGTGATGTCGGAGGAGCACCTGAAAACACTGGCACCGGAATCCTCGGGAGCTCGATATTTTCTGGTGGAGACCACCAGTGTGGAGGCGATGCAGACGGCGTCGGTCGTGCTGGAAACGGCGCTGCAGTCGTTTGGGATGGATACAGAACAGGTCAGTCGAAGGCTGGCTGATTTTCTGGCTGTCCAGAATACGTATCTATCGACGTTTCAGATGCTGGGCGGACTGGGGTTGCTGGTGGGCACCTTTGGTCTGGCCGCGGTGATGATGCGGAATGTGCTGGAGCGACGGAGCGAGATTGCCTTATTGCGGGCTCTGGGATTTCGCTCTGGAAAGATACTGTGGCTGATTGTGGCGGAGAACACGTTGCTGCTGCTGTGGGGGCTGCTGTCCGGCACGGTGGCGGCAATGGTTGCGATGCTGCCGCACCTGAAGAGCACGGGGGCGGATGTGCCATGGCTGGAGTTGACGGGTACACTGATTGTTGTGGCTGCTACGGGGACTTTGGCGGTTGCAGCCCCGGTGAGAATGGCGTTAGGGATTTCCGTGAGGGAAGTGTTGACGACGGAATGATGAAGTGTATGGGACGTGGAGAGCTGTTGGGCAGAAGCGGCCTGCGGCTGGGCGAGCCAGCAGGCCGCTGTGCATGCGGGCCGACATTGCTGAACGCCCCTCGGGGCTGTTGATGCCGGGTTACAGCTGATCGGCTGTTGGCAGGTAGTGCAGAGTGTAGTAGGCGGAGTCGTGGAGTAGCGGCAGACCGCTGGCGGACTTCAGTCCTTTGACGTGCAGTTCGTGGACATGTCCGCGCGTCATCTGATTCAGAGTCAGTCGGACCGACTTTTTGTCCTCTGCAACGGTGGCGCTGGTCACTGTGGGTTTGGCATGGTCGACCTCCGGGCTGCCATAGGACGACTGGAAGATGTAGCAATAGCTTTCGAAAGCCCATGTTTCCGGGATCGAGGCAGTTGCCGGGTCAACTTCTTCGGTGAAGAACAATTCAAATCCATCGGGGCGGACTTTCATTTCGAGGATTTCGAAGGGGACTTTTCCGGTCCATCGTAGTCGCTCGAGTGAGAATGGTTTGGTGCCACGTGAGCCCCAGCCGCGATTGGTTCCACCGACAAACAGGGTGCCGTCATCGGTCATGCGGAGTGCGAGGGTGCCGGAACCGATGCCTTCACGGAAGGGAAAGCAGGCGCCCTGGTAGTGGCCATTGACTTTTTCGAGAGCGCACCGCATGACGGTGCTGTGAGTGACATCGCCGACAAACAGCTGGTTCGAGAAGGGCCCGAATTTTCCGCTGGTGACATCACAGGCGATCCCGCTGGCGCTTTGCCCCATTTTCTGATAGGGGAACAGAATCGCGGGTGGTTCATATTCGGGGATTTTGTCGGCTTCGGTAACGATGCGACTACCGCTTTGGGGTTCGGCTGGAGCGGATTTGGCACCCTGTTCAGTCAGAGAGAACCAGCGATTGCCGCCGGGGTGACCCTGAAAAGAGCCCGGGCGGAGCCACTTCAGGCTGCAGGTACCGTTCCATGGTCCCTGGTTGTCTGTGTAGAAGGCATCACCGACGGCATTGAAGCCGATTCCTCCGGGAGAGCGGATCCCGCTGCATGTCGGAATCATGTTGCCATTGGCATCGATGCGAACGGCCCATCCGCGCCAGGGGCAATCGCTGCCAAAAGAACCGGTCAGACAGAGCACCACCCACATGTTCCCGTCGCGGTCGAAGGGGGAGCCGAAAGCGTACTCATGATAATCCCCGTTAATGCTCCATGTGTCGCAGAACGTCTCTATGTTGTCAGCCAACCCATCGTTGTCGGTATCTTTGAGTCGGGTGACTTCGCAGCGCTGTGTGGCATACAGCCAGCCATCTTTCCAGGAGAGGCCGAGGACTTCGTGAAGTCCCTGAGCAAACAGGCGGAATTCCGCGGGTTTCAGATCGTCATCCCAGGCGTGGGATACGAGATAGATGTCACCGCGGCGGGTGGCAACGGCCAGCGAGCCATCGGGCAGGGGTTCAATAGCGCCAGCCTCAAGAACAATGCCTTCCGGGATTTCGAAGCGGCTGAGTGGAAAAAAATCCTGTTCTGTCGGAGCTTGCTGGGCGAAAGCGGCAGAAGCGAGCAGCAGAACGGCGAGGACGAAGCGGATGGTGGAATTCATGAGGAGGAATCCAGAAATGAAAATGGTCCGGCAGGTCGCCAGTGGGAGAACCGGAGTCACTGATTGCAACAGGATTCGGGGCAGAAAGGCTGGATTCATCGAAAACGAGGAGTCTGTTCCCGAGCGTACCAGAGTGCGCGGAATTCATTCGGGGCAGTCCTCTGAATGAATGCGGGCTTGATACACACTGGCGAGTCCGGGAAGATACGGGTTTGCGATTTTTGCCTTTTGTCCTGGAGACTGTCGTGCGAGCTGTGGTGTTTGACGGCCAACTGCATTTTACTCGCGACGCCGTGTTGCGCACCATACAGCCGGGCGAGGTTGCTGTCGATATTCTGCAGGCAGGAATCTGTGAAACGGACATGCAGCTGTGTCAGGGCTACATGGGATTTCGCGGAATTCCGGGGCACGAATTTGTCGGGATTCCGCGGACGGGACGATTTGCCGGTCGGCGGGTCGTTGGAGAGATCAATTGTGCCTGTGAGACCTGTGCCACGTGCCGAGGCGGTGGTCGCAATCACTGTCCGACGCGTACGGTCGTGGGAATTGTGAATCATGACGGAGCTTTTGCTGAGACTCTGTTGATCCCGGAGCGGAATCTGCACCCTGTCCCGGACTCCATCAGCACCTCAGAAGCCGTTTTTACGGAGCCTCTGGCAGCTGCCTGTCGGATACCGCAGCAGATTTCGATGAACGGGCAGAAGGTGACCGTACTTGGGGACGGTCGCCTCGGGAATCTGTCGGCGCAGGTGCTGCGGCATCACGGGTGTCAGGTTCAGGTGGTTGGTAAGCATCCGGCGAAACTGGATCTGCTGAACAGACTGGGGATCTCGACGAGGCTGTTGTCGGAGCTGGAGCCGGATCGGGAGTCGGACATTGTGGTGGATTGTACGGGATCTCCGACCGGGTTATCGACGGCCTTGCAGTTGGTTCGTCCGTGTGGCACGATCGTGTTGAAAACCACTGTCGCCTCCAGCCAGACGCTGCATATGGCGCCGTTCGTGATTGACGAGATTACACTGCTGGGGTCACGCTGCGGTCCATTTGATGAAGCGTTGAGGCTGCTTCAGGCGGGGGCGATTCAGGTGGCGCCGCTGCTGTCCGCCAGTTATCCGCTGGAAGAGGCGGAGCAGGCGTTTGCCCATGCGGCTCGCAGGGACGCATTGAAGGTTGTGTTTACAATTCAATAACCGGTGGGACTGAACGAAGGTCCTGGAACCGATTTTTACGAAAGCTGCTCATGAATTCTGCTCCTGCCACGCTGAATGCGGACCAGATGCGCGACTGGATCGCGACTCAGATCCCGGTAGACGATTTTCGCGGGCAGCGTGTGCTGCTGATTGTTCCGGACAACACGCGAACGGCACCCCTGCCGGTACTGTTTCCGGCTTTGCGGGCTCTGTTGCGCCCGGTGACTCGGTCACTTGATGTGCTGGTGGCACTGGGCACACATCCGCCGATGCCACAGGAGAAGATCAGGAGCATGCTGGGGATAGCGGCTGCTGATCCCTGCACGGACGTCAATTTGTACAATCACGCATGGGACAATCCGTCCGAACTGGTCACGATTGGCCGGTTGACGGAGGCGGAGACGCGGGAGATTTCTTCCGGTGTGTTATCCATGGAAGTACCGGTTCAGATCAACCGTCGGATTCAGGACTATGATGTTGCCTTGGTTGTCGGGCCTGTCTTTCCGCATGAGGTTGTGGGGTTCAGCGGTGGCAACAAGTACTTTTTCCCGGGGATATCGGGGCCGGAGTTGTTGAACTTTTTTCACTGGCTGGGAGCTTTGATCACGAATGTTGGCATCATCGGGATTCAGGACACGCCGGTGAGGCGTGTGGTGGATCGTGCAGCGCGGCTGATTCCGCTGCAGCGGCGTTGTCTGGCGTTTGTCGTTTCCACGGACGCGACGCCGTATGCCATGTTTTATGGAACGCCGGAGGAGGCGTGGCGCCAGGCATCGGAAGTGTCCGGACAGGTGCATATCAAACGGCAGTCGAGGGCTTTTCGTCAGGTCCTGTCGTGTGCACCGGAGATGTATGACGAACTGTGGGTCGCGGGCAAATGCATGTATAAGCTGGAGCCCGTCGTGGCTGATGGCGGGGAGCTGATCATCTACGCGCCGCACATGAAAGAGATTTCTGTGACTCATGGTCACAACATTGAACGCATTGGTTATCACGTCAGGGATTACTTCACAAAGCAGTGGGAACGATTCCGGGAATTTCCGTGGGGAGTTCTGGCCCATTCGACCCATGTTCGTGGAACTGGAACGTTTGAAAACGGAATCGAACGGCCTCGCGTCCAGGTAACGGTGGCTTCGCAGATCCCGCGGGAGGTTTGTGAGCGAATTAACCTCGGGTATCGGGATCCGGCAACGATTGATGTGGAGTCCTTTGCGAATCGGGAAGACGAGGGTGTGTTGCTCGTTCGAAAAGCTGGTGAGCACCTTTATCGCCTGCAGGACGGTGTCAGTACTGCTGGTTGAAGCTGATGCGGCGATTGGTGGGTGGGCCATCGCGTGTTTGTCAGGGCGTTGCGGTCCCTGCTCATGCCGTTCGCTTTCCTGGTTGGCATCGGTCCTGAGTGCAGGGAAACAGGGGTTTGCGTCATGAAAAATGATCAGATGGCGTCGCAGTTTGAGTTGCTGGCGGATTTGCTGGAGATTCAGGGGGCAAACCCATTTCGAATTCGGGCGTATAGAAACGCCGCGAGGACGATTTTCTCAGAAGCGGAGTCTCTGGCGGACCTCGTCTCGTCCGGAGGTGATCTGACACAGCTTGCAGGAATCGGCAAGGATCTTGCACGACAGCTGGTGGAGCTGGTGCAGACGGGTCAGCTTGCCTCGCTGGAAGAGTTGCGTAAGCAGGTTCCGTCGGGTGTGCTGGACATGCTGCGGATTCCCGGCGTGGGTCCGAGGAAGGTTTCGGTGTTCTTTAATGAGCTGGGGTTGAAATCACTGGCGGACCTGAAGGCGGCGTGCGAAGCGGGACAGGTGTCGAAGCTGAAGGGGTTTGGAAAGAAGACGGAAGAGTCGATTTTGCAGAATATTGCTGCTGCTGCGGCTCAGGCGCAGCGGATTTCCATAGCGGATGCGAGGATTGCGGCGGAAGCGATTGTGGAGGACCTGCGAGGTCTACCCGAAGTGTCGCAGTGTGAAGTCGCTGGCAGTTGTCGGCGGCGACGGGAGACCTGTGGGGATCTGGATGTCCTTGCCGTCAGTTCAGATTCTACGGCGGCAATGGACCGGCTGGCTGCACATCCTCTGGTAGAGTCTGTGCTGTTGCGTGGTGAAACGAAGCAGCGTGTGCGATTGAAGAGTGGGGTGGAGCTGGACCTGCGAGTGGTTCCGGAGGAATCGTTTGGGGCAGCTCTGCAGTACTTCACCGGATCGAAGGAGCACAATGTTGTGGTCCGCCATCGGGCGAAGGAGCTGGGGCTGAAGGTTAACGAATACGGTGTGTTTCGCGGGGAGACTCAGATTGCCGGAGGCACAGAGGAAGGTGTTTACGCTGCGGTTGGGCTGCCCTGGATACCACCGGAGCTGCGGGAGAATCGTCGAGAGTTTGAGTGGGCTGATGCCGGTGAGCTTCCGGAGCTGTTGACCCTGAAGGACATTCGGGGCGATCTGCACATGCACACAACGGCCTCGGATGGCGCTGGAACGATTGAAGAGATGGCGTTAGCGGCACGTGCAAGGGGATTGAGCTACATTGCGATCACGGACCACAGCAAACGCGTGTCGATGGCGAACGGGCTGGATGCAGATCGCCTGCGCCGGCATTGGCAGGAGATTCGGCGAGTTCGTGAATCCATCGAAGGAATCGAGATTCTGTGTGGCATTGAGTGTGACATTCTGGAGGATGCCACGATGGATCTGCCGGACGACGTCCTGGCTGAGGCGGACTGGGTGATCGCGGTGCTGCACTATGGCTTACGACAACCTCGTGAGCAGATCATGTTGCGACTGCTGAATGCAATTCGAAATCCGCACGTTGACATCATCGGGCATTGTACTGGTCGGATGATTGGTCGCCGGGAAGGAGCGGATGTTCAGTTTACGGAATTGCTGAAGGCCGCTGCGGATCACCAGGTCATGCTGGAAATCAACGCGCACCCAAGTCGTCTGGATCTGGACGACATCCATGCGGCAGCAGCAAAAGATTATGGAATCCCGATTGTCATCAGTACGGACTCGCACAGTGTGAACGGGTTTGAAGTGATGGAATACGGGGTGGATCAGGCGCGGCGTGCGGGGCTGACGCGACACGATGTTGCGAATACGCGATCACTGAAGGAATTCAGAAAGCTGCTGAAGGGCTGACGGATCACGCTCTGCCGGCGTCAGGGCGAGTATTGAGAATGAACGGAGATTCTGATCAGCTGCGTACCAATCCACGGTCTTTGTGGATCTTGTATTCGAAGGCATCGACAAGGGCGATCCAGCTGGCTTCGATGATATTCTCACTTACACCGACTGTGCTCCAGACGGAATTTCTGTCGCGGCTTTCGATCACAACGCGGACTCGTGCTGCAGTGCCTTCGGCACTGTTGATGACGCGGACCTTGTAATCGACAAGAGCCATTTCAGAAATGCCGGGGTAGACAGGGGTCAGGGCTTTTCGCAGGGCACTGTCCAGTGCATTGACAGGGCCATCGCCTTCGCCGACTACGTGCTGGCAGGATGTTCCGGTTGTCAGCTTCAGGACGGCTTCAGTCATCGGTTCACGTGCCTGGTTTTCGACGTGGACGCGATAGTGATCCAGCTGAAAGGAAGGTTCGTAAAGCCCTGTTTGTTTCATGACCAGCAGGTCGAAGGAGGCTTCTGCAGCTTCGAATTGGTAGCCTTCGTTTTCGAGATCCTGAACGGCGTTCAGAATCCGGGACATCATCTGGTTGTCTTCGCTGATTTGAAACTTCGTGGTTTTGGCGACGATGTTGGATCGTCCGGAGAGTTCGCTGACCAGGATGCGGCGTTCGTTCCCTACGGCTTCCGGAGTGATATGTTCGTAACTTCTGGCCAGTCTATTGACGGCGTGCACATGCATTCCGCCTTTGTGAGCGAAGGCGCTGGTTCCGACAAAGGGCTGGCCGGACCGAAAGTTCATATTCGCCAGTTCGTACACGTAGCGGGACAATTCCGTCAGTCTCTGAATTCCACCTTCGACCAGCACGTCGTGTCCCAGTTTCAGGCTGAGG
>CAIYBH010000259.1 GCA_903924405.1 uncultured Planctomycetaceae bacterium | reverse complement strand
CAGAGTCGGGAAATTCCGAAGCTGAATGAACACGTTAACCGGCTTCCCTACCGGAATAATGACAACATTGGGGAGATTTCGAATCACCAGTGGGTGGCAGCAGACGGGCCATGGAACCAAGCCCCCCTGAATCGGCGAACTACGCTGCCCTGGGGGAACGGATTGCGTCAGACCGAATCACCAACGCCGTCAGCAAAACCCCGGCACGTGCTGAACAGAATCGTCAAATGTTCAACTGAACTTTTTCAGGCTTTCGGCAATAATCGCCGGTTTGGGACGGCTAGTGGCCATCCTCAAGGCAACCAGCAGAACTCCGCTGGATTCTGTAATCGGAAAAGTCGCCTGCATCCTGCCCGAACTCACAAAGGGGACATTCTACTTTATCCACCGTTCTGATCCGCCACTGCTCTGCCGTCACGATTCAGGTCCGAAGTTGGCCATCGTTTTCAGCCAGCAACTCACACGACAGCGAACGCTGCAAACACAGCGGCGAGGCAGCGATTTCGATTCCGTCGCTGCTTCCAACTTGCTTACAAAAGGCCCAACGAAGCCGAATTCAGGGAATTCACAAAGGGGACATTCTACTTTATCCACCGTTCTGATCCGCCACTGCTCTGCCGTCACGATTCAGGTCCGAAGTTGGCCATCGTTTTCAGCCAGCAACTCACACGACAGCGAACGCTGCAAACACAGCCACGCGGCAACCACTTCAATTCGGCCGCTGCCGCCAGCGTGCTTACAAAAGGCCCATCGGAGCCGAATTCAGGATCGGTCATCAGACGGCCATCCTCGTCAGGCCCCCGGGGAATCGTCTACCTTCCAACTGGGATACGCTCGGCTCAGATCGCACAGCGCCAGCGTGTGCGTTGAGAGAGCTTACAGCACCAAAGCGGTACCGCCGGAAATAACAGCTGAATTGGTCGTGTGCGGCAGCAACGGTGATTGGGGACGTCCTGGCTCCTGTTTCCAGCAAGTCCTATCGGACGCGACTGAAGGCCAGCACGGTAGGCAGGAATGGACGGTCATCCCCGCGACAAACACCGCGATCGCCACAAAACGCGTTCCGATTTTCCGTGCATCAACGGGCTCGGACAGTGCCTGAAACCAGCGTAAAGTAGAATGTCCCCTTTTGTGATTGCGACCGCAATGCACGCTGGCCGTTCGCCGCTATAATCCTCCACGTCCAGCAGCAGGAGATCGCCGTAAACCAACCACTCGATACCATTCAGAACAGCTTTTCGTGATGGACAGAACTGTGTTCAATATTGCAGATCGACTGCGCGAGTCGGCAAGTCGCGTGCCGGACCAGCGAGCCATTGTCGCTCCGGAATCCCGCGATCCAAATGGGCGGACGGCATGGACGCAAATCTCGTTCGCAGAACTGGATCGGGAGGTGGACGCCATCGCCAGCGGTCTGCACCAACTTGGCGTGCGTCCCGGTCATCGATTGGTGCTGATGGTTCGCCCATCGATTGAATTCATTGCTCTGACATTTGGAATTTTCAGAGCAGGTGCTGTGTGCGTTCTGATTGACCCGGGAATGGGAACACGCAGCATCCTGAAGTGCCTCGACAACGTGGATCCAGACGGCTTCGTGGCGATTCCACCGGTGCATGTGCTGCGACACCTGATGCCCTGGCGTTTTCGCAGGGCAAGGTTCAATGTGATTGTTCGTCCCGGTCGACTGAACTGGGGCTGCTGTTCTTACGCCAGCCTGCTAAGACTCGGACAATCCGAAGCCGGAGTATTGCCCTCAACGACGGCAACAGATGCGGCGGCCATCATTTTTACCAGCGGCAGCACGGGAACGCCGAAAGGCGTTGTCTTTGAGCACGGCATGTTCAATGCGCAGGCCGATTTGATTCGTGACCACTATGGAATTCGACCGGGAGAAACAGACCTGCCGGGCTTTCCGCTGTTTGCCTTGTTCAATCTGGCCATGCAGGTCACGACGGTGATTCCGGAAATGGATCCCACGCGACCAGCCACGGTGGATCCGGAAAAGATCCTGAGTGCATTTCAGGCCCACAAAGTGACTCAGGCCTACGGATCGCCGGCGATGTGGAATCGAATTGGTCGTTACTGCGAAGATCGGCAGTTGTCACTGGCAGGGTTGAATCGAATCCTGTCGGCGGGTGCACCTGTCCCTCTGCATGTGCTCCGCAGAATGACGGCAGCTCTGCCACCACACGGCGACATTTTCACGCCCTACGGGGCCACAGAGTGTTTGCCGGTCGCATCGATCGGTGGCCGTGAGGTGCTGGCCGAGACAGCTCCGCTGACAGCCCGGGGCAAAGGCACCTGTGTGGGACGTGTCTTTCCGGGAATCGAGGTGCGGATCATTGCGGCCACCGATCAGGTGCTCCCTGACATTCAGGCGGCGAAGATACTGCCAGGCGGAGAAATCGGCGAAATTCTCGTGCGAGGTCCGGTGGCCACACGCCAGTACTTCAACAACTCACGCGCGACGGCCCTCGCGAAGATCCCCGACGGTCACACATTCTGGCATCGGATGGGGGATGTCGGATACCTGGACACCGATCATCGGTTGTGGTTTTGTGGCCGCAAGGCGCACATTGTCCATGCAGGGCATGGACCGATGTATTCCGTCTGCTGCGAGGCCATTTTTGATCAGCATCCGCGGGTCTATCGGTCAGCGCTGATTGGAACAGGTTCCGTTGGCCGGCAGCAGCCTGTGATCGTGATTGAACCGGAAGCGGGCCATTTCCCGGAATCCCGTGAAGACGCCCAACGGCTGGGACGGGAGATTCTGCAGCTGGGGCAGGGGAACCCACTGACGAGCATGCTCCGGAATCTGCTTTTTCATCGGGCATTTCCCGTAGATACTCGTCATAACGTCAAAATCAATCGCGAGCAGTTGACGGACTGGGCGGTGCGACAACCCCTGCTGAACTTTTCTGCGGACTGATCCATCGTGGCTGCGCCACCCGGCCCCGGGGTGGCCGCCAGTCGCCGCCTGAGCGTTCAGTAACAGGCGACTCAAATCCGTCGCTCGCACGTTTTCCTGTGGATTTCCGTAACCTCGAACGCGGATACTTGCTCGTTCCGTCGTTTGCGGGTGTAATTGTGTCCGGGAAACGGGACGCAGCCCGCTTTTGTCGACACACCAGATAGCCAATGGACACCATGGAATTTCAACGGACGCAGGATGTCTGACGAATCACCAAAGCTGTCTGCTGATCAGCGAACGCAGGACGAATTGCCGGATTCGTCCCTGCCGGCTCCCTCATCGCCCCGTCCTCAAACGGCAACACGGGGACGGCAGGCGTCTGAATCAGGCTCCATCATGGAGCAGGTTCAGTCGCAGACGCGTCGTCGCGTTCGCCGGGGACGTCCACCCGCATGGGCGATCGCATGTGTTCAGCGACTGCAGCAATTACGCAATTTCCTGCAGACTCGCCTGCCGAAGGGGCTGAAGAGCCGGCGACGGGAAATGCTGACACTGCTGATCAGTGTTCTGCTGCATGTGGTTGTGGGTCTTTGTTTCGCAACATGGCTGATGCCGGAGACAGCACGCGACGATCTGTTGACGTTGCTCAGCGGCCCGGCGGACGACGCAGCTGATGACATTCGTCCTGAGGAACTCACGGAAATTGTGCAACCGGATTCCCTGCAGGACCTGAAAGTCGACAGCACCATGCAGCAGATGCTGGCGGAACTGGACAATGGTGTGCACCGCATGCAACTGGAATCTCCGGAAATGCGGGACATTACGCTGCCGCTTGAGGACCTCACGGACGTCTCGGACATTCCCTTCATCAAAGGAGAATTCGGTGGCCGTTCCGCGGCAGGCCGCCAGGCAGCCGTCAGAAAATACGGCGGAAACGCGGAAAGTGAGCGAGCCGTCAACTCTGGTCTCACGTGGTTGCAGACGATCCAGCGACCGGACGGTTCCTGGAATTTTGCGGAAGTCGGTGCGGCAGGCCAGCCCGGTAACCTGCAGGCCACAACCATGGGCGCGACGTCGCTGGCGATGCTGACCTTCCTTGGTGGAGGCCACACTCACAAGAGCAAAGGCGACTACCAGGAGACCATCACAAAAGGGCTGGCCTACCTGATCAGCAAAGCAGAAGTCACGTCCTCGGGGCTTGACCTGCGCGGAACGGCTCAGGGAAATTCCGGCATGTATGTCCAGGGACTGGCTACGATCTGCCTGTGCGAAGCTTCGGCGATGGAACCGGACGATCGAGTGCTGCGTCGGGCAGCCACCGGAGGCGTCCGCTTTATTGAAAGGGCCCAGGATCATCAGGGAGGCGGCTGGCGCTACAAACCCAACGAACCCGGCGACACCTCGGTCACGGGCTGGCAGATTATGGCTCTGCAGAGTGCCAAAAGCTGCCGAATCTCAGTGGACAGCGACACGCTGCGGGATGCGCGTGAGTTTCTCCGATCGGCCTCTGTCAACAAGGGTGCCCAGTACAGTTACATGCCTCGGGGTGGTGCGACGGACACGATGTCGGCCGTTGGACTTCTGTGTCAGATGTACCTCGGCTGGCGTCGTGATCGACCGGAACTGCAGGCGGGCGTTGAGCATCTCGCAAGGGTTGGTCCCAGCCGCGAGAACATCTACCACAACTACTATGCCTCGCAGGTGCTGCACCACTGGGGTGGCGAGTTGTGGGAGCAGTGGAATCTGAAAATGCGTGACCAGCTGGTCAGTACGCAGCTGCGTGAGGGCCCCGGTGCCGGCAGCTGGGACGTGACGGATCCCCACGGAAATGCCGGCGGTCGCATTTATCAGACGGCGTTAAGCATTCTGACGCTGGAGATCTATTATCGGCACCTGCCGCTGTACCGCCGATTCGATGCCACGAATGAGGCCTCAGCGAATAAATAGCCCTCGGCCGGCATAGCCGGGGATGGTGAAACGGCGGCAAGGTGGGAGTTCCGGGGCGTTTTCAGCCTCGTGAAGAAAAAAGATTTGAGTGTCGAGTTTGGCAGTGAAAACGCTGGACGTTCGTTTCGACGGAGCGAAACGCAACTATCGCCAGGTTTCACACCGTTTCGCCAACCCAGGCACAGCACTGTGCAGTTGCTGATGTGCCCCAACGGCCTTGCTGTTGCCGCGTCGCTGCCGCTGCAAGGCCACGCGGCTGTGTGGTGATTGTCCCCGAATCGATCAAATCCTGAACCTCAGGAATTCGGCAATCGGCTGAAGGTCATGATTGCGATGTCGTCGTTTTGTGCCCGTCCGTTGGCGTGCCGTCGAACGTCTGCCAGCAGAGCTTTTCCCAGGGCTTCGGCATCGGCGGCCCCCTGCCTCACAAACTCGACAACCCGTTCCGATGTGTAGAGGCTGTTGTCCGGTGCCATGGCCTCATCCACGCCATCCGTGCGCAGCAGGAACAGATCGCCCGGCTCGATCTCACGTTCAACCACGTCGTACTGAAAGTCGTCCATGATACCGACCGGAATCCCGACGGAGTCCGCACCAAGGGACTCAAGTTCACCATTGGCTCGACGAATCAGTGGTGCATAGTGTCCGGCATTTGCCAGCGAAATCCGGTGCGATTTCAGATCGATAACTGCCAGAGTGTAAGTGACAAAACGACCGGCGGCCATATTATGACACATATGGCGATTGATGCGTTCAATTGCCACAGACACATCGTTGGTGAAGGTCATGGTGTTCTGCACGACGCTGGAGATGCGGGACATGATCAGAGCGCCGGGGACGCCTTTTCCCGCAACATCGCCAAAGGAAATGCAGATTTTTTCCTGGTTGTCTCCGATCAGAAAACAGTCGAAGTAGTCGCCACCAACAGCCTGAGCGGCATCGTAGGAAGCGAAGAAGCGGTATCCCGGTACCTCAGGAAGAGTTTCGGGCAGCAGTGCTTTCTGCACGTGCATGGCGATCCGCATTTCCTCATCCTGCTTCTGTTTGTCGAGGTGACTTTTCAGCAGGCGGACGTTTTCGTAGGAGTTTGCAGCCTGGCTGGCCACAGCCAGCAGCAGTTCCAGATCCTCATTGGTGAACAGCTTCACCGGGTTTTGAGTATCGAGGTTGATAATTCCGAAGGGCTGGCCAGACAGATCCAGCAAGGGCACACAGATCATCGAACGCAGTTCAAGATTGCTGATGGATTCGCTGGCGCTGAAGCGTTCATCATTCACGGCGTCAGCGGACAGAATCCCGGTACGATCTTCAAGCACCTTCATGATAATGGTTTTACTGAGACGCACAGATTCATCGTTGCCCTCAGTCCGGCGCTTTTGAGCGATAGGAACAAGTCGGGCGGCGGGGCCCGTTTTGACGAGAATGGTCCCGCGATCCGCTTGTGGGAAAATATCGAACAGCGTATCAAGGATCAGCGGGGCGATTCGGGACAGATCCACCTGGCCGGCCAGCGCCTGATTGATCCGCAGAATTCCGCGAAGCTTTTCTTCGGGCCGAACTTCGAACCGTCCGAATCCACGGGCAGATGCACTTCCCATGATGGTTGATGAACTGTCTTCACTGAAGGCCACTCCTTCGTCACCACCAGGTTGATGTTTTCCAGGACTGCCGCCTTCAAACCGCAGCTTGATGGGTCCCAGTTTGATGCGATCGCCATCCTCGAGTGGTGTGGGACAGACCTGGCCCCTTTCGAGCAGTTTTCCGTTGAGAAACGTGCCATTGCCGCTTTTCAGATCTTCGAGGAAGTACTGCCCCCCCTGCAGCACAATCTGGGCGTGGTTACGGGAGACCTGACCGGATTCGACCTGCACATCACAATCGGGCTGTCGTCCCATGATGAAGGGCGTCTTGCGCACATCAAAAGTTACGGGCTCTGGTTCCGTGAGCAGAACAATTCTGGGTACCATGGTGTCTGAATCCGCAAGACCTGCAAAACTTCATGAAGTGCGACGGAAATCCACTGGAATCCTGTATCAACTGACGCGTCACGGCGGGTTCATCAGCAGCAACCGGAAGGAACGGAGTGTCAGGAGTGCCCCTGCACTCAGAAGCCCTCAGGCAGCCCCGACCGTGAATCCCGCTGCGGACCGGCCCATTGGCAGATCGCCGACGTTACCGGGACGTGCTGCCTCCGAAAATTGTCTCCACGTTACCGCGCAGCACCTGTTTTCCCAGGTCCAGCGCCCGCTCGACGCTCCAGCGGCGACCGATAACAAAATCATCTGCAAGGACTCGGGCCAGAATCCGGCGGTACATCGCGAATTTCGGCAGAGCAAATTCCAGTTTGTACATGTCGCTGTAATAGCCGATCTGCTTGGTGGCCGGCACCGCCTGCAGACGAGCACGCGTATCACGTTCAATGAAGACCGGGATATTGGAATACCACCAGTGTCCCGACGTTACGACATTGGGGAAGATCCAGGCATAGCTGACCAGTTCCTGGTTACTGGTCTCTGCGAGCACGGAAATCGGAAAAATCACTCGGGGAAACGCATTCAGCAGGTTGCGATACTGAATGAGCGACACGCGGGAATCAAACAGATCCTGCCCCTGAAACACACCATTCTCATACACTCGGCGATTGACACCGATCATCAGATCGAAGGGCAGTCGAAACTGATCACAGAATTCAGCGAGACTCCAGAACACGAAATGACTGAGCGTCACCAGTTCGTCAGCGGTCAGCTCAACTCCGGAAAAGACGCGGGCAACCAGTGGATCAGCGACCGCATCACTCACGGGCTGAGGAGTGAAATCCGGGGGCAGTGAAATGGCGCACGCGCGAGCATTGCGGGTGGTGAAGTACTGAAAAAGGTGCCCGATGGCGGCCTTCAGTGCGGCGGCGGTTCCCGGCGTTGCACCAGTCGCTTTGGCCAGTCTCTCACGTACGCTGGCACGCGGCAGGTGAAACACCAGATCGTCTGTTCGCAGACAGGGCACATAGAATTGACGATCAAAGCCTTCGAGCGGATCGTCGAAGTCATTTGTCAGATAGACCTGATCAAGACCGGAGGTGTTGAGCACCTGCTGTTCCCAGTCTGGCTGTGCCATGCGGGCTCGGGAAGACTCGTAAAGTGCCTCCCAGTTGTCCACGGAAATTCGTTCTTCCTGAAACCCGAAGAACTCACGGCACATTTCCAGCAACCAGCTGTACTGAGCAGTGTTTTCAATGGTCGCCAGCCATGGCACAAGCCGGCGTACTTTTTCACGAGGATCCAGCCCGGGGTCCTCAATCTGTTCTTTCGGCAGTCCCGACGAATGAGCCAATTCCGTGTAATAATGGTACCCCAGAATATCCGCCAGACACCGGGAGGCGGGCTGGTGCGGATTGATGTGCGTGTGCGGGTCGATCAATCGCAGGGACTGCAGTTGCTGGAAGAGCTCCTGTTGAAGGCTGAGCGACATGGGGCAGCGGTTTCCTGATCTGTACAAACACAAACACGACAGAATTCGACCCCGTAAGCATAGCCAATCGGCCTTCAGCTGTCAGCAACTCCGAAAGCTCGAATTGCCCGCTTTTCCTGAGATTACGGACTCACCCGCACCGCTGGATCCCACTTTTTTTCCTCCACGCTTTCATTTTCAATCTCAGTTGCACAAAATATCGGGGTGGCAGGTGACTCGCGAATTGTCCGCGGTTCGCCCTGCGTCGTCAGGCCCGCAGCCCGAGTTTATATGTACAGTCGTACCGCGTGGTCACGCTGGGATCTCTCGCAGGGAACCCGCGTTTCCCTCTGGCAAAAGATTACGCCACCGCAACTCTTCGTGGCATCCTTTGCTCTTTTGATCCTGTTCGGCGGGGCCGGACTGCGTCTCATCCCGGGGCTTTGCACCGACAAAGATTTCACGTGGATTGACGCCATCTTCATGTCCACCAGCGCCGTCTGTGTGACAGGACTGGCCGTCGTTGACCCCGGCAGTTTTCTGACCTTTTCCGGTGAAGCCTTTCTGCTGCTGCTGGTTCAGTTCGGTGGACTTGGCATCCTCACCTTCACCAGCCTGATCATTTCAGCGCTCGGAAAACGGCTGTCGCTGCGTGAAGAGTCTCTGTGTATCTTCACCGCCGATGCCGCCCCCCACCTGACGCCCGGTCAGATCACATGGAACATTGTACGGTACACGCTCATTCTGGAAGCGATCGGTGCCGTACTGTTGTTTCTGTTCTGGGTCCCTCGGCTCGGCTGGGGCGGTGCCGTCTGGCCCGCGGTATTTCATTCCGTCAGCGCTTTCTGCAATGCCGGGTTTTCGACCTTTGCTGACAATCTGATGAGCTTTCAGAGTGACCCGGGAATTCTCCTGGTGATTGGGGGGCTGATTGTCCTGGGAGGCCTCGGTTTTCTGACCCACGAAGAAGTACTCGTAACACTGCGGGCCCGTCGGCGTAATCAGGCGTTTCGCCTGTCACTCCAATCCCGCATCGTCCTGGTGACCACAATCGCGCTGCTGATCGGCGGCTGGATTCCCCTGACGATTCTGGAATGGGACCGCACCCTCCAGCACCTGGAACCCGTACATCGCATCGTCAATGGCCTCTTCATGAGCATCACCAGTCGAACTGCGGGATTCAACTCCATCGACTATGGCAAGGCCGCTGACAGCTCCAATCTGGTCACAATGGTGCTCATGATGATTGGAGGCTCACCCGGATCCACGGCGGGCGGTATCAAGACGACCACTCTGGCGTTGATGCTGATCCTCGCATGGTCGCGTCTGCGTGGTCAGGAATTCACAACCTTCTGGTACCGTTCAATCCCCGAAGAGACCACCTATCGGGCGGTGGGACTGTTCACGATTGCCATCGCGGTGGTCCTTACCGGAATTCTGCTGCTGACGATTTCTGAAAGTCACCTGAAAGACAGTGGCAACGTGCTGACAGAATGTATGTTTGAAGCGATTTCCGCCTTCAACACTGTGGGACTGTCCATGGGGATTACTGCCAAGCTGTCCTTTACTGGCAAGTGCATCACCATTCTGCTGATGTTTTTTGGACGAGTCGGACTTCTGACCATGGCCGCCGCTCTCACATTCCCGCGCAAGGGAGCCCGTGATTTTCGGTACGCCAATGAAGATGTCGTAGTAGGTTAAGCCATGAAAAGATTTGTCGTTGTCGGGCTTGGAAACTTTGGCTCCAGTGTGGCCGAATCGCTTTACTCCCAGCGCCACGAAGTCATTGCGATCGATATGAATGAAGACGCTGTCGATCGCATCGCGCCCTTCGTTTCCCGCGCCGCAGTTGGTGACGCAAAGAACCTGCAAACGCTCGAACGCCTTGGCGCAAAAGGTGCCGATGCTGCGGTCGTCAGCACCGGGGATGATATTACCGCCAGTATTCTCACCACGATGGCCCTGCATGACCTCGGGATTCGCGAGGTCTATGTGAAAGTGATCTCCAGAGACCATGCGCGGGTGATGGAACGACTGGGTGTCTCAGAAACCATTTTCCCCGAACGCGAATCCGCCATTAGTCTTGGAAAACGAATGTCGGGCTCCGGGTTGCTCAACTACGTCTCCATCGGCACTGGATTCAGCATTCAGGAAATGGGGGTTCCGGGCAGCTGGAATGGTAAGACGCTCAGGGCCCTGGCCCTGCGTCAGAACTTTGGCATCACCGTCGTCGCTATCCACGATGTCCTTTCCGACAGAATGTCCTTTGCCTCCGATCCGGACACGGTCCTGAAAGAATCCGATGCCCTGATCGTTGCCGGGACGGACGAAGATCTCGCACGCACCGCCGAGATTCAGTAAGGCCCCCCGGCCCCGAATCGGTTTCGGTGTCTCCGGCCTTCAGCACAAGGAGCTGGGCCACCTGTTCGGAGGCAGGCATCGCGACGTCACCAACCCGTAGTTCCCATCGGGTGAAATGGCCTCGGACAGACGCCAAAAGCGGGGTTGGCGATTCGGGGAACTGCCTCCGATTGCGTTGAGGCCTGACCGGACAATCCATCCCAATTCCCCCGTGCGCGCCATTTTCCGACTCATTCCGGACATCCCTCGCGAAATCCGCCGAAAAGCTGCAGGTTTCAGGATTGCTATTCTGCTCCCCGGTCGATAACGTGAAGGTAAGGGAATCGGCGTTTTGTACCCTGATCCCTGAACTGCCAGTGTTCGCATTAGTTTTTACAGTGACTGTCGCTACTCTCTGAAGTCTCGCCCGCCCCTGAATTCTCCTGCAGCAACTCACTGGTTGGCCTTGGGATTGCCCCTTGGGTTCAATCCTGAGTCCGAATTTGTGTTCCAACGGCTGTCGTTGTGGCAGCGATTTGTGTTTTTGAAGCTGCAAAGCTCAAGGGTGATTGATGAGTAAGAACATCTTTGTCGGAAGCCTCGCGTGGGCCACGACATCTGAAGGCCTGGAACGTGCCTTCGCGAAGTACGGCGTGGTCAAGTCAGCTAAGGTCGTAAGTGACCGCGAAACGGGACGGTCCAAGGGTTTTGGCTTCGTGGAAATGGAATCGGGCGGCGACGAAGCAATTCGTGCACTGAATGGCTCCGACCTTGATGGTCGTTCAATCGTAGTCAACGAAGCGCGTCCACGCGAAGCCGGTAGCGGCGGCGGTGGCGGCGGTGGACGTGGCGGATTCGGTGGTGGTGGCGGCGGCGGACGCAGTGGCGGACGCGGCGGCTACGGTGGCGGTGGTGGCGGCGGCCGCGATCGTTACTAATCGACCAGACCCCATGCCGGGCTGATCATTCTCAGGGGCAAGCAGTCTTATCTGCTCGCCCCTGTTTTTTTGCGCCTCTCGCAAGTCCCCGCGGCCCGGCAACGGATCTGTTTCAGACAGCCCCGCAACACCAACACGCGTCACGATTCATCCTCGCCCATGCCACATGCATTGTCCGCGCACTCAGCGAGTCCCGGCCGGGGATGGTGAAACGGCGGCCAACAGGGAGCTCCGGGGCGTTTTCAGCATGATGGAACACAACGACTTGAGTGTCCCGTTCGGCAGTGAAAACGCTGGACGTTCGTTTCGACGGAGCGAAACGCGACTCTCTGAGTCACGGCCGCGGGCCAGTCGCGCCCCCCCACGATGGTCTGCAGTGGTCCACAACATGGGATCACACACCACCATGCCCGCAGTATTCTGCCGGGGCGAATAATCATGAACCCCTTCGCGGCGGTGCCGGAAAGAACGCACTGGTTCGCCGAATATACTCCGCATATCCCGGTCGACGCTGCCCGATGTCTTTTTCCAGCAGTGTTACCCCGGAAACCCGCAATAGAAAAAATGCCATCACTGCCGGCGAGATGGCGGTCCATAACGGTGCACCACAGGCGGCACTGACCAGCCACAACCCCCACCAGACACAGAAGTCCCCGAAGTAGTTGGGATGGCGAGTCCAGGCCCAGAGTCCGGTATCCAGTACCCGCCCCGCGTTTGCTGGATCCCGGCGAAATCTCTGCAACTGCCAATCACCTACCGCTTCAAAGAACACCCCCACGCCCCAGAACAGCACACCCGGACCCAGCAGAAAACTGCGTACCATCCCCCCCGTGGCGGCCAAACCGTGTATCACGGGAAGCGCGACAAACCAGAGAATGACGCCCTGGAGCAGGAAGACGATCCCCAGACTCTTCCACTGAAAGTTGGGCGAATACTTATCACGCATCGCCGCATACCGCCGATCCTCATGCGGATCCGCCGCGATCCGCAAGCCGAGATGAATTCCCAGTCGCAGCCCCCACGCCAGCACGCATGCCAACAGGAGTTGCTGCGCCCACACCAGATCGAACTCCCTGCGGAACAGCACGGTCGCTGTCGCAAGCACTCCGAACCCCGGGCCCCAGAACGCGTCAATCACGCAGACACGCCCAGCCCACAGGCTGAACAGCCAGACGCACACCATCCATGTCAACGACAGCATCAGCGTCCACAACAGGATTTGCCCCACGGTCGAGACTCCCTCACACTCTTCGTCTCACCCCATACTCCAAGATCATCACCGACGTGATCTCCTGCTGGATTTTAGACCCGCGGTGACCAGAATCACCCTGCGCAGGCCACTCATTCCGCTCAGGAACTGAAAACGGTTGACTACGGCGATTCACGGTTGCCGGACGGCCGCAAATCCTCAAAGACAGCGGGTCCGTTGCCGTTCACGAGACGTGCCGTGCCGTGGTACGCGGCACGGTACGGCGAAATGTCGGTAAGATGGAAGTTCAGGGGCGTATTCGGCTTGATGAAGCAAAGGTACTGGAGTGTCAGGTTCGACGGTGAATAAGCTGGATGCACGTTTGAACGGAGCGAAAGGTGCCTGTTTGCTGGTTTAACACCGTTTTACCATCCCGGGGCGCAGCTCCTGCAAGGCCGAAAAACAGGTTTGCGGCTCAGGTGGAACTTCGCCCTCGCGTTCTATCCGCCCTCCCGTGCTATCCGCCCTCCCGTTCTATCCGTCTCTATCCGTGGTTTCAAACCAACGCACATCAACCAATTCGGCCCAGCGAAGCCGCCGCCCTTCCACAGTGGGAAAAAGCTGACCTGATCAGGCGAGACGTTTCTCGGCAATTGTACCTGCCGGTGAAGTTTTCACGTCGTACCCGCGTTTCTGAATCTGCCCTCGCAGACTGTCCGCGGCGGCAAAATCCTTCCGTTTGCGGGCGTCATCCAGCTGGCGACACAGGTCCTGAACCTCGGCCTGTTCATCATTCGCACCGGCCTGACCTGCCCCAGCCGACTGCAGTGGAGCAATCGCGAGGACCTCGTTCATCCGGTTGAGCGCCCCCAGAGCGGCCGCAGGATCCGTCGGTGTCGACGCAGCCCACGGCAGAATCACTCCAAGGGCACCGGCAATGTTCAGGTCGTCAGCCAGCGCCGCAGCAAAGTCTCTCAGGATGGGATAGCTGAGATCCACGGATTCGGCCTGACCGCCGGTGGCCGCTTCCAGTCTCGCCCGGAAGTCATGCAGCCGTTTGACCGCGCCTGCGGAATCAATCAGCCCTTTGTGCGTGAAGTTCATATTGCCCCGGTAATGGGACTTGATCAGTTCCAGACGCAGAACCGCAGGATGCACAGAAACCCCGGTCGGTTGTCCCTTGTCATCCTTCACACGTCCCTGCAGGACATCCCGAACCGTGTAGAAATTGCCCTTGCTCTTGGACATCTTTTCCCCTTCCACAAGCAGGAAGCGGGCATGCATCCAGAATCGGGCAAAGGTTTCCTGACCGGTTGCTCCACAGGTCTGAGCAATCTCGCATTCATGGTGCGGGAAGATCAGGTCTTCACCACCCGTATGAATATCGATGACATCTTTCCCCAGCCGCTTGCGAGCCATGCAGGAACATTCGATGTGCCAGCCGGGATATCCCGCGCCCCACGGGGAATCCCATTTCATGATGTGCGAAGAATCAGCTTTCCACAGCATGAAGTCCGCCGGATGACGTTTGTTGGCCTGGTTCTCATCGCTGATGCGGCCGCCGGCTCCGGTCATGAGCCGATCCAGCGTGTTGCCACTGAGCCGGCCATAAGCCGGAAAGCTTTCCACGCTGTAATACACAACCCCATCCGGCCCCACATAGGCATGCCCGTTGGCAATCAACTGGCTGATCATTTCCAGCATGGCATCGATGTTCTGAGTGGCATGCAGAATATTCTCGGGATACTCGGAGGCCACCTTGACTCCCAGCGTCCGGGCATCCTCCAGAAAGGCGTCGGTGTAATACCGAGCGATCTGATAGGGATCATCCGGATTCTGAACGGCACCTTCCGGCACCTTTCCCGACTTTTTGTCTTCCTTCATGCGCCGCGCTGCGGCCTGCATCTTGTCCTCGCCACCACCATCCGCACTGGCATCATCCGTCATGTGGCCCACGTCCGTAATGTTCATGACGTGGTGCACACGGTGGCCGAAGAATTCCAGCGTCCGACGAATCACATCGGCAAACAGGAATGACCGGAAATTTCCAATGTGGGCAAAGTCATAGACGGTCGGACCGCAACTGTACATTCGTACGCAGTCCGCGTGCACCGGATGAAAGACCTCAGTGGTGTTCGTCAGCGTGTTATAGAATCGCAGTTCCATCGTGGTTTCTCATGAAAACAAAGACAAATCAACAGGGCCCTGGTCCCCTGGCGCCCGGCGCGTTTCCGCCATCCAGGCGCGAGGATAGTAAATTTGAGCGATTCAGGGCAGACCGTTTTTTTCGCAGTTTTTCACCCGTTTTCCGGCGGCAGAAAAAGGGGTCAGGCAGAAAAAAGGGGTCAGGAACCAATAGTGCGGAGCACCCTCCGGGCCATTTGGCTATTGGTTCCTGACCCCTTTTTCTGCCCCCTGAAATCGGACCAGCAGCAGCGGAGTCAGTGTCAGACCCGTGCGAATCCACTGCACGTACTGCACCAGTGGAATCTGTCCTTTCACAGGCATCTGTGGTTCACTTTTCAGCAGCTCACTCAATCGCTCAACGTCCTGAGCTTGCGGAACCTGACGATCCAGCCGCCGCAGCAACTGCACCAGTTCGGACGTGTCATTTTTGGCGATTCGCAGCCGCACCACGGTCAAACCCTGCGGATGAGCCTGCAACCACTCCACCAGATCCGGTTCCAGTTCCGGTTCGTCGACACGAGGAATCCGTCCCAGAAAATTCAGCTGCCCATGATAATTTCCGTACCACGCGATGGGGAGTCCGGTGGAGGCTGCGTGTTTCGCAAGTGGCTGCAGATCAAAACCGTCCCAGAGACTGACACGCAACGCGGCCACAAGCAGCGCCAGCACCAGCACGGCCGCTGTCGCCACGGCAGACACACAGTGCACCACGCTGCGATAGCGCACCAGCAGGATCGCCGGACCACAAATCATCATGGCGACCGCCACGGCATCGGGGACCAGGCCAGGCAGACGTGTGTCCTGAAATACGTTCAGGTGATTCACGACCAGCGGTACGGCCCCCATCACCAGCGTTCCACCGGCGACGGGAAACAATTGCCAGCGAGTTGGCACGCGTCCGGAACGCTCTGCCAGACAGGCCAGCAGCAGCGCCGCTCCAGGCAATAACGGCATCAGGTAGTACACCTGCTTGCCGCTGACCATGCTCAACACCAGAGCACCACACGCAATCCAGCTCAACAGAAACCGCACACCGGGCTCCTGCAAGGCCCCCGAACACCCCTGCCAGACCGGTCGAAAGACCAGCCATGGCAACAGACACAGGGGGGCAATCGGAAGATACCACCAGAACGGTTCGCGATGGGCAAACGAATTCACCATCCGCCCGGCCGTCTGCCCGAACAGCAGTTCCTCAGCATACGCGTCACCCCCCGAAAGCGCCGAAGGAATCGCCCAGCTCAGGGCAATCGCGGCTGCAATGAAGATGGAACAGATGACTCCGAAATACCATCGCGCAAGGCTGCTGCGAACCTGCAGCGACCACCATGGGGCCAGCAGCATGGCAGGAACCACAAAAACCAGCACGACGGGGCCTTTGCAGAGAATCCCCAGTCCCAATCCTGTACCGACCCACAACCAGCGGGTGGCGGTATTCCGTTCCGCCGCCGCCAGCACCCCCTCCAGCGCCAGCAAGGCACAGGCCGTCAGCAGCGTGTCGAACATGGTCACCGGAGAAAAGAACATCCACAACATGCTGGACGCCAGCATCAGTGGCGCCATCTGCTGAATTTCCGGACGACCCGGCCAGAGACGGCGGGCGATCCGAAAACACAGGATCAGGCACAGCAGTCCCGCAGTGGGCGCCACCAGGCGACCAGCCAGCGTGCTGACACCGGTCACCGCCCACACCGCATTGATCAGCCAGAACAGAATCGGAGGCTTGTGCGCATAGGTCTCACCATTCAGGTGCGACACCAGCAGGTCCTGACGCTCATGGGCCTCCCAGGCAACCGTCAGATAACGAGTTTCATCCACCGGCAACAACGGGCGTGCCCAGAGTGTCGTCAGAGTCAGCAGTGCTGCCAGCCCGAGAGACCAGACAAGGTACTTCATGAGCAGCAACTTTCACCAAAACGCAGCGTTGGCCTTCGCATCCTGACACACCCGAAACCGGGGATCACGAAAGAGTTGTCACGCTGCACAGGAGACTCGCACCGGGATGGTGAAACAGCAGAAAAACAGCGCACAAAAAATCAGAACACGCTCACCAACAGATTCCTGCCGCCAATGTTCAACAGGCTCTGCGTTTCGCCCGGAAACTCAGTGTCCTCTGTGTCCTCTGTGTTTAAAAAAACGCCACGTGCGTCGCGATTTTCCATCCCAGTGCCAGCCCCCTCATCAGCAGGGCCGCAGGCTGACACCAGAACGATCAGAACGTCATTTCCGGATCAGGCAGCCTTGCGATAAGACCGTGTGTCGTCACCGGATTGCTGCGCATCTGTCTCTTCGGAATGAATCTTCAACTGCGGAGGGGCTTCGGCCCGATTCCGGTGAATCAACTGCAGATTGCGGAGATAAACAAACAGCCCCAGCGATTGTCCCAGCATAAAGACCGGGTCCTGCCGGTGCACCGCGTACACCAGCAACACGACACCGCCAGCGATGCTCAGATACCAGAACGCCACCGGAACAACACTCTTCTTTTCACGCTCACTGCTAAGCCACTGCACGACGAACCGGCCCGTGAACACCAGCTGGCCGACTAAACCGAATGCTATCCACATCTGATCGCTCATCTTTGACACCATCCAGTCGCTCAATCACAGGAAGTGAACTTCTTCGAATCAGCCATGCCACACCCATCATATCCACAATCCCCACCATCAGCCTGCGCAGCGTGTCGTAGTGGGATCGGCCATGCATCCGGGGACGATGATTGACGGCAAACGACACCACCCGTCCGCCACTCCGCACGATGAGTGCGGGCAGAAAGCGGTGCATATGGTTGAATCGGGGCAAACGCAGAAATGCGTCCCGATAAAAAACTTTGATTCCACAACCGGTATCCGGCGTTCCGTCTCCAAGAATCCGACTGCGCACGGTATTGGCGATGCGCGAGGACAGGATTCGCCATGCGGAATCTTTCCGCTTCGTCCGATGTCCGGCCACCATCTGCACCCGGTCAGGGGCTGACTGCAGCAGTAGCTCCAGCATGGCAGGCAGATCCGCGGGGTCGTTCTGTCCATCGCCGTCCAGCGTGGCGACGACGTCCCCCACAGCCGCATCAATGCCTGTCATCACCGCCTGGCTCTGACCACAGCTGGATCGGTGACGAACCACCCGCAACTCGGGAACGGTCTCCTGCAGGCTGTTCAGCACATCCGGCGTGGAATCCGTGCTGCCGTCATCCACCACGATGATCTCGAAAGATTCCAGCACCTTCAGAGACGCACAGATTTCATCGACCAGAATCGGTAGATTTTCAGATTCGTTATGGGCGGCAATCACCACGGAAAGCTGCATCGGGGAACATCCTTGTCGCAGACCCGGGCATCCGGCACGGGCATCAACGGAACTGAATCTGTGCAGAACCTTACGCCTCATCGGCTATCGAGTACAAACACCGCCAGCCCCCCGCGACACCGCTGATATCACGGCAAAACGACACAAATCTGTCGGGAGGCAAGGGCAGGGCGCTGCCTGTTTCGTCGGAAACCGCATGACGCTCCATTCTGCAACTGCACAAAACGGGACAAACAACTCTTGAATCCTGGCCCGTAGTTTCCCAGAATCACCATTTGCTGTCTATGGGAAAATCTCACCATGAGTCGCGGCGTCGGGGTTTGTCGACTCGGCGGAAGACGAGCGACAACAAACCTAAACGCTCTGCCGGGGAGTCTCTGAGTACGGCGCACGTGTGCCTGACACCGTCGTGGGGCCAGGTTGGGACAGCACACTGTGGTCCGTCGTTTATTTTGGCCACCGAGTTCAAAATCGTTCTGATCCGGAGCGTCTGATTCGTTGACACACGGGAGATGGGGCTAGTACCATTTCCGGGAATTCTGCCTGCAGTCAGCACATGTACACCTGAACACAAGCTGCGGGTAGATCCGGGCTATTCCGTTTTCCGGCATTCGGTCGGGGATTTCTGCAGTTCCAACGGAATGTCCGGGAGTTTTTTTCCTGTCTTTGTGCCCTTGTGGGCGGAAGATCATCAGGCAGAGGACCGCCGAGACTGCCATTGGACGATTGGTCCGGCGACCGTTGCATGGTGATAGCAGGGCAGTGAATTTGACTGCGGTGTGATTTGACTGCGGTGTAAACAGTGTGGGCGACAAAAGTCTTTAGCGACAGGCCTGATAGACGTGAAGATGGTCGGTCAAGCAGTAAGGATGGGGTCATGTCGACTGTAAAATCGACGCGCAGTGCGGCTCGTGTGCAGGGCCCCCACATCAAACTGACAAAGTACGACGTCGCGGTCTCAGTGCTGCAAACGTCGGCCCTGATCGCCGTGTTGACATTCGCGGTGATGCTGGCGATCTGGCTTTCGAATCTGTTGCCGGCGCCCGTCTCGCGCAAGGTCGAATTGATGCCGGCTGGTGATGGCGGCTGGGAAGATGGCACGCCGGACGCGACCCCCAATGTCGAATCCCCCGAGGACGCGGTACCGGATCCTTCACTGGCGAATGAAGAAACGGATGTGACGCAGATTGAAGAGGTGATTGAGCAGGTCATTGAGGTGGCCGAGAACGCCGCGGTGATTGAGGCTCCTAACGAATCGCGGCAGCAGCAGAATACAGGCATTCCGGGCAGCGCGGACGGGACCGGTGGTCGCCCGCTGGGAAGTGGTGGTCCCGGTCGCGGTGGCGCCAAGCGTGAACAGGGCTGGATTGTCGAATTCGCCGACAAGGGAGATCTGGACAGTTACGCAGCACAGCTGGATTTTTTTGGCATTGAACTGGGGTTGTTGCTGAAGGAAGACTCACGGCTGATTTATCTGAGTCAAATGAGTCAGGCCACTCCGACTCAGCGGGAAGTTCGAACTGGCGAAGGCGAGAAGCGATTGTTTCTGAACTGGCAGGACGGCAGTCAGGACCGAGTGAAAGCGGACATGGAGTTGTTTAAGAAGGCGGGGCTGGATGCAAGTAACGGCGTGATTCTGCATTTCTATCCACCAGCGACCGAGCAGATGCTGGCCCAGCTGGAAGTTTCTTACGGCAACCAGCAACCATCGGCGATCCGCAGAACCTATTTTCAGGTGCGACGTGCTGGTAGTGGCTTTGAGTTTGTCGTGACGCGGCAGGTGTTGAAGTGATGCAGGCGAAAAACGGCGGCGTCTGGTATGGCGGACGCCGTATCAATTAATGTGATCTCACAGTTGTGAACTCAGAGTACTGAAAAATTTCTCCGCAGGTGACCGGGGCGGGTGTGGTATTCAGCAAGCGAATCGGGTGTTCCGGCAGGCCGCGTGCGGCGGTCTGCGGGGGTTTCCGTTCGGGTGTCTTTGTTCGGAATTTGAATCAGTCTGGAACCTCCTATGATCAGCGTCGTTGATTTTCTGAATGGCATTGGCATGCTTGCCCAGGAAGCTGCTCCTGCGGCCGGTCCATCCACATTCATGAAAGTGATTGAAAACTCCATCTGGGCCGGGATCGCTCTGTGCGCCGCCGGTGGGATGTATGCCGGTATCCTGTTAATTCGTCGCGTGGGACAGAAGCAGTTTCCGGGGGCAGAAGCGGAGCAGGCATTTCTGAATGAATTGGGCGAATGTCTGGAGCGGAGTGATTTTGATGCCGCGCTGCAGGTCTGTGACAACCCCTCGCTCTGGAATCGTGCCCTGCCGCAGTTGGCCCAGTTGGCACTGCAGTCGCGTGACGAACCCATGAAGAAGATTCGCCAGATTGTGGGCGAGCGATTTGATCGCGACATTCTGGGTAGCCTTGACCGCATGAATTCGTGGGTCGGTACCAGTATTAAGACCGCACCACAGCTGGGACTGCTCGGAACCGTACTCGGGATGATCAACGCCTTCGCCAAGATCGCCGGTGCGGCGGCGACGGGTGTGGACCCGAAGGAATTGTCGGCGGACATCAGCTTCGCGCTCTGGACGACCGCGGCGGGAATGGCGATTTCCATTCCGTTGATCGTGCTCCAGGGTTCCGCCTCCAACAGCATCAAGAAGCTGCAGGAAAACATTGACGAAGGCACCGGAATTCTGCTCGACGACATTGCGGCCGCCAAAGCGAAGGCCAAAGCCTGACGTGATCCGGGACTGGATCCCTGAGATTCGGGTTGAGACTTGTTTTTTGAACACCGACTGAAGTCAGAGAGTGCTCGATCATGGCGGCTGAGGAAGACGACGACGAACCGTACCAGAAGAAAGTGCGTCCGGCGGAGGACACGGAAATCGACATCACGCCGATGATTGACGTGACCTTTCAGTTGCTGATTTTCTTCATGGTCACTTCAACGATGCAGGGAAATCCACCGGCAATCGTTCCCCATTCCGTGTCGGGGGGCTCCACAGAACTCGCCAAAGTCGCGTTCAAGCTGGTGATCAAAGCGCCTGTGGATGCCAACACAGATCCGCTGATGGAAATCGATAAGAAGCCCATCACTCTGGAAGAACTGCGAGTGCGGCTGAACGAAGAATCAGGGGCCCGGCCGAATGGCATTGATCTGATGATCATGGGTGACAAGGACGTTCCCAATCGTTTCACCGGGGAAATTGAGTCCATGATTTCGGAGATACCGAACGTGGGCTTTCACTATGCGGTTCAGGACCGGCGTGAGTAGTTGCGGAACGGAATTCTGCGGCTGAACAGGCGGCAAACAACAATCGGGCTCTGCGAAGATCAGCCACAATCATGAGTGACCTGACAGACAAGCGACTTGGAGAATTCCACCTGCTGAGACATCTTGGCAGCGGGGGCATGGCGGACGTGTTTCTTGCGGAGCAAACGTCGCTGCAGCGCTACGTCGCGGTCAAGGTGATGAAGCCCGGATTGATGGCCCATTCGGGGCAGGACATGCTGTCTCGCTTCAAGCAGGAAGCGATGATGGCGGCAGGTCTCAACCACCCCAACATCGTCCAGGTCTATACCATCGGGCAGGAAGACGGCCTGCACTACATCGCTCAGGAGTTTGTTCAGGGCAGTGACCTGGCAACGCTGATTCGAGAACGCGGCAAGCTGGATCTGACGTCCGTACTGCACGTCATGCGTCAGGTCGCCGCCGCGCTGAAGGCCTCGGGCAAAGCCGGCATCGTGCATCGTGACATTAAACCGGAAAATATTCTCGTCACGAAAAAGGGCGAGGTGAAGGTTGCGGACTTCGGACTGGCGCAGCTTGGCGATGGCGGTGACCAGTCGTCTGGTGTGACGATGGGAACGCCACTGTACATGAGCCCGGAGCAGGTCAGTGGCCGGGAACTGGATCCCCGCTCCGATGTGTATTCCTTCGGAGTGACCTGTTATCAGCTGCTGTGTGGGGAACCGCCGTTTCGGGGCACCACGGCTGTGCAGATTGCCATGCAGCATCTCAAAAATCCGGCACCTCCGCTGCATCAGCGAATTCCGGCCCTGCCTCGCGTTCTGTGTCGCATGGTGCATCGCATGATGGCCAAACGGCGTTCGCTGCGCTACCAGTCGGCCGAAGAAGTTCTGGAAGATCTGAAAACACTCGTCGCTGCTCACAAACAGGGTCGGTCACTCGATCTGGTACGACTGCCACGCCTTGAAGAACTGGAGAAACTTGCCGAGCAGGAGCGGCAGAAGCACCTGAAGTCGTCGGGAACCATTCCCGTGGAATTGATGGACGAAGGCTTTGAACTGTCGCCCACAGCCGACGTAACGGAAACATCCGTCATGCCGGTAGCGGCCCGTCAGCCCAAAGTGGCAAAGCCTGTGGCCGCTCCGGTTGTCGTTGAGGATGATGACGATGATCCGCCCCCCAAACGCAAGCGTGCCGCAGAGAGTGCGGCGATCGACCTGACCCCTGCTGTGGACGTCACGTTTCAGCTGTTGATCTTCTTCATGGTCACAGCCTCATTCAGTATGCAGAAGGCCTTCGACGTACCACCCGCGAAAAAAACGGACGGA
Source organism: uncultured Planctomycetaceae bacterium (assembly GCA_903924405.1). Classification (GTDB taxonomy): domain Bacteria; phylum Planctomycetota; class Planctomycetia; order Planctomycetales; family Planctomycetaceae; genus SXXK01. The sequence continues at coordinate 11,697 of CAIYBH010000259.1, read as the reverse complement.
GTCTCCACGTCGGTTGTTGTCGAGCAGGATCAGTCGTCCACCGCTCTCAAGGTTCAGGTGGATGCTGAGAACAACTTCTTTATTGAAGAAACCAAAAAGGCGACCGGCTATCGGGAACTCCTGGAGTTACTGAAGGCAGAGAAAAACGCCAGTGCTGATCTGACGGATGTGGAACTGGAACTCCATCCGGACTCGACCCACGAGGCGCGGGTGATGGTGATTGATGCGGCAACTCAGGCCGGTTTCACCAGAGTCCGAAATAAGATTGCTGAGTGGTAACTCCTCAGCGCACCAGGATGCCTGGTGACTGTGTATCTGGAATAGATAAGTTAAACACACCGGAAGCCCGCGGGCTCCGGAAAATGATATCTGACGGGACTGGAAAACACTGTGGCGGCTTCAAACATGGACAACCAGAAAAACGACCCGGAGGCCGCAAAGGACGCGGTTGCGGAAAAGGCAAAGCGGCAGTTGCAACGTGGTCGGCTGACTACGTTTGCAGACAGGCTCAGCGGCGGCCCGCAGCGGCCCGGGCAGCAGAAAATCGCCCGCTCCCCGGTCGTCCTTGTCCTGACCGGCGTGACTCTGCTCAGTTTTCTGCTGGCAGGCATCTTCTGGTACATCAATCAGTGGAACGCCGAAGAACGCATGCTGAAGGAAGCAACGTCGTTCCTTGAGCAGCAGAAGTACATCGATGCCGAAGCCCGATTCTCCCAGTTCCTGCAGATCTATCCCAAAACGGCTTCGTCCCCCGCAGCAAAGATTGGTCTGCATCGGACGCAGGTGGAAAAGTACATTCTGACCAATACGCCGGATGTGATCCGTGGAATGACAGAACTGCGGACGCTGATCAGCGAATGCGGTGACCTGCCGGGCTATGCGGAACTCACGGATACCCTGCGGCGGTATTCTGATCGATTGGCTTATGCGGGTGCGATTGTTGCCGAAACCATCCAGTCGGAAGAAGCCCTGACCGTCAGTCGCGAAGCTGTGGACCTGCTGCGACGATTTTCCGGTGAAGGTGGCATCCCGCAGACGCGCGAACAGTTTCTGATCGAACGTCAGCGGATTGCCGAAGGTTCGATTGCCCGCAAGCTGACATTTCAATCGACCATCCAGACGATCACCAGTCAGCTGGCCGCAGGAAAGACACTGGAAGCGATTGAAACCCGACAGGCCCTGATTGACCGTTATCCATCACTGAAGGACGACAAGGACGTCCGCAAGATGCTGACGGACATTCTGACCAGAGAGAAAGAACTTACGGCACGGACCGAGCTCGGTCGGGACGCGCTGCCGGCAGATCCGGCAGCCGAACCGCTGCCGTCCGTGTCGCTGGCGCTCCGCACTCAGGGACCGTCGGATCTGGTCTCACAAAAACGTTACCTCGTCACCATCGGACTTGATACCTGTTATTCGGTCGACGCGGACACGGGTGACCCCCGCTGGAAACGCGTGATCGGGGCTGACGCACCGTTCGCTCCGGTGACCGTGTCCGGCACAACGCCGGGGATTCTGGTCTACAGCACTCTGACCAATGAATTGCAGTTACTGGCAGAAGAGACGGGGAGCATTCTCTGGAGACAGACCACGGGAGCCCGGCCCAGTGCTGCACCTGTGATTCAGGCCGGGACGATCTATCTGACCACGGATGCCGGGGAATTGCTGCAGATCGCCGCTGTCAACGGCAGGGCTCTGGCCAGCCTGAAGTTTCCACAACCGATCAGCGGACCGCCGGCGTTGTCCGGCGATGGACAGAAACTGGTTCTGCCGGGCGATCAGACCCTCGTCTACACCATTTCGCTCAACCCGTTCGCCTGTCAGACGGTGTCCTGGATTCCGCATCGACAAGGCAGCATCCGCGTCCCGCTGATTACGGCAGGGCGTTATTTCCTGATGTTTGACAACGAGACGGCTGAGAAATCCCGTATTCAGACGCTGCAGGAAGAAGCCAGCGGAGAGTTGTCGGTCGTGGCCACCAACACCGTCGACGGGCAGATTCAGGATCCCGCTCTGCTGCGGGGTTACGACTTGTTCGTGCCCTCAACACCGCAGCGAATCACGGCGTTTCGCGTGGGTGATGAGCCCGGGCAGCCGCCGCTGGCCTTCGTCGGCGCCAACCAACTGGAAGAGGCCGCTCAGACACGCATGTTTCTGCTGGCCGGCCCCGGGGGACAGGTCTGGCTGGCGGGTCGCGATCTGCGAAAATTCCGCACGCGAACCAACGGCGTGGAACTGGACCCGGCCGTCACAGCCCAGGGGATTCATATTCAGCCAATACAGCTGCTGGACGAATCCGTCTTTGTCACATCGCGGTCAGCTCAGTCCAGCTCTGCCTTCTTCACCAGGGCCGATCGGGATCAGATGCAGGGCATCTGGAGAACAGTCCTCAGTTCGCGCATTGTGGCCATGACGGGTTCGGCCGCTGGCGGTTCAGTCCTCGCAGTGACGGACTATGGTGAGGCCTATCGCATTCCGCTGGCTGATCTGCAGAAGCCGGGTTTCATTCTGGAAACGGTCAGCCGGTTCCGACTGCCGGAAAAGCTGGACTCGCCGGTGGACGGGCTGGTGCTGTCTGATGGTCGACCAGCCGCGTGGGTGGGAGCACCGAACCCTGCAATGTGGACCTTCACAACCACAGGGCAGTTGGAGCAGAAATGGGACTTGCCGGCCGTGCCGGAACTCCCTCCTGTTGCACTGGACAGCGGGGTGGTGTTCGCATCGGCCGGACGGCTGCACATGACGGGCCTCGCAGGAGGCCGCACTGTGGAAGACTACCGCTCGTCTCAGACGCAGAATCAGCAGCAGCCCTGGAAGTCGCTGATTGCCCTGTCCGGGACGCAGGTGCTGGGAATTTCCGCAGCGAATGAGTTTGTTCGGGTGGAGTATCGTGAGACGCCTCGACCACAGCTGGCCGAGATCAGCGTCACGAAGATTCCGTCGCCGATTGAAGTGCCGCCGGCCGTGTCAGGGGGATTTCTGTTTGCCGCCACCGCAGAAGGCAAACTGATGATGATGCAGGCCTCGACGCTGGAAGTCCTCGCGGAAAAGGATCTCGGTGGTGTTCCCAGTGCACAGCCAAAGGTGACCGATCAGTTTGTGATTGTGGAAGTGGCCAATCAGGAAGCGAAAATCTTCCGAATTGCCCCGGACCTGCCTGCGACGGGATCGCTGCCCCTCGAAGGCTGGGGCCTGCGAGGCAACCCCTTGGCCGTAAGCGATGGCCTGCTTGTGGCCCGTGGAGACGGGTTGCTGACGAAACTGGACGCCAATGGAGTCCCGGGAGAGAATTCGATGAAGCTGGGCCAGCAGATTCAGTCCGGTTTTGTTCGGTTTGGTGAGCAGATCATGATCACCGGGCTTGATGGCAGCTTGTATTCCATTAATCCGGCACTCCGGAAATAGATTCAGGGAGTGATCCATGACTGACAAATTCAAGCAAACCGCAGCCCGAGGCACCCTGTGCGCGGCGGCAGGTGCTGTTCGGCAAGTGCCGTGGGGCGTTCTGCCGCTGTTGGTACTGGCCCTGGTGCTGCCGGGTTCGATGGTTGTGCGCGGCGATGAAGAAAAGGTCGCTCGGACCGAACTTCCCAAACTGGCCACGATGGAGACGCCTACGGCCGAAGTGCTGTTGCGGGCCGACGCAGACGACAAAGAGTTCGACTGGGTGGTGCTGAAGGCACCGGTCGCCGAGGACCGGCGGGTTGTGGTCGTCAATCCCCTGTTTCCACGTCCGGACACGCTGCAGAAGCAGGAGGAAGAATTCCGCAAGCTTGAGGCGTCACGTCCACAGAATCAGAAAGAGCGTGAGCAGCGGACCAACCGCCTGAAAAGCCTGAAGAAGCTCATGTTCACTCTGCCGGGCGATTTGACCGAATACGCGGTGCCCGTGGAACAGGTGGATCAGATTCTGTTTTTTGAAGACCTGATGCTGCAGCGAGTGGACTTGTTGCTGCAGTCCGGGGACTTCCGGACGGCTTACGAACTGCTGTTGCGAGTCGAAACGGAGCTGCCGGGCTGGGAGAAGTCTGTCCCGCGATTTGAACAGCTGTTGCTCGTAGAGGCCTCAGAGCGTGCCGCGGCGGGTGAGATTTACGCGGCCATCGCGTTGCTGGATGAAGTGTTTCAGCGTAATCCGGCCAGTGCCGAGCTGCCGTCTCGCGTGGGCACGATTATCGGTCCGATGATTGACGCTGCGGTGGCCGCTGAGGACTTTCGTAAGGCGCGGTACCTGATTGGTCGCATACAGAAGCTGTTTCCGCAGCACGAGACGGTTCTGGCGGCCTCGGGCCGCTTGCAGAAACTCAGCACAGACCTGCTGGATCAGGCTGGCAGCCTGACTCAGCAGCGACAACTGTCCGAGGCTGCCGCGCTGGCCAGTCGAGCGGAAGTCATCTGGCCGACCACGGGCAACTCACGAGCCGCCTTCAATCAGTATTATTCGCGGTATCAGGTCCTCCGAGTGGGGATCAACGAGTTTGAAGGGCAGGGCGTCTATCCGGTTCCGCAGGAGCACCGCGAGCGGCTGTCGGAACTGGCCGAATTGTGTTTGTTTGAGCCCTCTTCAGCGGACGAGATCACCTACTTTCGATCCGGATTTTTTGAAGTGTGGGATCCGACGGACCTGGGGCGCGAGGTGGTGTTTACGCTCCGTCAGACGCGACCGACATGGCAGACTCAGCCCTTGCTGACGGCCAATGCGGTCGCGGAAGCCCTCGGGCATCGGATCGACGAAAACAATCCCTTATTCAGTGCGCGACTGGCATCCTTCGTCTCGGAAGTGTCCGTGCGTTCTCCCTCCCAGCTCAGGATTCGCTTTTCCCGGGTCCCGCTCAGCATTGAATCGCTGCTGCGATTTCCGATCACCCGGGATCCGCAACCGGGCGTGCAGGACTCCACGACGGCTCAGCCGGTCTCACTGGCAACCACACCCACCGTGATCTCCACCAGGTTTCAGCCACTGAAGCAGGAGGAGAACATGAGTTCGTGGGTGCGGAGTATTCCTGAACCCGATGGCTATGACTCGGGGAAATATCACGTGGCCGAAATTCAGGAACGCCGTTTTTCTGACCGGGCGACGATGATTCAGGCGCTGATCAGGGGAGACATCGACTACATCCCGAAACTGCTGCCCTGGGAAATTGACGCCTTTCAGGCCTCGGACTTCACCGTTCGGCCATACGCACTGCCGCTTACCCACGTGATTGTGTTCAACCCCATGTCGGACCGCATCACAAATGCGCAGTTGCGGCGAGCCTTGTCCTTCGCAGTCAACCGGGAAGGGATTCTGAAATCCACGGTGCTGCGGGACGACGAAATGCGGCATGGACGACCGACCAGTGCCGCCTGGCACCTGTCCAGTTACGCCACGGAACCTCGCCAGACCCCGCCGGAATTCAACCTGCGGCTGGCGTTTGCTCTGAGATTTGCGGCTGAACGGCAACTGCAGATTGCGGAACTGACAAAGCTCACGGAAGCTGCTCGGGAAGAGGCCAAAAAGAACAAGATCAACTTCGATGCGGAACAGTTTCGGAAGGACACGAAGGTGGATTACATCCGCCTGCCGAAACTGCGATTTGTGGTGGAGCCCGGGCCGGTACCGCGTGCCGCCGCCGAACGCATGGTGACGTATTGGCAGAAGATTGGCTTTGAAGTGGATGTGATTCAGGGCGACCAGGCCGGACAACCGCTGAAAGACACCGAATGGGACCTGTGTTATCGTCAGGTGCGCATGGAGGAACCGCTGCTGGAGCTGTGGCCTGTTCTGGCCAGTGATCCGACCTTCAGCATGGATCGGCTGGGAATTTTTCCGGACTGGATGCGGCAGGAACTGGTGGGACTGGACTATGCCACAAGTTTTGCGGATGCACAGCAGAAGCTGTTTCGAATCCACAATCACATCGCAGCTCAGGCCTTCCTGATTCCACTCTGGGAAGTCGACGAGTACGCCGTGTTTCGTAAAAACGTCACTGGGGTTCCTGCCAGACTGATGTCTGTCTATCACAACGCCGAGCGCTGGATTATTCGACCATGAGACTGTTGGCTGCATTAACCCGATGGCATGTTCCGGCGTGGGTGTTGCTGATTGCGACATCGATCACCGCGGTCGCCCAGGAAGCAGCACCGGCTGGCGGAGACGCGGCAGCGGTGAGTTCCAGCCAGCCCGCCGGGGCAGGGCAGCCGCAGGCCGCCACGGCGAATTCCCCCGCCGCACCCGCGGCCACCACACCTCCTGCGCCCGCTGCCACAACGGAACCTGCAGCCACAACTGCGCCCGCTGCCGCCGCAACGGCACCTGCCTCAACGGCCCCCGCCGCTGCGCAGTTGCCGCTGCAGGAGCGTCCCTATCGTGTGCACGTGGAGATTGGATTCTCCGGGTCCGGTACCGCCTTGCCGGCGCATCGGAGTGAAATCACGCGCGGGATCCGTGACGGATTTCGTCGGATGTATGGCAGCATGTGGCAGGCCGAAGTTCGCGAATCCACATGGTTTCTTCCCGGAACTCAGGAAACGCTGGGACGCCTGCAGGAAGCCCTGCTGATTGAGCGGTATCCGGAGAGTGTCGCAGAGAAAGTGTTGTTCGTCGCTGTGGAAGGGACGGACGGTGGTTTTGAAATCAGTTGTCGGGAGTTTGACTCGCGGATTCAGGAACTGTCCCCGATACTCAGCGTCACAGAACCCGAGCGGCTGAGTGTTCCCAATGCCGCCTGTCGTCTGGGGCGTGATTGTTTCCGACCGATCCTGATGTTCACCAATCAGACTCTGGACAAATCGGAACTGGAATTTGTGATTCAGGCTGGCAATCTGCTGCCCCCGGATCCCTCGGCGGCTCAGCTTGCTGAAGGCGACGTCCTGCGAACGTTTCTGCGGCAGATGGATCGTAAGTCGCCTGGCAAAGTTAAACTGCTGCAGCGACTGGATCTGTGTTATGTGCGGATCACGGCCTTCAATCAGAAACTCGGGACCAGCGGGATTCCGGCCGACGAGCTGCCAGTGACGGCCGACGGAGCCACTGCCGAACCCAGCGTCGAGTTTACGGACACCGCACGAGCCCGTGGTGTCCTGCTGTCGCATGGGCTGGTCCCTTTTGGCGGCAAGGGGCGCAATCTGCAGCAGATCGGACTGCGACAGCGTCCAATGGCAACCTCCAGCAAGGTGAAGCTGGTACTGCAGAATCGACCGGATCGCCCGTTGATCTGTCTGCGTGTGGACCAGGTGCAGAAACTGCGACAGGGTGATGTCAGCACAGTTCCTGCGCGGCGGGTACTGACCGATCGCAACGGAGAACTGGAATTGCAGGTGGATCCGGCCAACCCGACATTCTGGCTGTACGCCTACAGCGGAAGCATGCTTCTGGCGCGAGTTCCCTACGCTCCGGGGATCCTGCCTCGGGAAACAGTGAAATTGCCGGACGATTCTATTCGACTGGGTGTCGAAGGGGACATGTATCTGCTGCGTGACGAACTGGTTGACATGGTGGCTGAGAAGGCCGTTTACATGAGCCTTGCGAAGAAGGCCTCGGAAGCCCGGGATCTGGAGAAGTTTCAGGAAATGATTGCCACCATCGACGCCTTGCCGGCGAAGGAGGCGTTTAGTGTGCGGCTGAATGAGATTCGAGCGCCCGCTATTGACCAGGCAACTCAGGCGAAGAATCCGCAGGCAAAACGAAAAATAGAGTCGATGGTGACCAAAATGGGGGACTCATTGAACACCTTTTTCTCTGCCGAGAAGCGGGTCAAGGAAGCTGACGAACTGCAGAAACTCCGCGACGCCGCAGGCCTGCCTCCAGCCGCAGCCCCTGCAGCAGCACCACCCACCGCCACCAACCCATTCCAGCCGTGATCGGTCTGTGATTAGTCCGCGATTGGTCCGCGATCAACCCCGAGCACACCTGCAGACTCGCATCGCACCCCAAAATCCGTGTTCATCCGTGTCCATCCATGGTAAAAAATGTCCCCCTGAACTCATCCGCCGCATGGCGATCAGGAAGCACAACCTTGTGCAGGTGCCGCACCAGTTGGGCCAACCCGGTCTCGACGGTCCCCTTTTTATCGTGGGAATAGTTTTCGCTCATGCAGTTACTGTATGAAGACAACCACCTGTATGTGGTCAACAAACCGGTACCGCTGGCCACGATGGGGGCTCTTCCGGGAATTCCCACGGCACTGGAACTGGCCAAAGCGGACATTAAGCGGCGTTTTGACAAACCGGGAAATGTGTACCTTGGCGTAGTCAGCCGACTGGATTCGCTGGTCAGCGGAGTGCTGGTCTTCGCCAGAACATCCAAAGCAGCCGCCAGGCTCAGCGAACAGTTTCGCCTGCACACGGTGGACAAGCGATACCATGCAATTGTTGAAGGCACACCGCAGACTCAGACCGGAACCTTGCAGCACTGGCTGAAACGAAATGATACGGAGATGCGGACCATCGTCACCACCGCTGGTGCCCCAGGAGCGCAGGCGGCCCGGCTGGACTTTCAGGTGTTGAACCAGCAGGGTGGGTTGAGCCTGCTGGAGATACGACTGCACTCGGGGCGCAAGCACCAGATCCGCGTCCAGTTAGCGCACGTGGGACTGCCGATCCCTGGCGATCGGAAATACGGCAGTCGTCGCCCATTTGCCCTGGGCATCGCGTTGCACTCCGCCTCACTAACCCTGCAGCATCCCGTCACCGCACAATCCCTGCACTTCACCGCCCCCCTCCCGGACTCCTGGCCACGCTGGGCCAGGGAGCACCCTCATTCCTGACACCCCGACCGGCAGGACGAGGTTCCACCCGAACCGCAAGAGCTGGTTTTCGGCTTGGCGGGCACTGCGCTCAGGATTGGCGAAACGATGTTCACAGGGGAGATCAGGATCGTTTTTTAAGCGACTGTAAATCACTCAGCGGCGAATTCGTGAATGCCGTCGTGCGCGTCTGTTTGATACCTAATCGCCCCACCGGAGCTATTTCAGAAGTACCGCGGAACTCGGATCGATCAACACCGGTTCCCGTTCCCAATTCACACGCCACTTAGACCTCGTGTTTTGAGCGTGGGGCTGTCGCTGAGACTTAGCCCAAAACGACGCATCGCGAGTCGTCAATTCTGGTTCCGGGAGACTCGCAGGGTTTTCGAGGGGGTTGGACAAAAGCCCGTTCCAACACGCTCCCTGCTCGGCGATCTCCGCCAGTTGATCGAAGCGGCCCGCGAACAAACGGCCCGCGCCGTCAATTCCACGCTGGTCACCATGTACTGGCAGATCGGCAAACGGATTCGGGAGGACGTGCTGCAAAACCAGCGGGGCGAGTACGGGATGGAGATTGTGTCGGCGCTGTCGGCACAGTTGACGGCGGAGTACGGCAAGGGATTCACCGAAAAATCGCTCTGGCGAATGGTCCAACTCGCCGAGGTCTTTCAGGACATCGAGATTCTCGCGGCGCTGTCGCGACAATTGAGCTGGAGCCATTTCGTCGAACTGATCCCGCTCGAAGACTCTCTCAAACGCGACTTCTATGCCGAACTGTGCCGAGTCGAACGCTGGAGCGTCCGCACGCTGCGGCACAAGATCGCGCATCTGTTGTACGAGCGGACCGCCGTCAGCAGGAAGCCCGAAGTCCTCATCGCCAAAGACATCGCCGCGCTCCGCGACGACGACCGGCTCACACCCGACATGGTCTTCCGCGATCCGTACTTCCTCGACTTTCTCGGTCTGTCCGGACAACACCTCGAACAGGACGTGGAAGACGCCATCCTGCGGGAACTGGAAGCCTTCATCCTCGAGATGGGGACCGACTTTGCCTTCGTCGCCCGGCAAAAACGGATCACCGTCGACAACGAGGACTACTACCTCGACCTCTTGTTCTACCATCGCCGCCTGCGGTGTCTGGTGGCGATTGATCTCAAGCTGGGAAAGTTCCAGGCCTCCGACAAAGGGCAAATGGAACTGTACCTGCGCTGGCTCCAGAAGCACGACAGACAGCCCAGCGAGGAATTGCCTCTCGGTCTGATCCTGTGTGCGGACAAATCGGACGAACACGTCGAACTGCTGCAGCTGAACGACAGTGGAATCCGCGTCGCCCAGTACCTGACTGAACTGCCACCAAAGAAACTTCTGGAAAAGAAACTGCACGATTCAATCCGCCTCGCCCGCGAGCGTCTGGCACGCGGCGAGAATCGTCGGCAAAACATCGATCCTTCGGAGACGCTCGACAAATGACTGCGCCCACCTTGCCTCTGGAAGTTCGCTGCAATCTGATCGACGCCTTGCAGATTGACCTGATCGGTCCGACGGGTCCACTGGAGAATCACAACGAGATTCTGCCGCAGACACCCTCACGCTGGTATCTGACCGGTTTCCTCGTTCCGACCGAGGCTGATGAAACGCAACGGTGCGATCCAACCAGCAATGACGAACTCGATCAGGCCGCAGAACCCGCTGGCCTTGACGACGATGACTCGCCCGAGACGCCTGCGGCGAGACGGTCCTATCTTCCCAGCAGCATGGGGGCCAGCGCCTGGACCCGAAAAACAACCAACGCCGGGCGAGTTCCGCTGACTGTGTACTGACTGTGTTTTCGGCACTGAGAATCACCGAAAAATTGCCAAAAGCCCAAAGGGGTTGGACAATATGTTGTCCAACCCCGGTTGGTAGCATAGAGGATGGACTGAAGCGTAGCGATCCTGCCTGACCGTCTATTCCTTTCCGGTGGAGGACAGATTCTGCCCTGATTCCCGTGCAGATGGGTTCGGTTGCCGGTAGTATTTCCACCACGCTGACTGCCGACCCCAGTCCGGCTCGCGACGGATGGGTGCGGAGGCCTTTTATAAATCGGGACATCTATCGATGCTGCAGGACACCTATGCCACCTCGGACCTCGATGCACTCGCCCGCAACTCCGGCTACCCCCGATCAAGAAGGTGGCTCGCATGTTGAAGAACCGCCTTGATCGAATTCTGACTTCGTTTTCCGCACCCATCAGCAACGGACCGGCCGAAGGATTCAACAGCCGCATCCAGTCCATTAAGTCCGCAGCGAGAGGCTTTCGTATCTTCGAGCCCTACCGAATTCGAATTCTCTTTTTCTGCGGAAAACTCAGCCTGAAACCAAGCGAAAACTAGCCACGAAAATCTCAGAAGAACCAAGTCTCTTAAGAACTCGACACTTGCGTCTGGCGACCTTCTTTGCGACATTCCGTTTCACCTGAGATCCTCCTTGCGGTTCTGCGTATTGGTTTGTTGTTCATACCAGATCTACTCATTTCCTCAGGGTATTCTCAGGGTATTCTCAGGCCTTTTTCAAAAATCCATTGCGCCTCTCAGCGAATTCGCTTGTTTGAGGACTAATGTCAAAATCACTGGCAATCGACCACGACCAAAACGAGATGGGACAACACAACTCCGCAACTGCTCTCAAACACTAAGTCAACCCAGAATGGAAACGACATGAATCGCAACCTTCCTGTTGTGCTCATCACGCTTTATATCGCACACATAATACTTTTTTCAATCATCATGGCTGCATTAAATATTAACATTAGTAGTGCTGAGGATTTGAGCCATGCTGTGGCGGCAGTTACTGCAATAGTTGCTGCACTAGCCCTTAAACAAGCGTACCCATTTTCGTTGAAATCAAAAATCTCGCTGGCGCAGCAGCCACCGGGCGGCGCTGGGGCCGTGGAGAATTCTCGATATAATCTTCAGACATAGGCATTGGGTTT
>CAIYBH010000258.1 GCA_903924405.1 uncultured Planctomycetaceae bacterium | reverse complement strand
GGAAGAATGTGTTGCTGATTGTTTCCGATGATTTGAATAATGGACTGGGATGTTACGGAGATCCGCTTGTCAGGACGCCGAATCTTGATCGACTTGCGGCGAGGAGTGTGCGGTTTCAGCGAGCGTACTGCGCCTTTCCATTGTGCGGCCCCAGCCGGAATTCGATGCTGACGGGACTGTATCCCAACAGCACGGGGATTCTTGCGAATTCGCAAATCTTCAGGCAGACGATTCCTGAGCGGCAGAGTCTGCCTCAGATGTTTCGGCAGCAGGGATATTTTGCCGGCCGGATTGGCAAGATGTACCACTACAACGTGCCGAATTCGATCGGAACGGACGGCCACGACGATTCGGCGTCGTGGGAACTGGAACTGAACCCGGCCGGTGTTGATCGTCTGGAAGAGCATCCGCAGATCACATCGTTGGTACCGAATCAGTTTGGCGGGACACTCAGCTGGTACGCGTCACCCATGAGTGACGAGCACCACACGGACGCAAAGTTAGCCGCGGAAGCGGAATGGGTTCTTGAGCGTTGTTCGAATCGAGAGAAGCGTCCATTTTTTCTGGCCGTGGGATTCTTTCGGCCGCATACACCGTACGTTGCTCCGAAGGTGCCCTGGTTCGACATGTATTCTGAGCAGTCGATGCCGATTGTCACGGGGGTCGAGGCGGACTTGCAGGACCTGCCTGCTGCAGCGTTGGGAAGTCAGAAAAAAGAGCAGCAGGCGATGTCGGACGTGCAGAAACGTCAGGCGCGTCAGGCCTACTATGCCAGTATCAGTTTCATGGATGCGCAGGTTGGGCGGTTGCTGGATGCTCTGGAGCGGCTGGGGTTAGCGGAAAACACAGTGATCGTCTTCACCAGTGATCATGGTTACCATCTGGGTGAGCATGGGCTGTGGCAGAAGATGAGTTTGTTTGAAGAGAGCAGTCGAGTGCCGTTGCTGATCTCGGCACCGGGTTGCGGGCGGGGGCAGGTTTGTGAAGCTCCGGTATCTCATGTTGATCTCTTTCCGACTCTGGCGGCATTGTGCGGGTTGCAGGCGCCAGCGGGACTGCAGGGGCAGAGTCTGGTTCCGATGCTCAAGGATGTTCGGGAGCAGGGACGTGGTTGGGCGCTCACCCAGGTCACTCGGGGAAATGCCGGCGGGGCGAGTGGCAAGGGGCGTAGCGGCGGGGAATCGGGCGACGGTCGTTTTTTCGGCTACAGCCTGAGAACTCCGCAATGGCGTTATACAGAATGGGCGGAAGGCCGAGAGGGGCGGGAGTTGTACGATCATTCCGCGGATTCTCGTGAGCTGACCAATCTGGCCTCCCGTCCGGAGTACAGCGGCACGGTGGCCGAGTTGTCAGGTGTGCTGGCAGAGGCGGTGAAAACGACGTTTCCGGAATCGGGTGAGACACCGAAGGTTCAGCAGGGATTGTGGGCCCCGGTTCTGGTGGCCCCTTAGGACTGGTTTCACGGGCATGGATCACAGATTCTGATGGGGGCTGTTGTGACTTGCCGTTGCTGTAGATTCGACGAATGCATGGGGCATCGGGTTCAGCTGTCAGAGTCTTCGGGCGCAGTGTCATGCCGACAGAAAATACTGAGCCTGCAATATCGGGGCCGGCGTGGGGATTGTGTTCAGGATGCCGGACAACTGGAGTTGGATGGCTGAGGCATTTCAGCATCTGAGAACGGGCGGATGCTGGTGGAAAACGTGCCCTGCGGTTTTCCCCGGGAACTCAGGCGGTACCCCGCGATTTGGTATGAAAAAATAGATTCCCGGTTATTTGGGGTGAATTCAGGTTGTGACTCCAGGGATTTTGGGCTCGAAGGCCGCAGATTTTCTTGTTTGATGATTCGGGTGTGGTATTGTTCCGAATATACCTGCTGGATCTTTGAGTTGTTGAGTTGGGCGGATTTGCTCATGCAGCAGCCAATGTTGGTGGATCTGAGAGTGTAGAATGACCTATTTTTCCACGAATCAGGCCAAATTGCTGCAGCGACTGATGTGTCTGCTGTTGTGCGTCTGTTCGTGGAACGGTCCCATCCCGCTGCTGCATAATCACGAGTCATTGAGGCTGTCAGGACTGTTGCCGCAGCACTTGTCGTGTTTTCATCGCGTGTGCAAAGGGACGGAGTCTTCCGGACTGCACTGGCACTTTGCCACTATTCGCGACATTTATGGGGAAGGTGATACGTCCCCGAACGTTCCTGCAGAACGTGTCGACCAGGCGTTGTTCGCGTGTGCTGCGGCGGGAACACTTTCTGCGGGCATGATCTGTTGCGAAGCGGCGTGGCGTGGTGACGCCTGCCGTGAAGGTTGTTTCGCATCAACGGAAGTGAAAGTGCGAACGCAGCAGGCGCCTGGTGGAGCACGCACATTTCTCGGGACGATTCACCTCGACGTCTCCTTGCGCACCTTGACGTGCGTTTACGTGATTTAGCGTTTGATTACTCGGTGTTGAGTGGCCGTCGTTAAAGTCGGTCTGCTCCACTGTATGGCGTGGATGAGTTCCTGTGGGTGATGGAACGTCCAGTGTCGGCAGCAAACGTGTTCTCGGAGAGCCGAGCCGTCACGTGTTGTTGTGTCGACGTCTTCCGCAGGTTCGGCGTTGTGAATGAGTTCCGGTGTGTCGTCTGCCGCTTTGTTGCGGATGCTGCCGGAGTTTGACGGGATTCACGGGTTTCGCGTGACTCGTCGCGTAATGAACGCGGTCAGAGTCTGCGGTTCCCCCTTTTGCCTCGGGAAGTCAACTATGAAATCCTCAATACTGCGTACGCTTTTATTTTCCACCGTGGCCATTGGTGGATCTTGCGGAGTCATCTGGTGGACGTGGGGGCGAACACCTGCAGGGGACACTCTGGCAGAAACGTCTGCGGAGAGAGTTGAGTCTGTGGCACCTTCTGCAGAGACCTCCCGTGTCGAGTTGACTGCAGACAAAGTTACTAACGCGAGGTTTGTGGAGGGGACAGCGGAAACGACTGAGTTGTTGCATGAGCATCTGGTGCCCGGGCGGATTCAGTATGACGATCGTCGTCACATTCTTGTGCGATCGGCGACGGATGGAATTATTTCGCGTCTTGCTGTCAAACCGGGGCAGCGAGTCGAGAAGGGGGACGTGTTGATTGAGATCAGCAGTCCTGAGGTAGGCGATGCGCGAGCGAACGTTTTGCAGCGTCAGGCCGAATTGCGGCTGGCAATGGAAAGCCGGGACTGGGAGAAGTCGACCTTTGAGGGGTTGAGTCAGTTGTCGGAGGCCATTCGAAATCGGAAGACGGTCGATCAGATACGGACTCAATTTCAGAAGATAGTGCTGGGGAATGCGCGTGAGGTGTTGCTTTCGGGGTACTCGGACCTGTTGCTTGCCGAGACGCAGTTGCGAGCAGCAGAAGAAAATGCGGCAAATGGCGTTGTGCCGGCAAAGGTGGTGAGTGAGCGAAAAGCGAATCGTGATCAGTTTGAGGCCCGTTTGACATCGGCGATGGAGGAGCGGACGTTTCTGGCGAACCAGACGCGACTGCAGTCGGAGGCGAAGGTTCAGGATGCTGAGCGCCGGTTGCGAGTGAGTCTGCAGCAGGTTCGGACGCTTCTGGGGGCAGCGGTGGAGTCACCGGAAAGTGAGCCACTACTGGAGACGATGGGCGAGGAGGCTGGTCCAGAGCAGTTGTCACTGATCAAATTGAAAGCTCCATTTTCCGGAACGATTGAAGAGTGCCGCGTCTCATCGACGGAGCGAGTGGAGGCGGGTGAATCGTTGATGGTTCTGGCCGACACAACAACGCTCTGGGTGTCTGCGGATTTGCGGCAGCGTGAATGGCGTGCGCTGCGACTTCAGCCGGGCGACACAGTGCGGGTGGTGACGGAAATTGAGGGCGTGGAGTCACGAGAGGCAGTCGTGCATTTTGCGGGCCGTGAGGTAGATCCGGCGACCAATGCCGTTCCGCTGGTTTCGCTGATTGATAATGCAGATGGTCGGCTCCGTCCGGGAATGTTTGTGCGTGTGGCGATTCCGGTGACGGACCGTCGGATGGTGTTGACGATTCCGGAGGGGGCACTGCTGGAGCACGACCGAAAACCGTTTGTGTTTGTCCCTGTCGGTGAGCATGCGTATCAGCGAGTGGACATTGAACCGGGAGTGCGGACGAATGGTGTGATCGAGGTTCTTGCCGGGTTAAAGTCGGGGGATCGAGTGATCTCAGAGGGTGGTTTTTTTCTGAAAAGTGAATTGCTGCTCGGGGAAGCTGAGTAGTCATGGCGAGTGGTCGCGACAAGTTAGCGGCTGACGGTTGACAGTATTCATGATCGCGTGGCCTCGGTAATTATCTGCTTATTTCTTCACGGATTGCTTCCCTATGCTGGCTCAACTGATCCGGATTACTCTGGAGAATCGTTTCCTTGTGCTGGTGGGCACGGCATTGATGGCCCTTGCCGGGGTCAATGCTGCTCTCAGACTTCCGATTGATGCCGTTCCGGACATGACCAACGTGCAGGTCACTGTGATCACGGATGCGGGATCGCTTTCGCCGGTGGAGGTTGAGCGCTACGTCACTCAGCCTGTGGAAGTGACGATGGGCGGTCTGCCGAGCGTTGAGGAATTGCGGAGTATCTCCCGCTTTGGAATTTCGGTGGTGACGATTGTCTTCAATGAAGGGACGGACATTTACCGAGCGCGTCAGTTGGTGGCGGAGCGGCTGAGTTCAGCGGCATCACTGATTCCGAATGGGTATGGGACACCGGAGCTTGGTCCGTTGACGACGGCCCTGGGAGAGATTCTGCAGTTTGAAGTTCGCGGCGAGAACTATGCGGCGCAGGAGTTGAGGACGATCCTTGAGTGGGACGTGGCCCCGCGACTGCGTGAGGTTCCCGGAGTGACGGAGATCAATACTCATGGGGGCTATTACAAGACATTTGAGATCCAGCCTGATCCGGATCTGATGAACAGCTATTCGGTAACTTTCGATCAATTGTTTCAGGCGATTGAAGACAACAACGTGTCTGCGGGTGGCGGTTATATTGTTCATCATGGCGAGCAGCGATTTCTGCGTGGTCAGGCGCTGGTGACGGGGATCGAGGATCTTCAGCAGATTGTGATTCGTCGTGAAGCGGCGGGCACTCCGTTACTGATTCAGGATGTGGCCGATGTGCAGATCGCCCCGATGACACGACAGGGCGCGGTGACACGGGATGCGCGAGGTGAAGCGGTGACCGGGTTGGTGATGATGCTGATCGGAGCGAACTCCCGTGAAGTTGTGGGACGAGTGCAGGAGCGAATTGCGGAAATTGAAAAGACGCTGCCGGAGGGAGTGCGGCTGGAGATTACCTATGACCGTTCCGCATTGATTGGTCGAACGCTGAAAACAGTGGTGAAGAACCTGTTTGAGGGCGGGGCACTGGTGATTCTTGTGTTGCTGGTGATGCTGGGGAGTTTCCGTGCGGGTGTGATTACCGCGCTGGCAATTCCGCTGTCGATGCTGTTTGCGACGAGCATGATGCAGGCGTTTGGTGTGACGGCCAGTCTGATGAGTCTCGGGGCCATTGACTTCGGACTGATTGTGGATTCTTCGGTGATTATGATTGAGAACTGTATCCACAGGATTTCTCATAATACGACCGGTCGCAGTCACACGGATGTGATTCGTGATGCGGCGATAGAAGTTCGCAAGCCGACGATGTTCGGGGAGTTGATTATTTCGATTGTGTACCTTCCGATTCTTTTGTTGGAGGGCACGGAGGGGAAATTGTTTCGGCCGATGGCGTTGACGGTACTGTTCGCGCTGTTCGGGTCACTGATTCTGTCGATGACCTTCATGCCGGCGATGGCATCGCTTGCGCTGCCGAAGACGATGAAGGATAAGGACGTGTTTCTGGTCCGCTGGATCAAGTGGTTTTATCGGCCGGTTGTTTACCGCGCGATCGCTCATCCGGGGATCACCACACTCATCGCGCTTGCGGTTTTTGGCACCAGTATTCCGGTGGCAATGCATCTTGGCGCGGAGTTCATGCCGCGGCTAGAGGAAGGGGACCTGCTGATTGAGGCGGTCCGGCTGCCAAGTGCCTCACTGGAGGGGGCAATCACGATGTCTCAGCAGATCGAGCAGGAGTTGGTGAATTTTCAGGAAGTGCAGACAGTTTTCTGCAAGACAGGGCGTCCGGAAATTGCCAATGACGTGATGGGGGTGCATCAGACGGATATCTGGGTGATGCTGAAGGACCGCTCATTGTGGCGTCCGGGGGTGACGCGTGATGACTTGATTCAGGAGATTTCGGATTTGCTGAATCAGAAGATTCCGGGGGTTGCCTTCGGATTTACTCAGCCGATTGAAATGCGGGTGGATGAGCTTGTCGCTGGTGTCAAAGCGGATGTCGCAGTTCTGTTGTACGGTGATGATCTGGAGGAATTAGCGCGGCTTTCAGGCGAAATTGAGCAGACTCTGCGAGGAATTCCGGGCGCTGTCGACGTCAAGGCGGACTATCAGGCGAACCTGACCACGGTGACCATTGTTCCGGATCGCAATGCGATGGCGCACTATGGTATCGATGCGCGACAGGTGATGAATGTGGTTGAGGCTCTGGGGGGACGTGAGGTTGGAACCATTTTCGAGGGGCGGGCGCGATTTCCCATTCAGGTGCGTATCCCGGAGGGATGGAGAACAGATATAGAAAAGCTGAAGCAGTTGCCCGTGGGCGAAGCTGGTGGAAGCCCGGTACCGCTGGAAGAGTTGGCCGACGTGAAGATTGAGGAGACTCCGCCTTCCGTCGAGCATGAGTCGAATCGTCGACGAACGTTTGTGTCGGCAAATGTTCGAGGGCGGGATGTGGCAACATTTGTTGCTGAGGCACAGACTGCAGTAACGCGGCAGGTCACGATTCCGACCGGATATGAGGTGCGTTGGGGGGGAGACTTTGAAAACCTGCAGTCCGCCAGTCTGCGTTTGATGCTGATCACCCCGGTGGTTCTGCTGTTGATCTTTCTGCTGTTGTATACGTCCTTCAAATCAACTCGACTGGCCATGTTGATCTTTCTGGCTGTTCCGATGGCGGCCAGCGGAGGGATCTATGCGTTGAAGTTGCGGGCAATGCCGTTCAGTATTTCGGCGGGCGTGGGGTTCATTGCTTTGTTCGGCGTGGCGGTATTGAATGGTCTGGTGTGGGTCAGCGCGGCTGAACATCTGCGTCGGCGAAAGATCCCTCTGCATGAAGCTACGCGGGAAACCGCTTTGTCCCGACTGCGACCGGTCCTGATGACGGCGTTTGTGGCGAGTCTTGGATTTCTGCCGATGGCACTTTCCACGAGTGACGGTGCGGAGATGCAGCGCCCGCTGGCCACCGTGGTAATTGGGGGATTGGTGACTTCCACGTTGTTGACGTCTTTGGTTGTCCCCGCGATTTACCCCTGGTTTGCGGCTGGATTACCGGAGGATGAGGAATCGGACGATGGTGGCACGTCGGGCTCTGGGCAGCACTGAGGATGCGACCTGCGGGTGTTGGAATCGGGCGACCACCGGCAGTGCCTCTGCTGAGTGGCGGGTTGCTGTGGACAGTCTGCGGTCGGCATCAGAATGGTCAGGCTGGTGACGTTGGGACTGTGTTTCAGGGCGAATGAGTATGCCAGGTGGTGAGACTGGGTGACAATCTGCCGTCCGGGGTCAGTAGTCTGGTTCAGACAGGTTGCGTGGGGTCGGGCACTGCGGAATCGGCGCCGTGTCCACGCAGAATGATGCGTCGTGTCAGCAGCAGTTCTGCAACGAGGAACAGCAGAAAGATGTTGATCAGCGCGGCCCAGAGTTCGGTAATGGATTCTTTGCCGTACATGCGTTTGCGAAGTTCTTCGAGTGAATCTGTGAAGCGAACGCGATCGTTTGTGGTGAGTCGGGCCAGATCATCGGGTGTGAGTGCTTCATATTGATCCTCGGAAGGATCGTAGTTGACGACAAACGACTGTTCCGCGAGGGCGTTGTCATCATCGCTGAACACGGTTCCTTTGTAGATCCCGGGAATGACGGGTCCCGGGAGGATGCCGGTCGGCGGTGAATTGCCGGCATCTGATTCGGGTTCTCTGACCTGACCATCGGGGGTTACAAACCGGAATCGCAGTGGTGGCTGGAGTTCGCTGGGTGGCGAATCGTTATTCATCTGAGCCGTGTCTGACGTGGCACTTTCCGGTCTCTGCCTTTTTCCTGATTCCAGCGGCCCTGGGGCTGTCATCATAAGTGACTCGCCAGCCATCACATTGCGAGAATTTCGGACTGATGTGGTATGAAAAATGGCCTCATGAAGGAAAGGGACGAAATCGGCACGCGTGGGCAGGTCATTCCAGAGGCGATTGAGTGTGCTGGTGAGGAGCAGTGCGCAGCCTTTACCATATCGCAGTTCCATGAGCAGTGGGTCACCGGAAGTCAACTGAGCGAGCACGACAGGTGGCGATGACTGTGTTGACGCTGCGGATGTTGTTGGTGCGGATGTTGTTGGTGCAGGAGTTGCCGGGGGATTGCCGGCATCCGACTGTGCGTTGGCAGCAGCCTTTGTGACGGACGCAGGTGGAGTTGCCGACGTGGGGCCAGAGCGAAACACGGTCCACCGTTGAAATGCGGCTTTGAGAAAGCTGCGTGATGGGTCAGAGCGAAATCGTTCGAGCCAGCCGGGTTGGATGGACAAAGGGGCGACGTGCACAAGTTCAGCTGCCTGGGGCGCGGCGTCCCGATTCCTGACCACCTGAAGTGGAGTCATCAAGCCGGACTGAACGAAGCAGGCGTCGAATGACTCCGCCGTGGTTGCAGGCCCACAAGCGATGATGAGTCCGTTTCCCTGGGCGACGAACTCTGCGAGTGCGGAGGACGCTGCCGGTGAGAGTCTGGCAACATTACAGCAGATGACTGCGGAGACGCTGGAAAAATCGGCTGGCTGAACTTCGGCGGCGTCAAGGACGCGGGTAGTGACCCAGGGCGTACCGTCTTCGATTGAGGAGAAGGCAAGTTGTGAGAAGTAGGTGTCCTGATCTGACGTGACGGACGAACTGCTGCCGTTGATCAACAGCACGGGAAGTGATGGCTCCACCTGGATGGCGACATGGCGGGTGTTATCGATGGTCCATGCGTCGTCTGTGGGGGCGGCTTCGATACTGAGAACGTGGCTGCCGGCGGTCCGCAGCGTGTACTCGAATTCCACTCGAGTTTCTGAGTTTGCGGCGATGCTGGTTTGCTGCTGCTGACCGGCCAGCGGTTGACCATCCAGCAGAAGTCTCACAGGAACGGACGCTTCGGTGTCGGAGGAGTTGCGAATGTCTGTCCGGATTCGCACGGGAAAGCCCGGAACGGTTGTTTCGCGGGAGATGGTGACTTTGCCTACGGCCAGATTTCGTCGGACGGGGGCCGATTGAGAGCTGACATCAACCATCCAGACACGTGGCCGCACGGCCGGGAGTTGCAGGAGTTCGTCAAACCGTTTCCAGTCGGCTTCCTGCTGAGTGTGCCAATTGTTTCCCTGCTGATCGGAGAACACGACAATCTCACGGGTAGCAGCACTGGAGCGGCCCAGAATTCCGATGGCTTTTTCGAGTGCCGGGAGGATGGCACACGCACCGGCCGGGGATGGGATTCTGGAGAGTTCCGCAGTCACGGTCTGAAGATCGCTGAGCGGTGATGGTACCAGCGCGACGGGTTGGTCACGGGCGTCGATGACGGCGACCGAATCGTCACTGCCAAGAGACTGCAGAAACTCGGTGGCGCGCCGGATTGCCCGGAGATGGAGGGTGTTGACACCATCGGTCCGTGACATGGAATTGGAACCATCGATGATCAGGACGACGGCGCGGGATCCGGACGAACGGTAGCCCGACAGCCAGCCGCCCGGGATCCAGGGCCGTGTCGCGGCGAGCACGATGGCAGCGACGAGTCCGATTCGAAGCAGGAGCAGAAGGAGTTCTTCGAGTCTGAGTCGTCGCCGTGTCTTTCGGGACGGATTCAGAAACTGCATAGCCCCCCACTCGACCACGTCGAAACGTCGTCGGCTGAGTAGATGTGCGATGATTGGCAGAGAGATACCCAGCAGCCCTGTCAACATCCATGGGTTAAGAAAAAACTGCAGCATGGAGGAAAAGGTTAGCAGGGCGTGCCGAGTTCTTCCAGAAGACGGGCGGAAAAGTCAGAGGAGTCCGTACAGGAACAGGCTGTCGCCGGCGCCGAGATGTAGGGCATAGCGCAAGAAAAAGCCCTGAAGGTGAGTGACCTTCAGGGCTGGAATCAGCGAGTCGTCTGAGACATCAGGACGGGCTCAATCTACCAATTCTTGGGATTGAAGGCCCAGTACCACTTGTCCTTTTCCTTATTGAAGTTGAGCTGCCAGTAGCCATCGTCCCATTCGAGGGAGACTTCACGCCAACCCATCGGAACCTGTGGGTATGGGTAGAAGGGGCCGATGTACGGCCAGGCACTGGCGCTGTACTGCGTGGGGTAGCTCACAGCGGCCGAGTTCGGGTACTGGGCATAAGAGGGCCATGCATGGTTCGGGAGATTGGGGTGGTTGAAACTGGTGGGTGCATATCCGGTCGCCGTGGGAGGCATTCCCGGGCCCATCATCATTCCCTGCGGAGGCATCATCTGCCCCTGCATGGCGGGATGCATCATTGGCTGACCCTGAACCATCATTGGTGCCGGGCCGGCCGATGGCATACCAGTCTGGGCGACTGGGTTTGTTACTGTGAGCCGGTTGTTGACCTTCTGGACGCCGGGGACGGCCGAGGCGGCTTTGCTGGCGGCCTGACGCTCTGCGGCGGAGCCCACTTGACCGAGGAGAGTGGCCGTTCCGCTGCTGTAGCGGACTTCAACGTCGTAGCCGACAAGGCCGGCATCTGCCACCGACTGAGCGATCTTCTGCGCCACGGCGGAGTTATTTTCCGCCTTGGCCGGTTCCGGATTTGTTCCGCTCACCCTCTGGATCACCGATTTTCGCTCGGGGGTCTGGGTGGCGGCTGCCTGTGTTACCGCGGCGGCTTTAACACCGGCGGCATCGGCTGCTGCGGGCTGTACCTGTCCAGCGGATGGCGGCATATACTTCAGGTTGTTCTCGACCCGTTCAATACCCGGCACGGTGCCTGCCGCACGCTGTGCGAGGGACAACTGACTTGGATCGCTGACCTTGCCCTCAAGGATCGCGACGCCATCCCGGACTTCGATTTCGATCCCGGTGCCTCGAACCTGAGCACTCTTCAGGGAGTTGGCAACTTCATTCGCCAGCTCCTGATTTTTGGCCGTCTCGGCGGTGCCTGAGAAGGGAAGCTGCGGCTTGAAGCCGCCAAGAAATCCGTCTGCGCTGGCAGCAGCCGAACTGGCCGCCATCACCCCCAGCACGAGTAACCACTTACCGTACTTTCGCATGAAAGTTCTCCTCCGTGAGGTACCTTCCGTTTCGGACCGCCCTCGTACTGCTGGGAAACCGTCCCGGTGGTTCACTGTCTCAAACGCTCGGACGCTGAATGCTTCCGGCGAACGCCAACACCGGAAGTCCTTGAATGCTCAATCGGCATGCTTCCCGCGAGTCAACGCGATATCGTTAACCTGCGGGTCTGCGCAACAGAGCAGCACACAGGAATGATCGGATGGGTCGTGCCACCTGGATAAGCAATTCTGTCTTTTTGGTTCCTGCCGGTTCTGCACTGATTGCCCAAATCAACGGTCGCAGGAGGTGTTTGCCGGCGAATTCTGCCGATTCGATTGGTGATCGCTGGAGGAATTGAGCCTGGGAGCAGCTGATTTTCCTGTATTGGCGTTCCAGGGTTGAGGTGAGACGTCGCGTTAGGAAACGCGACTAGTGGACGGGGGCAGTGGACGGGGTGCGGACACTTTGGAAGGAGTCCCAGGACAAGGTGTGAAGTGCTTTCCTTTGCGGAAAAGATAGACAATGTTGAGCTGGACGCGGTGATTCATCCGACGCGATGTTGTCGGAGCTTCGGGATTGGCATCCGCTATCAGTAAGCTGACCATGGCGTGGATCAGAGTGGAGGCTACGGCGAATGAGGGCGTCGACGAGTTCCTGAAACGGCGTGTTTGGGTATCGGGGACGAACTCGGAGACGGTTGGCAGGAATACCGGGACATTGTGAAGCGCAGCGGCGTGGAATCAAGGTGGTCAGGCCTTTCCCGGCGGCACATTGTCAGGGTGGGACGTCAGAGACGAGAGACTGGCCGCGAGTCTATGGTTCTTGATGGCTGATGTGTCCCCGGCCAGTGTGTGCTGCGAGAATCGTTGTGAGTGGTTTATCCGTCAGGATCGTTGTGGTTGCGTTAAGCGGTCGTTTGGGGGCGTGGTGTGTCCCCGGAGCATGCTGAGGTGGGTGGCACCTTTTGGTGGCAGCTTCTGCACGATGCGGAGCGTTCCGTGGTGTGTCCCCGGCAGAGTGTGTCCCCGATCACAGGTGGGTGCGTGGCACCTGCGGAACGGTGGTATGTCCTCGGGGGCCGTTTGGTTCGTGGTGTGTCCCCGAAGCATACCGTTGGGTGGCGTCTGCGGGACTGTGGTGTGTCCCCGGGTGAGCTTTTCCGAGCGTTGAGTGGACCTGAGAGGTGCATGGCACCTATTGGGGGATGTTGAGTGGACCTGAAAGGTGCATGGCACCTACTGTGGCACATGAAAGGTGCATGGCACCTACTGTGGCACATGAAAGGTGCATGGCACCTACTGTGGCACAAGCGGGTGCGGATCACAAGCGGGTGCGTGGCACCTGCAGAACGGTGGTATGTCCTCGGGGGCCGTTTGGTTCGTGGTGTGTCCCCGAAGAGCGTGTGCTGCGAGAATCGTTGTGAGTGGTTTATCCGTCAGGATCGTTGTGGTTGCGTTAAGCGGTCGTTTGGGGGCGTGGTGTGTCCCCGATCACAAACGAGTGCATGGCACCTATTAGGTCACGAACGAGCGAAGCATACCGTTGGGTGGCGTCTGAGGGACTGTGGTGTGTCCCCGGGTGAGCTTTTCCGAGCGTTGAGTGGACCTGAGAGGTGCATGGCACCTACTGGGGGATGTTGGGGGGCGTGGCAGTCTGCCGCGAGAATCGTGATGAACGCGTTATCTGGTAGGATCGTTACCATCGCGTTAAACCGTCGTTTTGGGGCGGGGTGTGCCCCCGTTGCAATTCGCAATTCGCCCCGTTGCAATTCAGACGCGTGGCGCGTTTGTGTCACAGGTGGGTGGCACCTTTGTGGTGGTGTGTTTCCGCGTTGGATGTTCTTCGGTGGGGGCATTTTCAGTGGGTTCCGAGGGCCGGCGTGGGCATTGGGCGGGGGTGGAGCCGGAGTGGTGGTTCGGTTCTGCGAGTTCCCGGAACGGTGGTCTCTTGTTTTCCCCTCGACTTTTTTCGATGATGGGAATTGTTTGAACACCCCCGTTTTCCGGAGACAACTATGCCAAAGGCCTTATTTCGTGGCGTGTCCTTTGCCGGCTGTCGTTGGCACTTCTGTGGGCCTCTGTTGCTGGCCCATGGTGTCCGTGCGGCGGGTGGGTATCTGCCACTGATAGCGGCCCTTGCGATGATACTTTCGTCGGGGATGTTGCCGGCCCAGCAGCAGGAACCCGTGACTCGGTTTGTGGAGTGTTCGCTGATCGTTAGTTCGGAGTATCCGGCGACCTGGCCGACGCACCCGTTTCCCCGGTTTCAGTTGATTCATGAGCAGCGTGTGGGATCCGGCAGTGTTTACAACATCGATGTGCTGCTGATGGATGGCAATACGGGGACGCAGCTGGATGTGCCCCCGCATTCCGTGGTGCGTCCGGAATTGAAGCGTGAAAAATCGGGGCCGTACGGCACGGCATTTACAGAGACGATAGAGGCGTGGCAATTCGGGGGAGAGGCGTGCATTGTGGATGTTCGTCATCTGCTGGATCAGGCGCCGAATGGGGTCAGTCCGCTTGTGATGCCGCGTGATATTGAGTCGTTTGAGGCGAAGCATCGCCGGGTTGGATTTGGTGATGTGGTCCTGTTTCGCAGTGATTATTCGGACCGCTACTATCGGCCATTTCCGGAGGGGCATCGTTACATTGCGGATGTGGTGGACCGCCTTGCCCCGGGATATCCGGATCCAGGTCCGGAAACGATGGAGTTTCTGGCCGCACGAGGAGTCCGGACTCTGGGGACTGACAGTGCCAGCATGGGGCCGCTTCCGACTTTGGCAGAACCGACGCACTATGCCGGGCTGCGTCATGGCATGATCTGGACGGAGGGGGCCACTGGTCTGTCGCAGCTACCGCCGACGGGGGCCTATTATGTGATGTTGTCGCCTCGACACGCTGGCGGGATGTACGCGGAGGCTCGGGCAATCGCGGTGACGGGGGGAAGTTTGCCGGCGAGGTTAATTGATGCGGCGAAGAATAAGCGTGCCGCTGATCTTTCTCCCGTTCTTGATATGCGGTATCCGATCACAAATCCGGGGGCGCAAACAGGGCGGCACCGACAGGTGTATGTGAAAGTGGATTTCCTGTATTCACCAGATCTGGACTTGTGGCATCACACGCATCTGATGGACGCCACGGCAGGGACGCATTTGATTCCTCCGGCCTTTGCGTTGCCGCCTGCCGGAGTGGAGGTTGATTACGCGCCGGAAGTTCGCGGGTGGCTGGCAGACTATGAAGCTCGGTATGGAAAGCGGGGATTCAGCGACCGCACGACCGAGAAGGTGCCTCTGGACTGGACCTGTGGCGAAGCGCGTGTTGTGGATGTGCGGGAATTGGTGGGCAGCCTGCCAGTTTCTGAAGTACCGCGCTCTCCGGAGATCACGGTGGCCCTGCTCCAGGCGGATGAAAAGGTGAATGGTGAATTCAGACCGGGACAGATTGTGATGTTCCGAACGGGGCACCTGGATCGGCACCTGAAGCCGGCTCCTGAGGACAAAGGTGTCTGGGCAGATCCGCTGTCTGGAAAATCAGAGGGTTGGCCAGCTCCGGGCCCGGATGCAATTCAGTATTTGCAGAAGCGTGGAATTCGCTGTGTTGCAACGGATGCACCGGATCTGGGGGGCGTTGAACCGCGGCGTGCTGCCATGACTTACTGGGCGCTGGGAACTGCCGATATGGTGGGAGTGGAGTTCCTGTACAATCTGGAGAGTGCGCGACCGGGAAGCTACTTCCTGTTTGCTCCGATTCGGCTGCAGGGGTGTCATGCTGGACCGGGCCGGGCGATAGTCCTCTGGTAGCCAGTTTGCACACAGTTCGCGACGGACCGTGCGCGGTGGACTGTGCGCGGTGTGTTGGGGCTGCGCTCGGTTCAGAAGTCCAGCCAGATGCCGCCTCCAACCAGGCTTTCCCAACGCTCAGCGAACGAGTATTGCAGGGCGGGCCCGTTGTAATAGTTGGCTCCGATGCGAAGGCGGTGACCGGTGCGTGCGCCTTCCCAGCCCCAGCCAGTGCTTGTGTTCAGCCCCGCGCGTGTTCCCTGTTCCTCGCGGAACTGAGCATTGACGGCGGCAAAGGGGGCACCTTGCCGTCCGCGTGGGTGGGGCGTCCATTCGCTGCCCAGCTGCAGTTCAAACGGTTCAGCTCCGCCGGAGATCCCGACGGCATACCCGGCTTCAGCGTAGACACGGCTTGCCGAGAGAATGTCGTAACTGATCCCGGCGATGACGGAATCCCGGACGTAGTTCATGCGGGGGGTCGCGGGGTATGCGAGCAGAAATTCATCGCCGATGTGGCTGCTGATGTGGCAGTAGCCCAGCTTCCACGCCAGTGCGTCCTGTTTCCATGTTCCCGCCAGTCCAACTCGATAGTCGGAACCTTCGAGCATGGAACTGGGTTCTTCGGGGAGAACCCGGGCGAACACGGCACCGTCGACATCCAGCTGGAACGCGTCGGGGTCGTCTGCCAGCCCGGAACTTTTTCGCAGCAGTCCGACCCGGCCCCCGAGTACTGCGTCGGCTACCTGCCGCTTATTTTTAACGTCGTATTGAGAAAGGTACTGCAGGCGTGGTTCTTTGGGACCAGCGAGATAGGTGCGATACAGCAGGCCGGATGGCAGCAGTTGCCACGAGTCCGACGGGCCCGGCGGGTTTCGAAACAGCTGAGCAGGGGCCGCAGGAACTCGTGGCTTTGCTGGTACGTGCGAATCCTGCAGCAGCGCCGTGGGGTCGGCTACCGACACCGTGGTATCGGAATCATCGTAGGCGCGTGCGGCCTCACTTTCTGAGCGGGCATCATCGCGGAATGAGGTCAGTTGCAGAGTTTCAAAGACATGTGGCACATGCGTCTGCGATTCGGTGCTTCTGGTTTGCGATGAAAGGATCGCTGAGGTCAGATCGACTGACCTCTCAGATTTCGACTCGGCATAGTCGAGAAGAAACCTGTCGGACACGGGGAGACCGGAGTTGAATCGTCGCACTTCAGAAAGTGCCGACCCCGGAGTGCCGGGGAGCACTTCGTCGTGTCCGTCCCGATTCCATGAATCGACGAACGACTGCGCGAAAACGGAAGTTTCAGCTCCGACATGCAGGCAGAGTGCAGCAATGATCGCCGTCAGGGAGCGGAGGGGCTTCTGACGGGGCTTGAGTGCGGAGAATTTTGTGTGCAGAATGCCAGACCGATTCACCGGACCATCCCTGTTCACGGAGCAAACGGATCAGCCAGAAGTTTGGTTGTGGTATTCCCGAAGCGGCAGTCAGTTGCGGGGCCGGCACAACGCCACGTGCTTTTGCAGGAGGCGACATCGCGTTTGCGGCTCATAGGCTCGGGAAAACCGGTACTGCCAGAAATATCGGCGGACGTGAAGTTCAGTGGTAAGAATTGCAGCGGTGTGCGGGCCTTTTCCGTGGCTGTCGGGTCTGCCGAATCTGTCGGGAAAAGTCTGCCTGAGACGTGGAGGCTGCCGGTTACGTAAAGCGGGGAATTTACCAGTGAATGTATGGAAGATGACCGTGTGGTCAGTGGTTGCGGCAGCGCGCTCCGATTTTTGCGGGATCAGAATGCGAAAAGCGGGGAAATTCGTTATTCTCTGGCAGCAGTCGGATCGTGTCCGGAGAATTCGGGGCGGGGCCGGTGTGTTGTGCGGGGGGAGTGTGACCGGGCTTGCGGCGGGGCGTGTCGACAAGTGCTGTGATGTCTGGTTCCGGATGATTGATTTACGAAAACGAAGAGAAGTGCAGAGATGCCGCCGAATCCAGTGACCTCCATGAAGCCGTGGTTTCAGACGATCGAAGACGTGGGTCCGGAGCTGAGTTGGGGACAGTTTTTTGAGCGGGAGCAGCCGGTTGAGATCGATATCGGATCTGGTCGGGGGCTGTTTCTGTTGAACGCCGCTCTGCAGCATCCGCAGCGAAATTTCGTGGGATTGGAGATTGACTACCGAGAGGGGCGGCGGGCCGCGGAACGTTTGCAGAAGCGTGCGCTGCCCAATGCTCGGGTGATCGGTGGTGATGCGAATCGCGTGCTGGAACAGTTGATTGCGCCGGGCAGCGTGGATGCGGCCCATGTGTATTTTCCGGACCCGTGGTGGAAGACCAGGCACCATAAGCGGCGGATTTTCAACCCGGAATTTCTTGACAGGCTGGCGCGGGTCATCCGGCCCGGCGGCCTGCTGCATCACTGGACTGACGTCGCAGATTACTTCGCGATGGTTTGCGGGCTGATGTCGGGGAGTGCGACGTTTCAGCTGTGTCCACCGCCGGAAGAGCGTGAAGCGGAAAACGATATGGATTATCAGACCAGTTTTGAGCGGAAGAAGCGGAAACTGGGATTTCCAATTTACCGAGCGATGTGGCAGCGTGTGTGAGCTGGTCAGCAGTCGGATCGGTCAGACCTTTTCAAAGTTGTCCGGCCGGCCGTGCTGGCTGATGTCTGAGGATGAGATGACGGTGTTGTTGTTTTGCGGAGTCCTGCGGACTCTGCAGTGTACTTCTCTGCGATCGGTCCCGCCTATGTTTCGTGCTTTCTGGTTGGTGCTTTGTCTGCCATTCGTCTGCAGCAATTATCAGTTTGTGATGGGGCAGACGGAGAATCGATTGCCGTTTCCGCAGAATCGGGTGGAGGATTTCTATTCGGTGCAGGCGGAGCAGGTGCTGAACAGTGGCAAGCCTCCGGCCGACATCCTGCCTCAGTTTCCCGGGCTGGACGGTGGCGTATTTGGCCACTGGGGTCAGAACCCTGAAGAGGTCAGTTTTGACCGGACGCTGAATGCTGCTGATCCGGGAAACGTTGTCTGTCAGCTGACGCATCATTTTGGGCGCACGACGCCAAAGGCGGTGAATGTGTTGCTGGATGCGTCCAGCGGGACGACGGTCCTGTATGACCCTCAGCAATTGACATTTACAGACGCATGGCGTGGGCAGTTTGTGAACTGGGGATTCGTGCGTTTTGGCCTGATGGAAGGAGTGAGAGCTGGTGGTGAGCAGTTGTGGTTGACGGGGGCATCGCGTTGGGAATTCCCGGCCGGCACACGGACTCGTTATGTCGGCTTCAACCGGTATGGGGCGACGGTGTTGTTTTCGGTTCTGGTTGAGCAGGCGAGGGTCACGGAGACCTGTGCGGCAGACGGTGGTCGGATTGTGCGTACGCTGCGAGTTCGGGGCCCGCTGCCGGCGGGGACATTTCTGCAACTGAACGCTCCGGGGGCCGGGGCGGAAGTGACTCAGTCTGTGCAGGAAGGGGCGACGGTATTCCATGTGACTCTGAACGGAGTGACTCAGCGTCTTGCGTTGTCGGGAGATTCCGTGGGCGGATCGCTTGTGCGTCGCGGTGATCAGATCGGAGTGGAGTTTGCTGACGGCGACGAAGAACGCACCCTGCGGATCCAATATGAGACTCTGCATGGCAGCGAGACCAAAGAGCCGTTTCAGTTTTCAACGCTGCAGGCACCTGCGGAGGTGGATGTGGCGAAAGGGGCCTCGGGGCAATGGGTTCATCAGACCGTGCAGACGCTGGCACAACCGGGAACTGAAGACGGGCCTGTCGCGATTGACACATTGACGTTACCGGCGGGGGAAGCCAATCCCTTTCGCACGGCCTTGCGGATTGGTGGAGTGGGGTGTTTGAGTGACGGACGCGTTGTCGTAGCGACTCTGATGGGGGAAGTCTGGCTGGTCGATGGCCTCGGGAATGTCGGGGCCAGCAATGAGCTGCGTTGGCAGCGTATTGCGAGCGGACTGTATCGGCCCCTGGGCGTTGTGATCCAGCGGGATCAGGTGCTGGTACTGGGATCGGATCAGATCACTCGACTGCACGATCTGAACGGTGACGGTGAAGCGGATGTTTACGAATGCGTCACGAATGAATTTCCGACCACGGGCGGACATGATTTCTGCACATCGCTGCAGCAGGATGCGCAGGGTGAGTTGTACTGGTCGGTGTCAGCCGGGGACTATGGGGTTGCGCATCGGGACCATGCGGGAACGATGAAATCACTGGGGAATGGCTTGAGGAATTCCAATGGAATCGGGGTTTCTGCGGATGGCCGAATCGTGCTGGCCACGGTTCAGGAAGGCACCTGGACTCCGGCGTCAGCAATTTTCGAAGTGGGCAATCAGAGTTATCACGGCCTGAAGGGACCGCAGCCCGGGCGTGGTCGGTACGGATATGATCTACCACTGTGTTTCATTCCGCGAGGGGTTGACAATTCATCAGGCGAGATCGGATTTCTGCCGGAGGATGCGCGACTGGGGCCGTTGTCCGGGGCAGCTCTGGGAACATCTTTTGGAGCGTGTGAAGCGTACCTTGTACTGCGGGACGAGGTTGGGGGCCGATCGCAGGGAGCGGTGGTACCGCTTCCCGGAGATTATCTGAGTGGTGTCTGTCGGGTTGCCTTCAATGCGAAGGACGGTTTTGTGTACGTGGGTGGGACGGAAGGTTGGCAGAGTTATGCGAAAGAGGACGGTTGCCTGCAGCGTTTGCGTCTGACTGATAAACCACTGGTTGTGCCGCGGGCCTTTGAAGCGTGGGGGAACGGAGTGATCATGCGGTTCAGTGGCGAGCTGGACCCGGCCAGTGTTTCGGCATCGGCAGTATTTTGTCAGCAGTGGAACTACCTTTACAGTGCGGGCTATGGATCGCCTGAGTTTTCGGTTCGGGAACCCGGTCGCCAGGGGCACGATCATGTGCCGGTGAAATCGGTGCGATTGCTGCCGGACGGTCGATCGGTGTTTCTGGAGATACCTCAACTACATTCGGTGATGCAGTTTCATGTTCACACGAGCTTTCGAACACGGGATGGTGCCAGAGTTCAGCCGGACGTGTTTGCAACGATCCTGAATCTGCGTGGCGACTTTCAGGAGTATGCTGACTATGTGGCGGTAGCCAAACGCCCATCGCCTGATTTTCCGATTGCCGAAAAGTACGAGCAGGACGTGCGGCTTGTGCAGCAGGAGCGGCTGGGGACCGACTTCGGCTGGGTTTCCAGTTCGATGAAGCTGTCGTTCGGCGCGGCACCGGGGTTGCAGTATGAGCCGCGTGTTTTGCGAGTGCCCCCGGGGGCTCGCGTATCGCTGGCCTTTCGCAACGGGGATCCCGGGATGCCACACAACGTGGCGATTGTGAGGGCGGACGCGATTGATGAGTTCGGAGAACAGTCGATGCAGTTAGCCAGCAATCCGCGGGCGATTGCGACGCACTACGTACCGGAGGATCCGCGTGAAATCTGTTTTTCGCCGATTCTGCAGCCAGGCGAGACTTACACGATGTTCTTTGATGCGCCGAAGGAGCCTGGCGAGTATCGGATGGTGTGCACCTATCCGGGGCACTGGCGAGTGATGCAGGGCAGTTTGTTTGTGATTCCAGATGGGGAGCCACTACCGGAGACGTCGTTGACGCCGGTGCGAAGTTTTGTGCGGACGTGGACGACGGAGGACCTCGGCAATGCTGCGGATGCGATGACGGAGCGTTCGGCGGAGCGAGGGCGTCAGGTGTTTGAATCGGCCGGCTGTATCAAGTGTCACCGGGTACGGGACTCGGGATCTGCAGTGGGACCGGAGCTGACGCGGATTTCGGAGCGATTTCGGGGTGCGCAGCTGCTGCGGCAGATTCTGGAGCCATCGGCGGAGATTAACAAGCAGTATCAGACGTGGGTTGCCGTGTTGAATGACGGCCGTCTGGTGTCAGGACTGAAGCTGGAACAGACAGCGGACACCGTCACGTTGCTGCCCAATCCCCTGAAACCGGAGACGAAGGTGTCGTTTTCGATGGCGGAGGTGGAAGAGCTGGAGGGATCGCTGACTTCGACGATGCCGATGAATCTGTTGATCACATATTCTGCGGAAGAAATTCTGGACCTCGTCGCCTGGTTGCAGGCAGGAGGAGATTCGACGCATCAATTGTTTCAGAAAAAGAACTGAAGCGGCTGACGTTGTCGAGGAATCGGCTTTGTGATGAATCGATGGGGGAACGGTGCGCGGCGTGTGGAAAGCCGCGGAATTCTGCTGATTGCAGCGTTGCATTTGACATCCCCTGTGGGCCCCATGATAATCGCGGAGCTGTTGGTGTTGTTTTCCGGAAACTCTCAGTGGAAGCCGTAGTTTGTCACTCCTGACGAAGAAAATACCCCTGTATCTCAGCCCTGAGGAGCGTGAAGGCCTGCAGGCGGCCGGGCGTTTCAACGCCTCACTCATGGATTATCTGCGTCCGCATGTCGTGGAGGGGATGTCTACGGAGAAGCTGGATCGCTTAGCCTACGTCTACACGATGGATCACGGGCATATTCCGGCCTGTCTGAATTACAAGGGCTATCCCAAAACGATCTGTACGAGTGTGAATGAGGTGGTCTGCCACGGGATTCCCAATACGCGACCGTTGAAATCCGGTGACCTCGTCAATGTGGACATCACCACGATCGTGAATGGCTGGTATGGGGACCAGTCTGAGACGTTTCTGGTGGGCGATGTCAGCGACGCCGCCCGGCGTTTGGTGCAGACGACGTTTGACGCCTTGTTCGTCGGTATCCATGCGGCGCGGCCTGGTGGGACAGTGACGGAGATTGGTCGGGCGATTCAGGCGTTTGCAGCTCAGGCCGGGTATTCTGTCGTGCGTGAGTATCAGGGGCATGGGATTGGCCGGGACTTTCACCAGGAGCCCGGGATTCCGCATTACCCACAGCTGACATCCAACCGGGATTTGCTGCGGCCGGGAACATGTTTCACGATTGAGCCGATGCTGAATATGGGGACGTGGGAAACCAGGCTGGACAAGAAGGACAAGTGGACGGTGCGTACGAAGGACGGGGCACTTTCGGCTCAGTTTGAACACACACTTCTGATGACGGACGCTGGGCCGGAGATTCTGACACTGACACAGCACGGGCCTCAGGAAGGCCATCGCTTCTGAGCGGTTGAGGAATTGTCGTTGGAGTGCGGGTGGCGGAGTGAAGCGAGGCTGGGCGTTGAGTACTGGCTGGGACGACGTAACGGTGGTCACGATTGGGTTATGGCATTTAACGAAGACATTCTGCAGCAGTGTGAAACTCGGATTCAGTATGTATTCCGGGACCGAGCGTTACTGCGTCGGTGTTTGACGCATAGTTCCTCCGCAGAGACTCGCCTGGATTCGAACGAGCGGCTGGAGTTTCTGGGGGATGCGGTCCTCGGCTTGCTGATTTGCGAGCATCTTTTTCAGCTGTACCCGGACCAGCGCGAGGGGCAGCTCACGCAGATGAAATCCTGGTTGGTCAGTCGTCAGACCTGTGCACGGGTTGCTCGGCGACTGGACCTTGAACCGTTGATTTTTGTGGGGCGGGGATTGCAGGTCATTCCGGATTCCATCCTGTCGGCGGTGGTAGAGTCGCTGGTGGCGGGGGTGTACTTCGACGGGGGGCTGGACGGGGCACGCACTTTTATTCTGATGGCGTTTGAGGAAGAACTGAAGCTGTGCCAGCCGGTGGATACAGAGAACTTCAAGAGTCAGCTGCAGGAATATACTCAACGGGAGCTGAGCCGCACGCCGGAATATGTCGTGATTGAAGAATCCGGACCGGATCACGCGCGTGAATTTGTGATCGCGGCTCGTGTTGGCGAGTTATTGTTCGAAAGTGGACGGGGACGCAGCAAGAAAGAAGCGGAACAGCAGGCGGCGCGCAATGCATTGCTGGAGCTACTGCATCCGCAGACGCAGGCGGTCGTCGACACGGCGGGCGAGGTGCCTGAATCTGAGACAGATGGGCGCGATGTGTTTCTGTCACTGCAGCCCGTTGATGTGGGTATGCAGTCGGGACCGAAGAATGAATCCGTCCCGGAGCAGGGTCTGCCGGTAAGTAGCACTGGCATCGATGCATTGAACAGTGGTTCGACACTGGCGGGCCACGTCCAGCGGCCTGACGATCAGAAGGAGTCTTCGGTGAAAACAAACATGGCGGAACTGCTGTGGAATCCCGGTACAGAGACTTTGCGATTCCTTCCAGAGGGACCCTACCAGTTGGGTGGCGGGCGTTTCAGTTGGGTTGCGATCCAGCATGGGGCGGAATCCCGCGTCGGTTCACTGAATGTGTTTGATCTGAATTCCGGGCACAATCAGACGTGGGAGCTTCCCGGTCGGCCTGGTTTTGCTTTTCCCACCGAGGCTTCCGGAGTGTTTGTCGTTGGGTTGGAGCGGACGGTTGGGATTTTTGACACCCACGATTGCTCATGGCGTCCCTTTATTGAGGGAATCGAACATGACGTGGACAACACCATCATCAACGATGCGGTTGTGTTTGAGGACAATCTGATTTTTGGCTGCAAAGAGCTGGAATTCAAAACGCCGAAGGCGGGGTTGTATCTGTGGCGCCGAAGTGATGGCAGGACCATTCGACTGGATCGGGAGCAGATTTGTTCCAACGGCAAAGCGGTCGTGCGAAATTCTGATGGCACACTGACACTGTACGATATTGACTCCTGCACACGGCGGATTGTGCGGCGTCTGCTGAATATCGAAGCGGGTGAGCTGGGAGCGGCAGAAACGGTTGTGGATCTGACAGCGGAAGAGATCTTTCCGGACGGGATGATCCTGACACCTGACCGCCAGAGTCTGATTGTGGCGCTTTACAATCCGGGCGACCCCGATGCTGGTGAAGCGCGGCAATATGGCCTTCTGGACGGAGAGCTGCAGGCGGTCTGGAAATGCCAGGGGTCTCCACGGGTCACCTGTCCACAACTGGTTGAGCAGTCGGGCAGGATCAGGCTGGTACTGACGACTGCGGTTGAGCATATGAGTGTCGAGCAGGCTGAGCGTCATCCGTCGGCCGGATGTCTGTTTATTGCCGACACGGGTTTCAGCAGTGCTGGCGATCAGCCGACATTCAGAACTCCATTTCCGGGATAACGGGTTTGGGCTGCTGCGTTGGCCCTTGTGAACCCACACGCGGAAGGGCCGGACGGTAAAGGCACGTCCGGGCTGGATATCAGCGCCCTCGAGAGTGATGGTCCTCGGGGGAGCGCATAAAAGCCACGACGGCAACTCCGGCCCCGGGATAACACGCCTTATGCGGAGCCTTTGAGGGCGGCCGCCTGGACCCCGCGACGTGTGTTTCCTTGCCGCGTGTGTTGGCTTGGAAGGGGCATATGCATGCCGACGTGAAGTGACCGTGTTGTCACTCCATGACGGTGGTGCCATTCTGCAGGGGAGTTACCACTGCGGAAAGGACTTACCGCTCCGTGACCGTCGCGGCTCGGTGGGTTGGGCGTCGGCGGCGTGGTGGGTTCAGATCATGGGAACTTTTCGGCGAACGAGTTGAACGGGCAAACCCCAGGGATCGCGGAGCATTGCGAAGTCATCACCGGATGGCAGAGTGTGCACATCAGCGACGATGGTCGCTCCTGCGGCCGTCAAGCGGCGCACATCAGCGGCGAGGTCTGACGATGAAAAGGCAAGGTGCAGTGCGGGAGGCTGTGTCGCGTGAAAGTCGAGGGCCGGAGCATCGGGATTGCTGTACAGTTCCAGCATAACGGTGCCGCTGACATCGGCCAGGAAGTGCACAAAAGGCACCTCCATACCGCGTCGTTTAACCTTCATGCCGAGGTGTTCCACGTACCAGCGGGCCATGTTCAGGGAATCGGGAACATTGAGAGCGAGGTGTTCGATTTTCATGTCAGAGACCGGAAACAGAGTCTTGAATGGGTTCAGGAAACAGGAGTTTTATTCGTGCGTGGCCACTCGCCGCGGGGTTCAGGGAGTTGCAGCTGTTTGTGGGACGCGGGACTTTTCCCAGCGACTGAACCCAGCCTTAAGGAACGTCAGGAAGTCTTTGCCATTGGAGGGATCGAGACCCTGAAATGTGGCATAGACCTGACTTCCGTCCGGGGAAATGATGGCATAGCTGGGCATGGTGACGTCATCCAGCAGATCTGTCGCCAGCTTTTTATTCGCCTTCAGAATGGCGGACTGGAGTTGGGTGTCAGAAATGCCCGGAACCTGATCGAGGTAGGCCTGAGTCAGCACAAAGTCTGCCAGGATTTTCAGGACGGGTTCCTGTGCGAGGACCGTGCGTTCCATTTGTCGGCAGTTGACGCAGTTGACGCCGGTGATTTCGAGGAAGACGGGACGTTGTGAGTTGACGGCCACGTTGACTGCTTTGGGGAATTCGAGGGAGTAGGGAAGTTTGTGGTGATAGATGACATAACCGAGTCCTTCCTGCTGGCGCACGTCACCGGACTTGATTTCGGGCGGTGCGAAGGCAGCGACGAGATTCCAGACAGGATCAGCGGGCAGATTCAGGTTCAGCAGGCCCGCGGCGAGGCGACCGGAGAACAGGAGGAATCCGGCCACGAAAACGAATCTGGCCAGCGATGGTTTAGGCCGCATGCCAGCCTTGCGAAACAAGCCAGCCAGGTAAAGCGCGGCGCCAGCAGACAGCAGAAACCAGGTCCAGAGGAAGCCGGTGTAGGTGATGAAGACCGGGATACCGCTGGCAGAGAGGCCGATATCAGCGACGCTGAGGAATTTGACCACCGCAGCAAGTTCGACCAATCCGATGACGAATTTCACATCGTTCATCCAGCCTCCACTGCGGGGCAGTTTGTTCAGCATGCGTGGAAACAGGGCGAGGACAAAGAAGGGGGACGCGAAGGCGGTCGAGAAGCCGAGCATCCCGAGCACCGGCCAGAGGAAATCGCCCTGTGCGGCAATGACCAGCAGAGAGCCCACGAACGCGAAGGTGCAGGTGAAGGACACGAGGGTGAACGTGAGCGCCATAAAGACGACGCCGATAATTCCGCCTGCGGATTCACGGTCAGAAGTCCATGTCACCAGCCAGCCGGGGATCTGGATTTCGACAGCCCCCAGCAGCATCAGTGCGAAGAAAATGAACAGCCCACTGAAGAAGAGGTTGAGCCACGGGTTGTTGGCCAGATCTGTCAGGCTGGATTCGCCGAACAGTTTGGCCATGGCCAATCCGAGGATTGTGAAGGCGGCGATGATGGACAGGCAGTAGGCAAATGCCAGTTTCAGGGAGTTCCCGGGTTGTTTTTCCTCCTGTTTCAGGAAGAAAGCGACGGTGATGGGGATCATGGGAAAGACGCAGGGCGTCGCCAGAGCCACGAAACCGGCACCGATGGCGGTGAGCATGAACGCGAAGAAGCCTTCCCGTGGGGTACCGCCCTGCTTCAGGCCTTTGTCATCGCCGGTTTCGGTGCCTGTTGTGGACGGGTTCGTGTTAGTGTCGGGCGGCGTCGTGACTGCCGGACTGGGCGTGTTGTTTGTGGACTGGGACTGCAGAGAGACCTGAAATTCGGCGGTGGTGGGAGGCTTGCAGATGCCCTCGCGGCAAATCTGAAACTGGATGGAGCCGGCGACGCTGACGCTGGGGTCGGTGACCTTGAACTTGCGGCTCCACGTGATGTTTCCATAGTGGACGCGCTGAGTGATTCCGTCGAGTGGAGTTTCGATTTGCGGTGCGGCTGACGCCTGGAAGGCAAGGTCCACGGGCTGCAGCCCGGCGGATTGTGTCAATTCGATCAGGGTGGGGATGCCGGCCATTTCCGGATCCTGATCGAGTGCGAAAATGTGCCATTCATCTTCGATGGTTGTTGCGAGGCTGAGAGTGACTTCATCGCCGACGCCGGCATTTTCGGGAACCAATGAAACTTCGATCCGGACCGCTCCTGCTTTAGCGGACTTACCAAAGCCGATGACGGGAGTGATCACCTGGTTCGAGGCCGATGGCGTCGCCGGGGGGATGTCGTCGGCAGCGGGGGCGGCGGCGTCAGCGGCGGGCAGAGTTGCGGAGAAGGGGGCGTTGTCGATGGGACGACAATCCATGCTGCTGCAAAACAGCCCTGAAAGTTCCCCGGACACGACCTGACCGGCCTTCAGTGGGCCCTGCAGAATCACCGACCAGGTAACTTTGTCGAAGAACTTCTCCACCTGTTGCTGAGTGGTTTCGTCGAGCACGGACTTGGGGGCGCGGTCGGGCGTCCATGAACCGGCCATCGTGACACCGGGGGGCAGCGTCAGACGGATTGTCGTCGCGGCGTTGAACGCTGGGTTCATCGAATAGGTGTAGCAGTTTTCGGGCAGTGTCAGGGTGACCTGCAGTTCGGACTTTTCGGTATCGACAGCTTTCAGACTGGCGTCGACAACGACATCCATATCGAGGTTACTGGTGTTACCGAACTGAAGAGGTAATTCCAGCTGTCCCGGGAGGAGATCCTGAGCGGCGAGTTGCGTGTGGCAGCACGCCAGCAGGGAGGAGAGCACGAGACAAAGACGAATGGAATTCATGGGACAGCCTCGGTGTTCGGAAATTCATCTGAGACGAGGAGACGATTGTCGTGTGTGTAGGCCGATTTCAGCGAGCCGATGCGACATTGCGGGTGAACTGAAAGATGGCGTGACGACCGGTACCGCCGTGACGCTTACCGAAGGCGAGCGAATGGGGATGAGGTCCAGTGGACCGGGGGATCCGGTCGGCGATTTTCAGGGTTCTTCGCGATGTCTTCGCAGGGATTGCAGTCAGGCTTGTGACTGAAAAGGATAGTCGATTGGCTCTGAAAAGGCTACGGCGGTCCCCTGAAAGCGGTGTTTTCGGGAAGTCTCGGCCGCGGGGGCACGGGAAACGGACCTGTGTCCGGCAGGATGCCCGTTCCGAGTCGTTGGGGGACGACCACGTCGGATCGAAGATTTGCAGAAAACGAGTAAAAACGACCGGCAATGGCAGCGATTCCGGGGAATGCGAAAGCGTTACCGATTTGAAGGGTGAACCGGCTGATTTGCTGCAAACCGGTTGGTTTCCCGGCGAATCCACGGACGGGAATTCCAGAGAAAAGCGAAAATTTGGAACTCTTTTTTTATGGCGTTTCCCACTGAACCTGCGATACTGAGGCAGAGAATGAGACTGAGTCTCAGGTTCAGTTCACCGCGACTCAGTGTGATAGTGATTCGGGTTCACAACGCCGGGGATTGCGTGATCCGGACACGGGACGCACCTGCGGCCATTGGAAATTTCCGATTTGCAGCAGTGTTGGTGTATTGGGCCGATTGTTGACTTTTTTTGCAATGGGCGGGCGTGGGCATGAAGACCTTGCGACTTGCAGACATCGATCCTGGTGCGACGGCGGTGGTCACTGAAGTGGCGTCCGGCTACAGCATTTCGTCGCGACTGATGGAGA
This sequence comes from uncultured Planctomycetaceae bacterium, assembly GCA_903924405.1. Lineage (GTDB taxonomy): Bacteria > Planctomycetota > Planctomycetia > Planctomycetales > Planctomycetaceae > SXXK01. Next base: position 4,590 of record CAIYBH010000258.1, on the reverse strand, counting down.
TGGGTTTTGTGCCGGGGGCGGTGGTGCAGGTGTTGCGCAGGGCACCGTTTCGTGGTCCGGTGCAGTACCGGATTCAGGGTGTCTCGGTCACCATGCGTCCTGCGGATGCCCGATGCGTGTCGGTAGAGACGCTCAGTGACGTGCATGATTCCTGCTGTTGTGAGAAGGCGAAAGCGGAATCACGACTCCGTGCGGAACTGGTGGGAAGTTAGTTGCTGAGCGTGGTCATCCCAGCCGTTGCCTGAAGCGGCCAACGGACGACGACTGTTGCAGAGTCCGAACGGCAGACTCCTCAATTCTCCCTACCTTTGCGATCGTGTATTTTCTGTGAACGCAAGAACTCAACCTACATCGGGCGGTGGGCCCTGGCGAGTCGCCCTGATCGGGAATCCGAATACCGGCAAGAGTACTCTGTTCAACGCACTTTCGGGATTGCGGGTCCGCACGGGAAACTACCCGGGTGTGACGGTTGAGCAGCGAATTGGCCGGGTCAGCTGGGACGGTCACGAAGTTGAATTGATCGACCTGCCGGGAACCTACAGTCTGTCGCCGCGATCGCCTGATGAAATGGTGGCCGTGCAGGTGCTGACGGGGTTGGAACGGGAACCGCCACCGGATCTGGTGATCTGCATCTGCAACGCAGCGGCTCTGGAACGCAACCTGTACCTGGCGACTCAGGTGCTTGAATCCGGCCTGCCTGTGGTTATCTGTTTGAACATGTGGGACGCTGTGCAGCAGTCCGGTTTGGCGATCGACTGTCAGGCGTTGTCGAGCAGTCTGGGTGTGCCGGTGGTTCCGACGTCGGCGAGTCGTCGGGAAGGATTGAAAGAGCTGCAGTCGGCGGCTGTTGGTTTATTGCGAGGCACTGGTGGTGGTCTTGCCGGTCGTCCCGAAGTTCTGTCGGCGGAGATTCGCCGCGAGCTGTCGGCCTTATCATCGCATATGACCCGCCCATCACGGGCTTCCTCAGGCACACGTGAGTTTCTGGCGAGTCGGGCCCTGCTGGACGAGGGTGGGGCGGTGGAGCGTCTGCTTGCTGCGGAAGAAGGCTCTGAGTTTGCCATGCGGGTGCGGGATTCGCGTCTGCGATTGCGGCAGTTGGGAGTTGAGATTCCGGCCGCAGAGCCTGAGCAGCGATATCAATTCATCGGGCGTTTACTGGCATCAGTGCAAAGTCGCAGTGGAGCTCGTCGAGCGGGCATTACGGATCGACTGGATGCGGTGCTGACCCACAGTGTTCTGGGGCTGGCGATTTGTCTGGCGGTGTTGATGCTGGTGTTTTCCACGATCTACTGGTTCACCTCGCCTTTGAGTGACGCAGTGGAAGCGGGGCTGGGGGTACTGACAGCCGGAGTTGAGAGTGGGATGTCACCCGGGCCGTTCCGGAGTTTGCTCACCGATGGAGTGATTGGTGGAGTCGGATCGGTGCTTGTGTTTCTGCCGCAGATCAGTCTGTTGTTCTTCTTCATTGCTCTGCTTGAAGACTGCGGCTACATGGCACGTGCCGCTTTCATGATGGATCGTGTGATGTCCCTGCTGGGGCTGAGTGGTCGATCATTTCTGCCGTTGATGTCATCTTTTGCGTGTGCCGTTCCGGGAATTATGGCAACGCGGGTGATTGAGAATCGGCGAGATCGATTTGTCACGATTCTGATTGCTCCGCTGATGAGTTGTTCAGCGCGATTGCCGGTGTATGTTCTGCTGATCGGCACGTTCATACCGGACGAGTATTATGCCGGCAACCTGATTCCGCTGCGGGGGCTGGTACTGTTTCTCATGAGCACTCTGGGGCTGATGGTGGCGGTGCCGGTGGCACTGCTGTTGCGCACCACGATTTTCCGCGGGGATTCATCCCCCTTTCTGCTGGAGCTGCCTGACTACCGTGTACCTGCGTTGAGGGTGGTTTTGCTGCGGGTTTGGGAAAGTGCCGCGTCATTTGTGACTCGTGCCGGAACACTGATCTTTGCCACAAGTGTCCTGGTGTGGGCAGCCGGATCATTTCCGGGCGACCATACGGAACGCTATCGGCTGATCAGTCAGCTGGAAACGATCGATACGGGGACAGAAGCAGGGCAGTTGCAGTCAGAATTGCTGGAGGAGCAACTGAACAGGACCAACGCAGAACTGCTGCGGGGGAGTGTGCTGGGACGAGCGGGGCAGGGGATTGAACCACTGTTCCGACCTCTGGGCTGGGACTGGAAAATTGGCGTCGGCGTGCTGGCTTCATTTCCGGCGCGAGAAGTGATTATTGCCACGCTGGGGACGATTTACAGCCTTGGTGGCGACGTGGACGAAGAGGACGAGGGGCTGCGGGGGGCTCTGATCGCGGCAACATGGCCGGACGGGACTGCCGTGTTTAACGTGCCCGTCGCCCTGTCGATCATGGTGTTTTTTGCCTTGTGTGCCCAGTGCGTGTCGACGCTGATGGTGATTCGCCGCGAGACCAACAGCTGGGCGTGGCCATTGCTGTGTTTTGTCTACATGACGGCGCTCGCCTGGGTGGGCGCCTGGGGCACGTATCAGGTGGGCATGATGCTGTAGTGTGGGGGGCTGGAGGCCGGGAAACGTGGTTTCTGCCGGCTGACGATGGACTTCCCCGGTAACTCACATGGCCCATGGTACGTCGCCAGTGCTTGTCGATCCCGTGGACGACTTAAGACTCGCGTCGCGACAATGCCCGGTGTAGACTTCGCTGTAGCACACGGCATCCACCTGTGCATCGCAGTAGGCCGGCGAAGGCCTGAAAGAGTCGTGTGTCCACCCGACGCTGGACATCAGCGGGGATGCTGTGAGTGATCGTCCTGAAAACACAGAGGGTCCGGGAGCGTGTCCGTGAATCAACCCATTTTCGATACAGGTGGTGGATTTCGGCAGACCACGGCGACACTGAGCGGCGAGTCACGGCGTTCGGTGTTGCGAGCCACGTTGGCGGCAGTGGCCGGACTTCCACTGGGGATCGGGAAGGTCTCTGCTGCGGGAACAGAGGCAGCACTACGCGTTGGTGCGCATCATGTGCCGCGTGCGAAAAATGTGATTTTCTGCTTCATGGACGGTGGGCCCAGCCATGTGGATACCTTTGACTACAAACCGGCATTGAAAAAGCATGAGGGACAGAAGATCGGGGCACGCTGGGTGTCTCGAAAATCGCAGTCGGATGCCGCCCGAGTCTGGTTTGGCAGTCCGTGGAAGTTCCGGCAGCGAGGCGAATCCGGACTTTGGGTCAGCGACCTCTTCCCGCAGCTGGCGAACGTGGCCGACAAGTTGTGTGTCGTGCGTTCGATGGTGGGGGAATTGCCTCTGCATGGGCAGTCGAATCTGTTGCTGCACACGGGGCGGATACTGGGGCAGGCTCCGAGTCTTGGGGCGTGGATCGCGTGGGGGCTGGGAACAGAGAATCCGAATCTGCCGGGATATGTGTTGCTGAACAACGACTGGGTACCCAACGGCGGACTGGAAAACTTTGGCAGTTCGTTTCTTCCGGCCAGTTATCAGGCCACGATGATGCGAGCGCGAGGTAACCCCGTGGACAATATTGTCCCGGGCGACACTGTTGAACTTCAGCAGAGCAAACTGCGCGTGCTGACTCGGGCTAATGCAGAGTATTCCGGACGGACATCGCGGCCCGGTTTAGTGAATGCGGTCACCTCTAACTACCAGACGGCCGTGCGGATGCAGCGGACGGTACCGGAAATCGCGGACATCAGCCGGGAGCCTGAGTACCTGCAGAAACTGTATGGAATCGGCTCGGCTGATGAGCATCAGAATTATTATGCCTCGCAGGTCCTGCGTGCCCGCAGGCTGGTTGAGGCGGGCGTTCGATTTGTGGAAATCACCTGTCCGAGTTTTGACGGCAATAATTCCCCGTGGGATCAGCACAGTCACCTCGTGCAGAATCATGAGAAGAATGCGCGTGTGACGGAACAGTCCGTTGCTGCGTTGATCTTAGACCTGGAACAGCGTGGTTTACTGGACGAGACCATTGTGCTCTGGGCCGGAGAAATGGGAAGAACTCCGCATACACCGGCGCTTTCCGGGGTGGCGGGCCGCGACCATCACGTCAGTGGATTTTCGATTTTTCTGGCCGGGGGCGGATTTCGACCCGGAATCGCATTTGGAGCCACGGATGAATTTGGCGCGAACGCGGTGGAGCAACCGCTGACGGTCCACGACCTCCATGCAACTCTGCTGCATCAACTGGGACTGGACCACGAGCAGCTGACATATCGCCATGGGGGACGTGATCAGCGATTGACGGACGTGCATGGTCGAGTCGTGGCTGAGATACTCAGTTGAAGAACAAAAAGGGGTCAGGTCTCTTTTTCAGGTCGTTCCTCGCTGGCGCTTCGGGTTGGTATGGGGGCCACCGCTCGGGCTAGCGAAACAGACGAAGACGCGGCGAACACTTGCACCAGCATTCCTGCCCCCAATATCTAAGAACAAAAAGGGGTCAGGTCTCTTTTTCGGGGCGTTCCTCGCTGGCGCTTCGGGTTGGTATGGGGGCCACCGCTCGGGCTAGCGAAACAGACGAAGACGCGGCGAACACTTGCACCAGCATTCCTGCCCCAATATCAATGAATTCCCTGTGTTTCG
>CAIYBH010000257.1 GCA_903924405.1 uncultured Planctomycetaceae bacterium | reverse complement strand
GACAATTTCTCCAGTTCGCTGCGGTTGTTTCTGCAGCAATCGGCAGAGAAGCGAGTGGCAGCGAAGCCGCAGTCGATCAATGACCTGCCATCTGACGGTCGTTTTGCGGAGCGAAAGTTGCCGATGGATCGAGCGATTGCGGCACTGGTGCATGGGGACTTCAATGGAGACCAGCGGCTGGATCTGGCTGTTGTGGGAGCACCGGATCAGTTGGCGATCCGATATCAGCCGGCACCAGGGCAGACGGAGTGGACGGAGAAGTGGACGGTGCGTCTGCCGGGCCTGGAGCAGGTGGCGTCGATCATGGGCGCGGGGGACCTGAATTCTGACGGGCGCACGGACATTGTGGTGACCGGGAAGGACGTGACCTGGGTCATTTTTCAGGCGGACAACGGGACGATGCGTGCACCGGAGTCCCTGCTGAACACATCAGAACGGCCGGGGCTGGTGCAGGTTGATGACCTGAATGGAGACGGCAGAGACGATTTGAGTTACGTGGTGGGTGAAGCGAATTCCCGATCGGTGGCCGTTCGTCTGCAGACGCCGGAAGGTCGGATTGGCCCGGAGACGACCTTCAGTACGGAATCACCGCGTGCCGTGACGATTGCGGACGTGGATGGTAATCCGGGGGCTGAAGTCGTGACGGTGGAATCACGTAGTGGTCGACTTGTGATTTCCGCCTTGCAGCCTGCAAAGCAGCAGGAGGAAGGGATTCCAGAGCAGTTGTTGCGGTATGGGATCGGTCCCGGAGATTCGGGACGGGATCGGGCTGTTGTGGCGGGGGATTTTGATGGTGATGGACGTACGGACGTGCTGGTCAATGATTCGGCGCAGGCGCGACTGTTGCTGTATCGGCAGAACGGGGCAGATGGACTGGGGATGGCGGATGTGTACCCGGCCTTGCTGGGCATTACGGACCTGGCGGCGGAGGACATTGACGGGGACGGTCGGCTGGACGCTGTGTTGCTGAGCAGTAAAGAGGGAGTCCTTGCGACCAGTCATTTTCAGGACGGGCGTTTGAGTTTCCCGGAGACGATTCTGAAGAAACCGGAGGGTTGGGAGTTAGCAGCCGTTGCCACGCTGAAGCAGGCTTCGGGTGTGCAGTTGGTTGTGGGCCTGTCGCAGGGCAGCGGGGCAACTCAGAAGCTGGAATACCAGCGTTTCGGTCGTGCAGCGACTGGTGAATGGAAGCGAGTGGAAGAACAGCGCCAGTTGGAATTGAGCGGTGCCATTGGATCGAAGGGTGTGCGACTGGTGCCGATGGACGTCAACGCGGATGGGCGTCAGGACTTGTTGTCGATAGCGGCTGGAGCCGCAAAGAATGGGGTACAGATTCTGATGCAGTCAGAGGACGGCAGTTTGTCGGTTGCTGAGCAGAAGAGTCAGTTGGATGTGGGAGTGACAGCGCCGGGCCGAACCAGTGTGCGGGGGAACCAGTTGCTGGTCGCTCGGGATTCGTTTGCGCGACTGCTGCGATATTCGGAAGCCGGGTGGAAGGTCGAGGATCAGTTGAATGCGGAGGAAGCATCGGCCAGTCTGGAAGGTGTGGTCGCGATGAATCTGGACGGGGTGGCCGGCGATGAAATTGTGCTGGTGGATACGGGTGTTCGAAAGCTGCGGATTCTGCGGAGCGAACAGAACGTGTATCGTCCATGGAAGGAAGTGGAATTGGGCTCAGTACAGTGTTCTTCAACGATGGTCGCCGACTTCAATGGGGATGCGCGGGACGATCTGTTGTTGATGGGGGCGCAGCAGTTTGCGGTGATGTACTGTGGTCGATCTGACGTGACTCTGAAAGAGCTGGCCTCCTTCGAATCGACTCGTGAAAAAGCCTTTCCGGTGGACGTGACTGTGGGGGACGTGAATGGGGACGGCGAAGTGGACCTCACGATGATTGACACAAGCATCGATGGTCTTGCGATTTTGAAGCTGAACCTGAAGAGTGGTATCGAGGAAGTGACGCATTTTCGGGTGTTTGAAGAGAAGCGGTTGGTGTCTGCGGCGGCGGAGCGCGGTGTGCAGCCTCGAGAATCGCTGGTAGTGGATGTCACGGGCGATGGTCGAGCGGACTTATTGCTGTTGTGTCATGATCGCCTGCTGTTGTATCCGCAGGATACGGGGGAGCACCAGGGCCAACCGGTGGAGAGTTCGGAGAGTGGACAGGTTGGCGAAACGGGTGGTGCTGTGCAATAAGTTGGGTCGACCTGCGGTGCTGGTTAACTTTTGGAGCGTCAACGGCAGTGGAGAGTGGGACGCGGGGACGGGCAGGGAAAACGCGAGCCGAGTGATAGAGCGCGGTGCGGGGAGGGAGACCGGCGGATGACGGCGCGCGAGTGGGGTCTGGAATCGGAAGAGCCCGGGACTGAGCGGATGTTTGTGTGTCCGG
>CAIYBH010000256.1 GCA_903924405.1 uncultured Planctomycetaceae bacterium | reverse complement strand
TCATCAGGAGCCCGAAGAGGATCGTCAATGTGCGATCCTGAGTCGATCGTGGCGAATTGATGAACAGCAGCATTGGCAGGATCAGGTGCAGCAGTTTGTAGTCAAAGGACACGGGTGTCAGCAGCAGCATCGCGGCGACAGCCACGAGGATGGATTTCCATTCCTCTGCCTGCCTGAGTTTCCAACCGGCCGCGAGCATACCAGCGAGTCCCACGACCACGATCATTCGCCAGCGTTGTTCGGTAAACGCCACAGCACGTGTGCTATCGAAGTGCAGCCAATCGGAACAGAAAAAGGCGGCTGCTTTGACGGAGGCCAGCAAACTGACGTTGTAGTGTACCCCGTGCCCATGCGCGACATAGTCGGTGTGGAAGTCCTGCAGGTTTTTCGACAGCAACGGGAGAGTTTGAGCATTGTCTCCCGGAACCAGCAGAAAGCCGGCCATCGTGGTTGCCACCGCGAAGCCTGCTGTGAGTGCGAGTCTGCGGAATCTCCAGTTCATCAGGTCTGGCAACAGATACAGCAGCGGGTAGAGTTTGATTGCGCCGGCCCAACCCAGCAGGAGACAGCCCCAGTCATCGAATCTCGTGCCGCGTGTCTTCCAGGCCAGCAGAATCATCAGCAGCAACAGGCATTCAATGTTTGCCCGATCCAGTGAAAACAGAACGGGGTAACTAATGAGCAGGCTGGCGATGAACGTCAGCGTGTGCCTGTAGCCGACAGTTTGACGACAGAGGCTGCCCGCCAGTGTGGCGAAACCGGACACGAAAAGCAGTCCAAAGGTCTCCAGTGCCACGGTCCCCAGCGGATGAAACGGCAGCATCAGTAATGTCAGCGACGGAAAATAAACGTAGGTTCTGAACGAGTAGGGGTTAAGGCCGGAAACGAATGGCTTATAGATATTGCGAAAGTCGTTGAATCGATCTTCCGGGATAAACAGAAAGGTATTCCAGGGAAACTGATCATACCCCGGAGTCCAGCGAAGACTCAGATGATACAGGCAGGCGCTGACTGTTCCGATAACGATGAACCAGGTGAGCTGTGACGCTTTGCGGACAGGTCCCTCTGTATCGGCAGGTTGATGCACAACATGATTCGCCGCTATTCGTGAGTCGGATTTTTCTGTTGAACTCGACCTCGAGAATCGCAGACGCAACATGGTGCCGAGAAACGTCATGATGAACACGAGCAGTCGACGTTTTGTTTCTCCATGAGCCCGTTTCCTGAAGTGAAACGGGACTTCACGAATTCGTAGTCCGGCATGCTGCTGCTGCATACGGAACATGATCTCTTCAATCACGTCAAAGTTCCGGCACTGCAGCGGAATCGACTGCAGCATTTCCGTGCGATAGAGCTTGAAGCTGTTGGAAATGTCGCTGCAGCGCAGCCCGAGCACAAAAGAAAAGGTGACATTGAGAATGCGACTCATCAGGGTCGAAACGAACGAATTGTCGGTGCCTCCGCCGCTGATGTAGCGGGAGGCCACGACGACATCGCTGTGCTCCGCAACTGCCAGCAACTGCTTAATGAACTCAGGGGGATGCGACCCGTCTGCATCCATAAACAGGCAGAATCGCCCTGCCGCCGCGCTGATTCCCGTGCGGACGGCGTCCCCGTAGTCGTTGCCGCCGCTGCGCCGGACATAGATGGCCCCATGCTGCAGACAGACCTGTTCGGTCTCATCCAGTGGGGATTCGGTATCGATCACCAGAATCTCGAAACGCAGGGGGATGGATTCCAGAGTCTGACGGAGCCGCGGCAGCAGCCCCGCCAGGTTCGGTGCTTCCCGGTAAGCGGGTAACACCACGGATAGATCCGGTAATTGCCTCGATTGTTCATGCGAAGGCTGCCCCATGGCTCAGACCTCCGCCCGGGACCATGCGAGCGCCGCTTTGAGGCCACTGGTGAACGACGTGGCTGGCTGCCATCCGAAAATATGTTCGGCCTTGCGAATATCGGCGACAAAAACGCGCTGATCTGACAGCCGCCATGGAAGATGGTCGTACTGCAGACGAATTCCCAACTCATCGTCAAGAAAAGAAAACAGTTCGAGCAGCGACAGGCTGTTGGGCATGCCACCGCCGATGTTGAAGACCTGGCCAGCCGTCACTGCCCCTGCTTCCACAGCACGGAAGTAACAGCTGACGAGGTCATGAGAGAAGAGCACATCCCGGACCTGCTTGCCGTCACCGCAGATTGTGAATCGATGAGCCGCATGCTGCTGTGTCAGTAGTGCCTGCTGAAGAAACCAGCCAATCCAGCCCTGATCGATGGTTCCGTACTGACGGATTCCAAACACTGACGAATGT
>CAIYBH010000255.1 GCA_903924405.1 uncultured Planctomycetaceae bacterium | reverse complement strand
GTGAAGTTGCCAGATCAGTTCGGCGATGGTGGGCCTCAGCTCCCCTCAACGGCCGACAGCAGGTCATCACCGCTGCCCTGATTCGCAGTAGCAGAAGCCTCCTGACCGCCGATGCAAACCGCGTCTTCCAGTTGCTTCACAACGATCTCTCTACGGGCAATTCTGACGGACGGAGGAGCTTCGATCGACAAACGAACGCGCCCTCCCCGCACCTGAGTCACCGTGACACGAATGTCTCCGGCGATCTGAATGGATTCACCCACTTTACGACTAAGCACAAGCATCTGACACCTTCCTTTGTCGAACACCGCACCATCCGAGATACTGGTCAGGCCGCCTGAACCATCGCGGTCGCAGAGAACGACCTCAACCCCTTCAGCCTGCACGCCTACAACCCCAACCGAATCGAATCGCTGCCCCCGGCAATCGCCTGCCACGGGTTCGGCCCCCGCCAACCCAAATTCCGGAGAGCCCACCTCCGCAGACACCAAACCGTTCACACGAAGGCATCGTTTCAGATTACGCAGGCAAGCAGGGTTAATTCGAGCAAAATTGAGGAAGATCGGACGTTTTCCGTGTTTTTTCCAGGATTCCCTGAACTCGTTCTTCCCCGCGGCGGGAAACGACCACGGTGGGCCTTCGCGACTCGTGGCGCATTCCGCCCACGTTCGCAGCGGTTGTTCCACCACGGTTCGGCAACGGGCCAGTACGGCTCCGATCAGGCCATTCGCCGGCCCATTGCTGGCCATACCAGCCCGCTCGGAAACGCCAGAGTCTGGCCGCCGACGCCGCCTGCCAAAACGACTGTCGCACACGACTGCCGCTCCGAATGAAACCCCATCCATGATTCACAACCCTTGATATTTAAGCCACTTGCGCCACACAGCAGCCGCGCGGCACGTCGTTTGCATTCACACGTCACGAAGATTTTTCTCTGCCACTCTGGACACCACGGCACACTTCTGAACAGCTTCTGAACAGCTTCTGAACAGCTTCTGAACAGCATCTGTACAGCAGTCGTGAAGGTGATGTCTGGTGATTGGACGCAGGCGACATAAAGTTAGAGTGAAAAGACTGAGGAGAAGCCGTGGCTAAGTTACTGACGTTCGATGAAGAGGCCCGTAAGAGCCTGCTTTCCGGCGTTTCAAAGCTGTCGAAGGCTGTTGCCAGCACGCTGGGCCCACGCGGCCGCAACGCGGTTCTGGACAAGGGGTGGGGCGCCCCGAAGGTCACCAAGGACGGTGTGACAGTTGCCGAAGATATTGATCTGGAAGATCCCTACGAGAACGTGGCTGTGCAGCTGGTGAAGGAAGCGGCTTCCAAAACCAACGATGTTGCCGGAGACGGAACAACAACTGCCACCGTTCTGGCAGAAGCCATGTACCGGGCTGGTCTGAAGTACATCGCTGCCGGTGCCGACGCAATGGCACTCAGCCGTGGCGCACAGAAGGCTGTCACTGCCGTCATCGACGCTCTGCAGAAGATGGCCAAGCCTGTGAAGGCCACCGACAAAGAATCCATCGCTCGCGTTGCCACCATCGCGGGTAACAACAGCACGGAAATCGGCGAGATCCTCGCTGACGCACTGTTGAAGGTCGGCAAAGATGGTGTGATCACCGTCGAAGAAGGTCGGCACGTCAGCACCGAAGTTGACCTTGTCGAGGGCATGCAGTTTGATCGCGGCTATCTGTCTCCGCACTTCATTACCAATGAAGACGAGCAGGAAGTGGTTCTGGAAAACTGCCGGATCCTGCTGCACGAAGAGAAGATCAGCACCGCCAAGTCTCTGGTCCCAGTGCTCGAAGCCATCAGCAAGGGCAACGTTCCATTGCTGATCATTGCAGAAGACGTCGAAGGCGAAGCTCTTGCAACGCTGGTCGTCAACAAGATGCGCGGCATCGTGAAGGTTGCTGCTGTCAAGGCACCAGGCTACGGCGATCGTCGCAAAGCCATGATGGAAGACATTGCCGTCCTGACCGGCGGCAAGGCATTCTTCAAAGACCTCGGCGTGAAACTGGAAAATATCCAGTTGTCAGATCTCGGTCGTGCAAAGCGCGTGCGGATTGATGCTAACAACACGGTGATCGTGGAAGGTGCCGGCAAGAAGGCTGAAATCGCCGGTCGTGCTGAGCAGATTCGTCGTGAGATTGACGCGACGGACAGCGACTATGATCGCGAGAAACTTCAGGAACGCCTCGCGAAACTCGCAGGCGGTGTTGCTCAGATCAGTGTCGGTGCTGCCACCGAAACTGAGATGAAGGAACGCAAGGACCTGATCGACGACGCACTGGCGGCTACGCGTGCTGCGATCGAAGAAGGTATTGTCCCAGGTGGCGGCGTTGCCTTGCTCCGCTGTGCCTCAGCACTCGACGGGCTGAACCTGAAGGGTGACGAAGAGTACGGTGTGGAACTGGTTCGCGGCATTCTGGAAATGCCACTGCGAACCATCGCACAGAACGCCGGCCTCGACGGAGCGGTCGTTGCGAATCGTGTGAAGAAAGAAAAGAAGACCAGCTACGGTTACGACGCCCTGAACAACACGTATGGCGACATGCTGCAGTTCGGTGTGATCGACCCGACCAAGGTGGTGCGGACAGCGTTGCAGAATGCTGCCAGCGTAGCGTCTCTGCTGATGACGACGGACTGTCTGATTGTGAATGAGCCAAAGAAGCCCGAGAAGGACGGCCACCACGATCACCACCACGACGGAGGCGGCATGGGCGATATGGGAGGAATGGGTGGCATGGGAGGAATGGGCGGCATGGGCGGCATGATGTAGTGCTGGTTCGCTGTCGACGGTTCTTTTCTGTGTGTCCTGGGAATTCAACATTTGCATATTCGGGCCTGGCCCGTCATTTGATGGAGTTATAGAGATGAAGATTAATCCTCTTGATGACCGTGTTGTTGTTCGCCCCAACGAAGCTGAAGAAACCACCGCTGGTGGGATCGTGCTGCCGGACGCTGCCAAGGAAAAGCAGCAGCGTGGCACCGTGATTGCCGTTGGTCCGGGTCGTCTGCTGGAAAGCGGCGAGCGTTCTCCGGTCAGCGTGAAGGTCGGGGATCAGGTACTGTTTGGTAAGTACGGCGGGACTGAGATCGAAGTCGACGGCCAGGATGTGAAGATCCTGCGTGAGAGCGACATTCTGGCGAAGCTTGTCTGATAAGTCGGCCAGGGGTGCAGAGCGGCAATCAGTTACGGTTGCCGCTCATCCCGGATCGTCCTGTTCGTCGCGCACAGCACTGTGCGTCAGAACCACAGGGTTCACTGAATCTTTTTGAATTGAAATTTTCCCAGCGGTTGATCGCTGTAAGGAGCCTTTGAAGTGGCAAAGCAACTTTTGTTTGATGATCGAGCCCGCATCAAGCTGCAGCGTGGTGTAGATACGCTGGCGAATGCGGTCGCCGTCACGATGGGACCCACAGGCCGAAACGTCATTATTGACAAGAGTTTCGGAAACCCTGTAGTGACCAAGGACGGGGTGACTGTTTCCAAGGAAGTCGAACTGGAAGACCCGTACGAGCACATGGGTGCGAAACTGGTCAACGAAGTGGCCAGCAAGACCAGCGACACAGCCGGTGACGGAACCACCACCGCAACCGTGCTGGCTCGTGCAATTTACAATGAAGGTCTGCGCAGCATCTCGCTGGGTGCGAACCCCACCGTTGTGCGTCGTGGCATCGAGATTGCCGTTGAGGCGGCTCTGAAGAGCATCGAGAAACTGGCTCGCCCGGTAGAATCGAAGCAGCAGATCGCTCAGGTTGGGGCAATTTCCGCGAACAACGATAAAGCGATTGGCGACATGATCGCCAATGCGATGGAACGAGTCGGACGCGACGGTGTCATCACCGTCGAAGAAGGCAAAGCCAGTTCCACGACACTGGAATTCGCAGAAGGCATGCAGTTCGATAAGGGCTACATCAGTCCCTATTTCGTGACTCAGGCTGACAGCATGAAGTGTGTGCTGGAAGACTGTTTGATCCTGTTGTTCGAAAAGAAGGTCTCCAGCCTGCGTGAGTTTGTGCCGTTGCTGGAAAAGGTCGCCCGGACTGGCAAGCCGTTGCTGGTTGTCGCGGAAGATGTTGATGGCGAAGCTCTGACGGCCCTCGTGGTCAACAAGCTGCGTGGCATTCTGAAGATCTGTGCTGTCAAGGCTCCGGGATTCGGCGATCGTCGCAAGGCGATGCTGGGTGACATGGCCGTGCTGACGGGTGGCACTCTGATTTCCGAAGATCTCGGCATTAAGCTGGAGAACGTCGAAGTCGGTCACCTCGGCAGTGCCCGTCGCGTCGAAGTTTCCAAGGACGACTGCACGATCGTGGAAGGTGCCGGAAAGTCCGACGCCATCAAGACTCGCGTGCAGCAGATTCGGGACCACATCGAAAAGACGGACAGCGACTATGATCGCGAGAAATTCCAGGAGCGACTGGCGAAGCTGACTGGTGGCGTTGCTGTGATTTCTGTCGGTGCCTCCACCGAAGCCGAAATGAAGCAGACCAAGGCTCGTATGGAAGACGCGCTGCATGCAACTCGCGCTGCTGTGGAAGAAGGTATTCTTCCGGGCGGTGGTGTGGCTCTGCTGCGAGCGATCGATGCGGTCAACAAACTGGCTCTGTCCGGCGACGAAGCAATCGGTGCTGGCATTGTGGCTCGAGCTCTGGAAGCTCCTGCACGGACCATCGCTGGTAACTGCGGTAAGGACGGCGCCGTGATTGTTGACGAAGTGCGTCAGCTGTCTGGCAGCATGGGCTACGATGCGTCGAAGGACACATACGTCGACATGTTCAAGGCTGGCATTCTGGACCCTGCTAAGGTGGTTCGCAATGCACTGTCCAATGCCGCCTCGATTTCCGGCTTGATGCTGACAACCCAGGTGCTGGTCACGAAGATTGAAGATGCAGAAGGCGGAAAGAAGCCAGCATCCGAAGGTGTCATTCGCTGACATGGGACTGGTGCTTTCAGATCCCCGCGGGGCAGTGGCACCAGGTGTTGAGTTCAGAGAAAGTCAGCGGGGCACCAGCGATGGTGTCCCGCTTTTGTTATGTAGCAACTTGAATCCAGTTCATTTTCAGACGGTCAGAAGAGATGCCAGCAGAGCGTGACTACTATGAAGTCCTGGGTGTGTCTCGCACCGCGTCGGCAGAAGAGATCCGGAAGGCCTACAAGCGACTGGCAGCCAAATACCATCCCGACCGTAATCAGGGGGATGATGAGGCGATCGAACGATTCAAAGAGGTTCAGGAAGCGGCCGAGGTGCTGTCCGACGCAGACAAGCGGGCGCGGTACGATCGATTTGGTCACGAAGGTGTTCGGGGCGGAGCACGTTCTGCCGGGGCTCAGGATCTGGGTGACATTTTCGGCGCCTTCGGAGACCTGTTTGAGGGTGTCTTCAATTCCGGTGGCGGTGGTCGGGGCGGACGTGGAGCTGGGGCACGAGGCGAGACGCTGCAGGCTCAGGTGCGTATCGATCTCACAGAAGCTTTTCAGGGGTGTCGTCGCGAATTGCGATTTTCGCGCAACGAGCCCTGTGACAAATGCCAGGGTTCCGGATGTCGGCCGGGGACATCGCCGAGCACCTGCTCCACATGCCGTGGACATGGCCAGGTCGTGCAGTCTCAGGGCTTCTTCCGGATGCAGACCACATGCCCGGCGTGCCGTGGTCGTGGGACAGTGGTCAAAGATCCCTGCACGGACTGTCGAGGGCAGGGCAGGGGCATGAAAGAGGTCGTCCGGGAGGTTTCCATTCCGGCTGGTATCGACACCGGGATGCAGTTGTGCCTGCGAGGAGAAGGCGAAGCGGGGTTGAACGGAGGACCACGCGGGGACCTGTACGTCAATGTTGAGGTGCGGCGGCATCCCCTGTTTCAGCGTGATGGCCAGGACCTGATGTACCGCATGCCCATCACATTCGCCCAGGCTGCTCTGGGTGCAGAAATTGAAATTCCGACTCTGAAGGGTAAAGAGACTCTGAAAGTTCGCCCGGGGACTCAACCAGGCGAAGTCAACCGCCTGAAAGGCTTTGGGATGCCGGACCCGCGTGGTGCATCCATGAAGTCGGGAGACCTGCTGGTCGAAATTCAGGTGGAAGTTCCCCGAAAACTCTCAGCAGATCAGGAAGAACTGCTGCGTAAACTTGCAGAGCTCGATCACAAGGACGTAATGCCTCAGCGAAAGACCTTCTTCGAGCAGGTGAAGGCCTTCTTTTCGGGTGACTCTGAAGACGAAGAAGATTGAGACGACGCTGACGAACGAGACCACACACTTCGGGGCTGCGTATCTCCGAAAGGTGTTCGGGCAGATTCAGAAACTGCAGGGTGCTTCCGTGAACTCCTCAGGAAACACAAATCCAGACAACAGTGATTTGGAAGAACACACGGGGTTGCCCACAACTGTCGTTACCGCAGGTGGCCGACACCGATACTGCAACAGATTCACCAGCCGATTGATGAATAGCTGACCATTGAACAGGACCTCACAGACCGACTTGTGCCGAGGACAACAGAGATGAACGACAATCAGAGTGCGAACGATCCAGTCTCTGCAGCGGTAGACGCCGTCACCGATGCGGTGCAGAATGACCCTTCATCGTCAGTACCGGCCGTGGCGGAACTGCAGGCGAAGGTGGAAGACCTGCAGTCCAGGTTGGTGAGATCACTTGCGGATTTCGAGAACTATCGACGACGGGTGCAGAAGGATCAGGACGACGCGCGAAAGTTCGAATCTCTGCGACTGGTTCGTGATCTGTTACCTGGGCTCGATGGACTGCAGCGTGCCATCCAGAGTGCCGAGCAGACCGGAGACAAGCAGGTCCTGATCGAGGGTGTCCGCATGGTGTCTCAGCAGTTTCGGGACATTCTGAAGCTGCATGCCACAGAACCGATTGAGGCACTTGGCAAGCCATTTGACCCGAATGTGCACGAGGCGTTGACTCAGATCCCGTCAGCGGACCATGAGCCAATGACCGTGTTGCAGGTGATTGAAACGGGTTATCGCATGCATGATCGGATTGTTCGACCAGCACGCGTGATTGTCTCCAGTGCGCCACCGGCTCCGTAAAGACGCCTTACGCGTGAATGTGTTTTTTTTCGGCCGCTGGGTCAGTCTCAATGTTCCGTGGGACGTTGAACCGAGCGATCAAGCTCAACAGGCGGTCTGTGTTTGCGACGGTAACAGGTTGACAGAACTTGCCCTGTGGTTGGGGGCACTTTTTCATATCAGAGGTGTTGAAAATGCCGACATACGAATATCGGTGCAATAGCTGCGATCACAAGTGGGAAGAGTTTCAGCCCATCACAGCAAAGCCGACAAAGAAGTGTCCCGCCTGCAAAAAGCAGAAGGCTGAGCGAATCATCAGTGCTGGTGGAGGGATTATCTTCCGCGGTTCCGGATTTTATCAGACCGACTATCGCAGCGATTCGTGGAAGAAGGGTGCGGAAGCCGCCAAAAAGTCCTCGGAAAGCAGCAGTTCAGGAACATCTTCGGAATCGAAGAAATCGGATTCCGGCTCTTCAAAGAGCGAATGAGAGTTGTATCACCCGTGTTTGAGCTGTGCGGGTAGGTGGCCGGTCCGCAGGATCGAAGACCCATATTCCGACCAGTTGTGTTCCCGGCTGTCCTGAGGCTCGGGATTCAGGGGCAGGTTACTTGAAGGAGGCCTTGCAGTGACGGCCAGTGACGATTTGTTTTCCGTTCAGGATCAGGTAGTTTTGGTCACCGGTGGCAGTCGTGGGATTGGCCGAGCGATTGCGGAGGGGTTTTCCCGTCGCGGAGCGCAGGTTGTGATCTGCAGCCAGAGCCCTGAGTCGGTCGAGACCGCTGTTTCTGAGATGCGAGAACAGCAGCTGGCCGTTGAAGGCCTTGTTTGTGATGTCAGTCAGCCCGAGCAGATTTCCAGCACGGTTGATACTGTGCTGCAAATGCATGGACGCATTGACACACTCGTGAATGTGGCTGGGGTGAATCGGCGAAAGCGTGCCGAGACGGTGACTCTGGAAGACTACGATTTCATTCTCGACACGAACCTGCGGGGTGCGTTCCTGATGGCGCAGCAGGTGGGTCGACACATGATCGAACGCGGTGCCGGGGTTCAGATCAACGTTGAGTCCCTGAACACCTGGATGCCACTGAAGGGTGTTTTGCCCTATGCCATCAGCAAATTCGGAATGCAGGGGATGACACGTGGGCTGGCGCTGGAATGGGGGCGTCACGGGGTGCGTGTCAACAGTCTGGCGCCAGGCTTTATTCTGACGGACCTCACCCGAAAACTCTGGTCTGACCCGGACATGCAAGCCTGGAATGCCGCAAACGCACCGCTCGGCAGGCTGGGGACGCCGGAGGACATGGTCGGCACCGCCGTGTTCCTTGCATCAAAAGCGTCGGCCTTCATGACGGGCCAGACCTTGTATGTCGACGGAGGGTTTTCCTCGGGCTGGAGTTGGCCGATTCCGCTGAGTTGACGATCGACGAATTATCACCCACGTCCTCGAAGCACGCTCCGGAACGTTCGGCTCTCCGCCGCCCTGCGATCCTGTTTCGCCGCACCAGCAGATCTGCTCTGACTCGACCTTCCCCGGGTCGGACGTCACAATACCCGATAGCCGTAGGGCTGGCGTGTCAGACCAGAATCTGGTGAGCGAAGGTTGGCGGGAGACAGAGGTATGCGGGGAGCTCAAACGATCAACGGCATCGGGCTTTGGCTGTTGGCTGGTTTGTTCGCGATCAGCGAAGGGATTGCCGGGGAGTTGCCTGTGATTGCCGACGTCGAACGGCAGCCATTTGTGGCGGCAACACGTCGAGTTACTGAAGCACTCAGTTATGCGGGCGCCCCACTTTCACCAGAGATCGTGGCTGGACTTGAGAACGCCTCAAAACTGGACGACGACCGTCAGGCTGTTCGAGCGATCCAGGAACTTCTGGATCCGCTCTGCCTCGCGTTGATTCACATCAATCCGGAGAGTCGCGTGCGGGTCCAGGAGGGCCCGGTGGCAAAAGAACTAATGCAGCAGGGGTGGCGCGCATTTCTTGTCAAAGTCCACAACGAAGCGGGGATCAACCCACCGCTACAGCTGGAAAGCCCCAATGCCTTGCCGGTCTATCAGCAGGGGAAGGGGGCTCGTGAAGAGCCGCGTACCCGTGAACGTTTGGTGAACCCGGACGAGGTCCGGGACCGTTTTCTGGATCTTTCAGTGCTCAATAGAGAGCCCATGAAGCCGACGTTATCGGGGTTGCTGGCTGAGTATCAGATTGTGCTGTTGTACAGTCGTGACGCCGGTCCACGGGAAGCCACTTTATCCTTCCACATTGGCGCAGGGACGCAGGATCTTGGTTTTCGCAGCGGGATTCCTGTGCTGTTTCAGTGTCGTCCAGCGGTGCAGGTGAAGTTGCAGATTCGCGATGTTGACGGGACTCCCACGACGGCCAACTTCATCATTCGGGACAGCGCTGGACGACTGTATCCACTTCCATCGCGCCGACTTGCTCCGGATTTCTTTTTTCATGAACAGGTTTATCGTGCAGATGGCGAGAGTGTTCAGCTTCCTCCGGGACAGTACACGATTGTCGTCAACCGAGGTCCTGAGTATTTGCCGCAATCCCTGCAGGTCACAATTCCGGACGCGGCGGAGCATCTTCTGTCGTTCCAGTTGAAACGCTGGATCCACATCGCCCGCCGAGGCTGGTATTCCGGTGATCATCACGTGCATGCCGCCGGATGTGCTCATTATGACAGCCCGACAGAAGGTGTTGGACCGGAAGACATGCTGCGGCACATTCTGGGCGAGGACCTGAACGTCGGCTGTGTTTTGAGTTGGGGTCCCTGCTGGTACACACAGAAGCAGTTTTTCGAAGGCGGTGTGTCTCAGCTTTCGCGCAACGGATCACTAATGCGTTATGACATCGAAGTGAGCGGCTTCCCGTCATCGCATGCCGGGCACCTGTGTCTGCTGAAGCTTCAGGAGGACGACTACCCCGGAACGACTCGCCTCGAACAGTGGCCCAGCTGGACGCTGCCAGTCCTGAAATGGGGGCGGGAGCAGGGAGGAGTTGTGGGATACAGTCACAGTGGTTGGGGGCTGGCGTTGCCTGACCTGATGCCGAATGGGCAGCGGGAATTTCATGGACAGCCGTGGGGTGGGGCACCACAGGGTTGGCAGGGGAAAGCGGCCGCAACTCTGCCGGACTACGCCATGCCTCGGTTCGACGGCATCGGGGCCAATGAGTTCGTGGTCACCACGACGCACGGAATCTGCGACTTTATTTCCGCAGTGGATACACCCGCGATCTGGGAACTCAACGTCTGGTATCACACACTGAACTGCGGAATGACGACGCGAATCAGCGGCGAAACCGACTTTCCCTGCATCTACGGAGACCGCGTGGGCCTTGGTCGGATCTATGTTGGTCTGCCGAATGCACAGGAACTCACATACGATGCGTGGGTGGAGGGACTGCGGGATGGTCGCAGCTACTGCGGTGATGGTCTGAGCCATGTGCTGGATTTTCGTATCGACGGCCTTGGCGTTGGCGAACGCACGCCGTCAGGTGTCAGTCGTCTGGACATCGCCGCCCCCGGAAAGGTGACGGTGACTTTCGACGCCGCAGCACTCCTCGAAGAGCAACCGACGGAACTTACAGAATCGATTCGCCGAAGGCGTCTGGACGAAAAGCCGTACTGGCACCTCGAGCGAAGTCGACTGGGAGACACACGGCGGGTACCGGTAGAGATCATCGTGAACGGTGAAGTGGCCGCGACTCAGGAATTGCTGGCCGACGGGCACATCGAGTCCTTCTCGATTCCCCTCGAACTGAAACAATCCGCGTGGGTTGCGGTTCGAGTTCTTCCGTCGGTTCACACCAATCCCATCTTTGTCCACGTGAATCAGCAGCCCATCCGTGCAAATCGGCGGAGTGCCGAGTGGTGCCTGAAGGCTGTGGACGTTTGCTGGGAGGCGAAACAGAATAACATTCGTGAGAGCGAACGTGAGGCAGCCCGAGCGGCCTATGAGCATGCAAAATCCGTTTACAGTCAGGTCTTGAAGGACATCGACGCCCAATAACCCAAACCGGGCTTCAACCCAGAGCCTCATCTGCCGTTTTCCCCGGATGACCGGGGGCTGCGATGGCAAAACGGTGTTCATCGCTCAGATAGTCGCGTTTCGCTCCGACGAAACGAACGTCCAGCGTTTTCACTGCAGAACGGGACACTCAAGTCGTTGTGTTCCATCAAGCTGAAATCGCCCGGGAATTCCCGGATTGCCACCGTTTGGCCGTTCCAGATGGGGGCTGGGATGGCCAAGCGGTGTTGAATCGGAAAATAGTCGCGTTTCGCTCCGACGAAACGAACGTCCAGCGTTTTCACTGTAGAACGGGACACTCAAGTCGTTGTGTTCCATCAAGCTGAAATCGCCCCGGAATTCCCGGATTGCCATCGTTTGGCCATTCCAGATGGGGGCTGGGATGGCCAAGCGGTGTTGAATCGGAAAATAGTCGCGTTTCGCTCCGACGAAACGAACGTCCAGCGTTTTCACTGCCGAACGGGACACTCAAGTCGTGGTGTTCCATCAAGCTGAAATCGCCCCGGAATTCCCGGATTGCCACCGTTTGACCATTCCAGATGGGGGCTGGGAT